>JAYENX010000010.1:0-46830 GCA_034722435.1 Nanobdellota archaeon | reverse complement strand
TTAGAAGATATTAATAAACTATATAAACTCTCTAAAAAACAAAAACTTATGACAAAACTAATCTGCTTTGACATGGACGGCATGATATTTGAACATTCCAATTTCTGGCTAGAACTACATAAAGAATTTGATACTTTAGAAGAAGGCAAAGTTTTAACAGAAACATACCTTTATACAAACTACGAAACTCTAGTCAAAGAAGTTATAGGCAGACTCTGGAAGAATAAACCCGCAGAAAAATTCTACGAACTAATTAAGAAACAAAATTACATGCCAGGAGTAGTTCAAACCATTACAACATTAAAAGAAAAAGGTTTCAAGATAGCCATTATCTCTTCAGGCTCTAAAACTTTAGCAGAAAGAGCACAAAAAGAGTTGGGCATTGACTTTATTTATACTAACACTCTCGAGATTAAAGATGGTAAAGTTACAGGGTCAATTGATATGGATAATTGGCCAATTAGAGCAGGAAATAAAGCAGAAGCACTAAGAGAACTGTGCACAATACATAATATTGACCTTAAAGATGTAATCGTTGTTGTACACGATACTAACGATGTCAAGATGGCAAAAACTGCCGGCTTTGCAATCGCTTTTAACCCCATAAATGAAGAAATTTTAAAATACTGCAACTCTGTTATCTCGGGTAAAGACATTCAAGATATTCTCCCTGAGATAGAATCCTTTGAAAATAGATAACTTTATAAACAACCCTTTTCTCCTTCAATATAACCTAGCAATAGGTAGTCTAGTTCCGCAAGGAGCGACATATTAGGTGATTAAATGGTTATTTACGACGCAGATCCAAATGAACTTATAGAAAAAGCAGCTATAGAACTAGCTAAAATTCCAGAACTACAGCCACCTGAATGGGCAAAATTCGTTAAAACAGGTAGCAGCAGAGAAAGACCTCCTGCAAGAAGTGACTGGTGGTTTATGAGATCAGCATCAATTCTAAGAAAATTATACAAATACGGCCCAATCGGCGTATCAAAATTAAGAAAATACTATGGTGGCAGAAAAAATCGAGGCCATAAACCGGACAAATTTTTTATTGCATCTGGAAGCATAATCAGAAAAATATTACAACAACTTGAAACAGCTGAACTAGCTAAACAAGTTGAAATAAAAGGACATAAAGGTAGAAGTATAGCTCCAAAAGGAAAATCAATCCTTGATAAAATTGCAGTTCAACTTACTAAAGGTAAGAAAAAATCTCTCATTACAGAAGAACCTAAAGAGACTTCAAAAAAAGAAACAAAACCTGTTGAAGAGAAAAAAGAAACACCTAAAGAAGAAAAAAAAGTTGAAGTTAAAGAAACAAAAAAGGAGACCAAACCAGAACCTAAGAAAGAGACTATAGAAACTCCTAAAAATGAATGAACTTGAAGAGTTAAGACATAAACGACTAGAACAATTACAGCAACAACAAAAAGAAGTTGAAGAATTCAATCAACAAATCTCAACTCTTGAACAGTTCGTTAGACAACACTTGACAAAAGAAGCATTATCAAGATATGGAAACTTAAAAGCTGCACACCCTGAAAAGGCCGTGCAGGCGCTCACATTGTTAGCGCAAATCATTCAAACTGGTAAACTACCAATGATTGATGATAAACAATTGAAAGACATACTACAAAGGATGCAACCTCCCAAAAGAGAATTCAAAATCACGAGACAATAAAAATGGCAAGATACAAAGACCTTTCAAAAAAGAAAAGACTGATTAAAAAAGGTAAACAGACTAAATGGGCACCTTTCTGGACAGTCCCTAAAAAGTACGGTCAAGGTAGAAAGGTCCATCCTGGAAGACATACAGCCATTAAAAGATCTTGGAGACGTAACAAAATTAAAGCATAAACAAAATGATAGAAAGAACATATAATGTACCACTGAGAAGCGAATGGCTTAAAGCTCCACGTTATAGAAGAGCGAAAAAGGCAGGCAGAGCTCTAAAAGAATTCTTAGCTAAACATATGAAAACTGATATTAAAAATATTAAAGTTGGAAAATATGCAAATTTAAAAATCTGGGAACGCGGCATTAAAAATCCGCCACACCATATAAAAATTAACGTTACTAAGGACGATGAAGGTATTGTTAAAGCAGAAATAGTTGGAGCCCCAGTTGAAAAACAACCAAAAAAGAAATCTGCTCCAAAAAAAGATATGACAGACAGGGAAAAGAAAAAGGAAGAAATTAAGAAAAAACTCGAATCTTTAAAACAGAAGAAAGAAGAACCAAAAGAAACTCCAAAAGAAGAAACAAAACCTGTTGAAGAGAAAAAAGAAACACCTAAAGAAGAAACAAAACCTGTAGAAACAAAAGAAGAAAACAAGGAAGAAGTAAAAGAAGCTCCTGTTCCTAAAGAAAATAAACCTTCAGAAGAACCTAAAAAAGAGTAATTTTTTAAATAAACCAATTATTTCTTAATTATATGAACGGTCTACCATTTGAAAGGATAAAAAGAGAAGTATTTACTAGACAACAAGCTAAAACATCCCCTAAATTTGGTAAAGCCCCTGAAAACAGAACAACCGAAGAAATTCTAGACTACGGAATCATTAATGTTGATAAACCTAAAGGTCCAACATCACACCAAGTCTCTGCATATGTTAAACATATTCTAGGTATTAAAAAAAGTGGCCATTCAGGCACCCTCGACCCAAAAGTAACCGGAGTACTACCTGTAGCTATGGGCCGCGGTACAAGAATCGTCCAAGCACTTCTTCCTGCGGGTAAAGAATACATAGCAATAATGCACCTTCACAAATTAATTGACGAAGAAACTGTTAAAAAAGTTATCAAAGAACATTTCATTGGAAAAATTAAACAACTCCCACCAATAAAGTCTGCTGTTAAAAGACAATGGAGATATAGAAAAATATACTATTTAGAAATCCTTGAACAAACCGATCAAGACGTTCTAATGATTATAGGCTGCCAAGCAGGTACATATATAAGAAAACTTATGCACGATATTGGACAAAAACTTGGTACAGGTGCACACATGGCAGAGCTAAGAAGAAGTAAAGCAGGTCCATTCAACGAAACATCTTTATCATCACTTACCGATTTAAAAGATGCATTCTGGTTCTATAAAAACAAAGGCACAGATAAATGGTTAAAAAAGATTATCCAACCAATTGAAAACGGAGTCCGTCACCTACCTAAAATATGGGTTCTTGATACAACTGTTGATTCATTATGCCACGGTGCTAACCTTCATGTACCAGGAGTTGTTTCAGTCGAATCGGATATTCAAATAGACGAGCTTGTAGCAATAATGAGTCTTAAGAACGAACTTATATGTATTGGCAAAGTTAAAATGATATCTAAAGACATGATTAAAAAAAGTAAAGGATTAGCTGTAAAAACTTCTAAAGTATTCATGTTAAGAGGAACATATCCAAGAGTTGAAAAAAAAATATAAATAATAAAAATAATAATATAATAAACCTAAGACTCGTTCCAATCTATCATCTTACCTTCGCGTTGAGCATCTTTAATAGTAAACCCTTCAGGATACCTTTTCTTTAACTTTTCAAGGTTAGCTTTCATTATATCTTCAAGCTCCCACCCAAAATAGTTACAGATCATTGCAGCATACCACAAAGTATCCCCTATATTTTCTTTTATGCCTTCACGTTTATCATTATCGTGTACAAAAGTTTTCTTTATACACGACGCTACATCCCCAGCCTCTCCAGCAATACCTAAACCCCAAGTAAAAATCTCTTTCTCTGGTGTTTTGAAAGATTTAGCTGAAAGCTTACACAATTTTTGATATTCTTTTAACATAAAAATAGAAATTAATTTTCAAATTAATAAATTTTTCTAATCAATCATAAGCTTACTAGTCAACAGTAAACAACTTGCTGTCATGAACATCGAATATCCCTAACCTAGCCGAACAATCTAACCATCCGTGTGCATAGTTAAGCGCAGCAAAAGCATTCACATAATCATCTTTAGAAAAGAAATGTTTTGCATCACTCAAATACCTTTCAACCATATCAACTATATCAGCTCTGTCGATTGAGGTACGATTACCCGATTTTTTAGCCATATCTAAAGCCCTAGAAGTAACATCAAAATACTTTTCAAGTTTCTCTTTAGTTATCTCTTTCATCTTAAAAATCATTTAAAAACATCAAAAATAAAAAAAGTATTAAAAAAAATAAAAATTATTCTTCCTTTTTCTCTTCGCCTTCAGAATAACCTTCAACTTCAGGTAAAGGTCTCTTAATTGTTAAAGGTATCACTCCTGCGTCAAACTCAAGTTTAGCAATCTCTAAAGGATTATAATTTAACTCCTCAAGGTCACTTTCATCAAGCTTTATCAAAAATGGTGCACCCATTGCAATCTGTAACGCTCTACTACCAATCATTCTCGCTTTCTCATACTTAGTATAACGCATTTCTGCTTCAGCCATTTTAATTCACCTTTAACGCTTTTCTCATCAAGGATATCTTTTCAGAAGCTATATCTAGCATCTTAGCAATGTCTTCAGGTGTCAAACCATCTTCACCGCCTTTCTGTAAAGCACAAACTGTACCATCCTTTTTCATGGCAATTGTCAATCTTGAATCATACAAATGTTCTTCTTCAGTTGTAGGATCCACAAAAAGAAAATCGCCCGCTTTATAGACTGTACATTCAATTGTTTCATCCATGACCGGCAAAGATTCCTTTGTTTTTGACTTAGGAACAATTCTACCATCCTTAACTTCAGGGAACACGCAATCTTTCAATGCAGCCATTGCCGCCAGAGAACACGCATCAAACAAGTTACCTTCATCATTGATAGGACAGATATCAATTACTACCATCCAAGATTTCTCGCCAGGAGTAATACAAAGCTTTTTCATATCAATTGTATGACTTTCCCTGATACCTCTATCTACAACTCTTGCAAGTTCAATAGCTTGTATACTAGGAGGTCCTGGTTCAAACTTAGGGTTTGACAAAGGCAATAATTCTACACCAATCATCATAGACCCTTTATCAGCTGCATCCGGATAAGGAGTTCCTATCTCAAGTTTAATACCCGCCAAAACTTCAGTACCACCAATCTTAACTCTTGCTGAACCTTCTGCATTTCCTGCAGCACCATATTCAACAGTGATAGGTCCTCTAAATTCTTCAAGTTTTCTACCATCAAACCTGGTACCTTGACTTAGCAATTTTAAAAAGTAATTCTTTTCGTCATTATTCATTGTCAACCACCTTCTTAGCTTCATACTTTGCTTTCAAAGCCTGTTTCTGTATTTCTGAAATCTGTTTACAAGAGTCTTTTGCAAGAACTAAACATTTCTTTAATTCTTCAGGAGTTATTTCTCCATCAAGTTGAAGTAATGTAAACTTATCAGAATTTGGAAGATAAGCTGTTGCAATATCAACTGCACCTTCCTCAAAATCTTCTTCTTTCTTTGTAAGATCTGTTACAAGCGCATCGCCCACTTTTCCAACAGCGATTGAACTCACAAGATCTTTCATAGGGATACCTGCATCTGCAAGTGCCATTGAAGCTGCACAAATTCCTGCACATCTCGTACCTGAATCAGTTTGCGGAAATTCAATAAAAACATCCACTACCGAATTTGGAAAATCGTGTAAATCCACTATTGGCGCAATAGCTTTCTGAATAACCATTGAAAGTTCTTTACTTCTTCTTCCACCACCAGGTCTTACTCGATCACCACAACTAAAAGGCATCATATTATAATAACATCTTAAAACACCTTTCTCAGGATTTTGTAAAAATCTTGGAAACATTGTTCTTGGTCCATAAACAGCAGCTATAGCTATTGTATTACCAATCTTAAACATTGCAGAACCTACTGCCCGTTTAACAACTCCCACTTTTGCTTCCATAGGACGCATTTCTTCAAATTTTCTTCCGTCAAATCGTTTAGCATAACTCATTTTTGTTCACCTTTTGTCTCATTCTCCAGATACACTTTAATAACATCAGTTAATCCAGATATGTGCGATTCAGCCTCAATCTTTCTAATAGTCTTAATAGCAACTACCATTTTAGCAGGATTATCTCCTTGTATCCAGACTAAACCATTCTGGCCAACCACAATTCGGCAACCAGTAGCATCTTTAATCATTGAAACCATGCTACCTTTTTTACCTATAATTCGTGGGACTTTGTAAGGTGAAACCTCAATAACTCTTCCACCATTTAACTTTCTTAAACCAGGCCCTTTCATTGTTAAGTCTACCAAATTTTGTGATGTTACATTTGTAATCTTTGCAACAACATAATCACCAAAATTATAGTACCTTGTAAGATCTGCACCTCTAGCAATAAACTCTGAAGTTGCGTCTTTCAAAGGCAACATTGCAGAGTAAGCAGAATTGGTCTCAATTCTCCAACCACTGAACAAAACATCAATGACTTTACCAATAATAGTATCTCCAGTTTTAGGATTATACTTACCTGATAAAGGTATCAGTTTGATTGCTCTTCCTTCTACTTGCATTAAACCAAGTTTACATGCAAGTACTTTTTCGCCCTCACGATATGTGTTAAAGCCAGGTATATAATCCATACCATCTGCTAAAACTTCGCCAGGGACAACAATAGTTTTTTCTTTTGCAATTAAATTTCCCATTTTCATTCTACCTCGAATTTAGTATTTTAGTTTGAACATTACCATGCGTCATTGAATTCAGTTTATCAAAAAACTCTTCCTGCAATCCTGCAGGAATCTCAATCACACATCTCCATGAACCATCATTACGCCACTCATTTGCTAGCAACTTACCAAAACTTTTCACAACAGGATAAGCCTTACTAGCATGCTCAGATTCAAGCAATACTTCAATCTCTTTCACTTCAAACTTGATTGGAAGTATAGGTCGTAACTTTTTAAGTATCTCCTGTACTTGTTTTTCCTCATGAACAAACTCATCAATCTTAATTTTTGCTTCTTCAAAAGCGTTCTCTATCCTTTGCAAAGGGTGCGGAAGATGAGTTCTAGGGTCAACACCATTTTTTCTTATGATTTCAACTATCCTTTTACGCTTAGCATCTCTTACTTTTTGTCTATGCTCGGCTGTAAGCTGAATTTCGCCATCAGAGATAATAATCTTTGCAACTTCAAGAACATCCAATGTACCGAATATACTCTGCATCCTTTCTTCAGACGCAAGAAGACCTTTCTTTGCATCTGCAAAAACTTTCTCAGCTTTCAATACATCCTTAATATCAACATCTTTTCCCTCTTTGAACTCTACAGCTAAATCAGGATCTACATCAATCTCAAAAACCTCGCCACCTTTCTTAATCCTTGCAAGGTTTAAATGTATTCTCTCCTTTTCGTAAGTTATTTTTGGCATATTAAAATTCACCTCATGGATTTTGACACTAAGAAATCAAAAAGATTTCTACAACGTTTTATTTACCCTTCTTCACTTCTTTCAACACTTTATCAAGCTTGTCTCGTGTCACTTTAAGGAACTTCTGATTATCAGTCTTAATAAAAGCACAATCTAACCTATCAGCAGTAAGCTCTTTTCCAATAAATTTGTAAAGAGCTTTAACCCCTAACTTAACACCTTCCTCAACTGAAAGACCTTCTTTATACTCTTTATGAAGAAAATCTCCAACCTCAATCTCACCCTCGCCTATAGCGGTTGCAAGATACTGGAAATAAATTCCTGAAGGTTCAGTCACAAAAAGTTTAGGAGAATCATCTACCCCTCCAATAAGCAAAGATACACCAAAAGGTCTTAACCCTCCTGACTGCGTACAAACCTGTTTAAGGTCACAAACATCTTTTACAATTGTCAAAGTATCAATTGGAGTGTCATAAGTAACCTTATGTTGCTGAGCTTTTACCTGCGATCTCTCAACTAAAACTCTTCCATCACTCAAACTTCCAGATACTGTCGCACCAATATGATCATCAATCTGCATAATCTTCTCTACTGACTTGATAACTATAAGATTATCAACAATTCTTCTATCTACAACTATCACAACACCATCTTTACAGACCATACCTAGAGCTGTATTTCCTAACTTTACCATTTTTCTAGCATACTCTACCTGTAAGAGTCTACCATCAGGACTAAACATTGTAATTGCCCTATCATATCCCATCATTTGATTTGTCATTGCTTCCACCATTTTTTTTTCACCTCATGAATTTCAATTCTGCTTTTTTTAATATCCCAGATACACCTACACTCTGAATTAAAACCTCAACTCCATTGAAATCTTTCACCAATGTAAGCGCAGCTCTAATTTCATCCAGCATATCATGGTTCAATCTTATTACACCTTTTTGTTTTGACTTGTTCCATTTTTCAGGCATTATGTAAGCACCTGCTTTAGCCATGCCAATTTCACCTAAAAAACTATTAAACGTCTTTTTCATAGACCTTGAAACTAATTCAAAGTCAAACTTGGACTCAGACATAACTTCAAAAACCAAATATCTCTTCTTTTCTTTTAAAGAAGGCAATAATGGCTTCATTTTAATAGTTTTAGTCATTTTAAAACAGTTTTCATTAACTGAGAAAATGTTTACACCCCATTCTCTCTATCTCTCTCTTTTTGCAAAGAAGCTCAAGCCGTTTATAAAACTTACTATAACACACTATAAAATCATTTTAAGTACATAAAAACAATACATAAAACAACATTAAAAACAAATAACAGTTTATAAATAAAAACACAATTCTGGATAAAACCATTTAAAAACTCAAATATGAAAATAATATCGAAAGATTTATATACTTCATAATTCACTACTACTACAGTACGAAACATAACAATTCATCAAGGAGGTTATAGAAAAAATGACTGAAAAAACTGATAAAAATCAAACAAAAGAATTCAAAATGATCGGAAAACAATATACACCAATAAATTTTAAACTAGTTGGCTCTCCTTATGCGCCTGCAAACGCAATTATGGTAGGTGAACCATATACGCCAAGCGAAAGTACAAATCCAGACATTAATGCGACAGACACTGTTGATTCTCAATACAGAGCATGTATTAGAGATGCATGGGAATTCTCTAGAGAAAGTCCTGAAAACAGAGTACAAGAAGAAAAAAATCCAAATACAATATACGAACAAGAAAATCCTAACTTTGTACTTGTAGGTAAACCTTACGGATCCACAAAAATAAAGCTAGAAGATAATGTTGAAACCACCCCCTCTCAAAACAGAGCAGGTGCTCAAAATACACCAACACAATCTAATTTTTACAAAGTTTTGAAAAAAGTAGCAATAGGTATGGCTGTCGGATATTTATCTCTAATGGGTTCATTACAATCAACTGACAAAATATACGGTAAAACAGCAATACATAATGGATCACTTAGTGAAACCCAAAAAGAATCAGGACTAACAGGAAGAATTGGAAATTCATTCCAAGTACCAGAACTTGCAAGAAAACTTATAGCTACACCATATGCTCAAGAAGAAGGAACAGGCCCTGATGATTTCCCAGAACCTAATGACGATCCAGAACAAAAAGGTTACGACGAAGCTTTCGCAAATTCAGTACGTGCATCAGCAAATAGTGCAGAACCAAAAGCTTCCAAGCTTGAGAGGCTGGCCAGCATCATCGGGCTAAGATCAGGAACTCTTAGAAGACAGTCAGATTTAGCAACAGAATAAATTTAATTTTTTTACTTTATTTCTTTCTTACCAAACTAAATAATATAAATTCTAAAACACAAAACAATATATATAAAACATATACACCAGCATATTTATGAAAAATCACCAATTCGGATCATTTTATGTTAAAACAGAATTAACAGCACACTGTAGACCTAGACAAAACATTTCATGCGGTGCATGTTGCGGAATCTATGACTTCAAAGATAATTCTAGAACAAATTTAGATAACATCCTAAAAAAAAGAACACTAGTCTACAATAAACTAGCAAACAATTTACCAAATAATCCCGGAAAAATAACTGAAATAATTCAAGAAATAGAAGAAATATTGAAAAAAGAAGAACAGGACATGGAAATAATTGACAAAGATAAAACCATTGTAAGACCTTGCGTATTCTTAGGATATACAGACGAAGAACATATAGGATGTTTACTCCACCCATTACAAAATAGTGGACTCGACTTAAGATACTTTGGCGCTTATTCACAACCGCAATGCGCAACAATGGTCTGTGATTTAGACCAAAAAACAGCACAAGAAATTGCCAAAAATAGTAAAGATTGGCACGACTACGGACTTGCAGTTTTAAAATTCACATAATCCAAAAGTAATAAGATTCAATTTTCTTCCTTTTTTATTATCTTTGCTTTCAAATCAAACTTACCCACATCAATAACCTTAACATAAACAGTCTTACCAACTAAATTCTCATGAGATAACACCACTACAGGTTTATAGGCAAAGTTACGTCCTTGATACGACCCATCAATCGTTCCTTTCTCAGATATAAACACATCACCACGCCAATTAAGCCAGTCCGTGTTTCGTTCCATAGCTTTTTTATGAAACATTACAGTCATAGCTTTACTCCGTTCCTTGATAACTCGAGGAGGTAACTGTTTCATCTTTGCCGACAATGTACCAGCCCGTTTCCAGTACCGAGAAATATTCAAAACATCAGGTTTAAGTTCATCTATTAAATTTAAAGAATCCTTGAACTGGTCCTTAGTTTCTCCAGGAAAACCACAGATAATATCTGTAGCTATAGTACTATGCTTCAAAATTCCTTTAATCTTTTTAACCAAATCTTTAAACTGTTGAACTTTATACTTCCGTTTCATAAGTTTCAAAACTTTATCATTGCCCGCCTGAACAGGCATATGAAAAAACTCAAATATTTTTTTATCCATAAAAACTTCGATAAGTTCATCAGCAATTTCAAGTGTATGATCGGGGTTCATCATCCCTACACGAATCATAAAATCACCATCAATTTTCACAAGTCGTTGTAATAGTAATACGAGATTACTTCCTATATCTTTTCCATACGCACCACAATCCTGAGCAGTTAACCATATCTGTTTCACACCATTATCAACAGCCCGTTCTGCTTGCTCAACTATATCTTCAACAGAATAAGATCTTAACTTCCCTCGAGCTTTCTGAGTAATACAATAAGTACACTTACCTAAACACCCTCTACATATGGGAATTATTTCAACAAACTCGCTCTTTCTAATTACTGGAAGATTCAATCGTTCATTATCCTCTTGTGCTACAAGTGTAACGATATGCCCAGCAAGAGTTGCATTCACAACATCAAGAATATTATTTACTTGATAAGTGCCAATCTTAGAAACATCAACAAACTTTTCAGGTCTTGCCTGAGGTAAACAACCTGCCAAGATTACTTGCTTTTTAGCTTTAATCTCTTTAAGCCTATGAACGATCTTATCCTCTGTAGGGGATTTCACAATACAAGAATTAAGAATGCAAAGATCACTACTCTCCAAATCATGAACAATCTCAAACCCAGCCTCCTTAAGCAAACCCGCCATAACCTCTGAATCTGAATTATTCAAACTACATCCGTAAGTCTCAAGATAGATTTTCACCATGAACAAGAATTAGTTTAAAGGGTATATAAAGATTGTTGTAAATCTAACTATTAACTATCGATAAATATTCAACCATAAATTTCTTTAATTTTTTCCACGAAATGTTTAGACGCAGAATCTAAAGTGTTATCATCAATTTTTTCTAATTCAAACAAAGCTTTTGCTAATATATACATATCTGCAACTTCTTCATTAAAATGGCCAGGCCTATCTTCATTCTCTTTAAGCTTCGTTAATTTAATAATATGTTTTCCTATTTGCTCTAAAATATGATAAAACTTTTTCTTATCATTCATCGAATTCCCATATAATTTTAAAATCTCTTGAACATCTTCATTTACATCTTTCATAAAGATTTATAGATTAATGAGGTTTAATAAATTTACTGTTTTTCAGATACTCACAACAACATACCAAACACTCACCTCTCATAACAGTATTAAAAAGCAAAGTATATAAACAAACAACCTAATAAAAACATCATGCCAAAAGAGGTGGATATTAACAAAAAATATCCTTTGAAAAAACAGTTCAAAGATATTTGGTTCTACGGAGAGAAGTACAGAAAACAACTAGTCATATATTTCTTACTATCAATCATAGTCGCAGTGTTCGCAATAGCCCCTCCTTACCTTTACGGACTAATAATTGACAACCTCACAAACAAAGCATTCCGAAACATATACGCGTTACTAGGACTTACAGCTTTAAGCTATTTAGGTTACCACATTCTAAAAAACATCATATCTTACAAAACAAAAGTTATAGCATCCCAAATAAAAAACCAGGCACAAATAAAAACTATAGATTATCTTTTCAAAATGGACTTTGAATTCTATGAAAACCACCAGTTAGGATCAATCTTCACAAAAATTAAATCAGGAAGCGACGGTATTAAAGATTTCTTAAAAATCTTTTATAGGAACACAATCATACAAATCTTCGGCATCCTCTTCTCGTTATTCATCCTAATTCAACTTAACTGGATATCTGCCGTTGCTATCACCGCCACTGTGGCATTATACTTTCTTCACGGTTTTTTAACAACAAGAAAACTCATAATCCTCGAAAGCCAAGTTCATAGCGAAGGTGAAAAGATATACGGAAAAGTATTCGACTTTTTTCAAAATATAGTAATCGTCAAACTTCTCAACATTCGAGAAAAATTAATGAAAATACTCACAAAAGCTTATGACAACATTATCAATACTGAAAGAAAATCTCGCAGATATGAAAGAATAAAGGTAGCAACAGCACAACTTATCATTGACATATCAACTGTTGGAATCCTTACATATCTGGCAATTCAGGTCATGAACACAGATATGAGTATAGGTATAGCTGTAATGATCTATGGATTTATTGCAAAAATAAGTAAATACGCCCGATCATTCTGGAACAATTATCACGAAATGTTAGGCAAAAGAAGTGCTATGTATAGAATGTCATTAATTTATGAAAACAAACCAAAAATAAAAGAACCTATACACCCTAAAAAAGTCAAAGTATGGGACACAATAAAATTCAAAAATCTTATGTTCAAATATTCAGAACAAAGAGAAACAGCTCTTAAAAACATTAACTTTCAAATCAAAAAAGGCGAAAGATTAGCCATAGTCGGTCTAAGCGGTTCTGGAAAATCTACACTTGTCAAACTATTCTTAAAACTTTACCTCCCTCTTAAAGGAGATATAAAAATAGGAGACATCAGCATTAAAGACATAAAATCCGAGGATTTATACAATTTGGTTAAAATAGTTCCTCAGGATAGTAAATTAATAAACACCACAATCAACGAAAACTTAAAACTCACTAGCCCAAAAAAGGTAACTGAAAAAGAAATAAAAAACGCTCTCGAAAAAGCAGCTATTTGGAAATTCGTTGATACCCTACCTAACAAACTCAACACTATCGTAGGTCCGAATGGTGTTAAACTAAGCGGTGGAGAAAAACAAAGAATGTGCATTGCACGAGCATTACTTGCAAAACCACAAATTCTAGTATTAGACGAAGCCACCTCAAACCTTGACGTAATAACTGAAAAAAATATTCACCAAGCACTAAAAAACCTATCAAGGGAAGTAACGCTTATTGCCATAACCCATAGAATCTCATCCATGTATCTATTTGACAGAATTATTGTCATGAGCAAAGGCAGAATAGTTGGAGAAGGAACTCATAAAGTTCTATTAAACAAAAACAAATACTACCAAGAACTATGGAAAGTATCTGAACACTAAAAACTGCAAAATTCTCTAAAAATATACAAAAACACCAAAAGGTTTATATAGTTTAATGAATATATATTCATTATAACGCACAAAACAAACCATGGAGGTGGTTTACATGCCAAATGGAGATAAAACAGGTCCTCAAGGAGAAGGACCAAAAACAGGTCGTGGCCTAGGCCTTTGTTCAGGTTCAAATGAACCAGGATGGAAAAGTACAGAACCAAAATTAGGAAGAAACCAGAACAGTTCTGGGAGAGGCCAAGGAAGAGGTTTTGGAAGGGGTCAAGGTCGTGGCTTCGGAAGAGGTGCAGGATTAATCAGGAGTAAATTTGTTGAATTTACAGCTGAAGAAAAACGAAAAGTTTTAGAAGCAGAAAAAGAACAAATTGAAAAAGAGCTAAAGGAACTATAAATGCCAAGACCAAGAAGATGCAGAAGAGTGGGTAGAAATCCGGATTTTACCTACTTCAAACCTGCAGGTGTACAAAAAAGAGAACTCGGTGAAACGATTTTAAAAATAGAAGAATACGAAGCTGTGAGATTAAAAGATCTCGAAGGTCTTGACCAAAACATTGCAGCCGAAAAAATGAACATCTCACAACCCACATTCCACCGATTAATACTTTCTGCAAGAAAAAAGATAGCAGATGCAATCATCAATGGTAAAGCCATCAGAATCCAAGGCGGAAACTTCAAACTTATCAACCATAAATAATTACAATAAACACAAAATCCTAACACGACACAAAATTTTCAATAAATTTATATAAAATAAATAAAATAAAACAACTTAAGATGAAGTTAAAGTTATTATTACCTATTCTAATATTCTCTTTATTAATCATAAATATAGCATCTGCAGACACATGCGCATACTTTTTTTACGGGAAAGGATGCCCTCACTGTGGCAGAGTTGAACCATTCATCGAATATATGGAAACCAACGATGCAGACTTAAACATAATACATTTTGAAGTTTACGATAATAGATCAAACCTAGTTCTTTTAGAAAAATATTTTGATATTTACGATGTACCGCGAAACAAAAGAGGGGTACCTGCGCTTTTCATTAACGATATATCTTTAACAGGAGATACACCTATACTTGACAATTTCCCAGAACTAGTTGAAAAAAATCGTGGAATTTCATGTCCAACCCTTAAAACAGAAAACAACAAAACAGGAATCGAAGGACCTTCATCACCTAAAGAAAAACTAGAAACATTATCATGGGCAACAATTATCGGAGCAGCAATCGTAGACTCCGTAAACCCTTGTGCAATCGCAGTACTTTTAATACTTCTTGGCGCATTACTCGCAACAGGTGATAAGAAAAAAGTACTCAAAGCAGGACTTGCATTCACAGTTTCAATATACATTATTTATTTCTTATTCGGTCTAGGATTATTCTCCGCAATTCAAATATCAGGATTATCATTCTACTTTTACAAAGTAATAGGATTCCTAGCGATAATAATTGGAATATTCAACATTAAAGATTTCTTCAAATACGGAGCTTTCGGCTTTGTCATGGAAATACCTAGAAGATGGCGACCTACACTAAAGAAACTCTTAGGAAGAGCAACTACCCCATTTGGCGCATTTTTACTAGGATTCGTTGTATGCTTTTTCGAACTACCCTGCACTGGAGGACCATATTTATTTATCCTGGCTTTACTTGCTGAAAAAACTACACAATTAGCAGCCATCCCAATCCTTTTAATTTACAACATTTTCTTTATCCTTCCACTATTAATAATAACATTACTACTATTCTATGGATTTACTAATATAGAAAAAGCAAAAGAATGGAAAGAAAGAAACATAAGAATTCTTCACCTTATTACAGGTATAGTAATGCTTGGTCTAGGAATTATAGTTGTTCTAGGACTTGTTTAAATTAAAAGAAATATATTAAATTTAAAAAAAAGCAAATTAAATTAAAAAAACTAAAGAAAAAATAAAAATATTAACCCAGCATCTTCTTAAGGTCGTCTTCAACATTGGTCGTAAGCTGAAGATTAAAACTATCCTGCAACACTTTAACAACTCCAGACGTTAAGAATTCAGGCGCCTTTGCACCAAGCCAAACATTCTTTACCCCAAGACTAAAAAGTCCAAGTAAAATCGCCACAGCTTTCTGTTCAAACCACGATAAAACAATTGTTAAAGGTAAATCATTAACACCACAATCCAAAGCTTCAGCAAGTCCAGTTGCAACTTTTATCAAACTTATCGAATTATTACACTGACCAACATCAATAAGTCTAGGGAGACCATCTATATCACCAAAACCATGATCATTAAACCTAAACTTACCACAAGCCGAAGTTAAAATCACAACATCATCAGGTAACGTCCTGGCTAAATCTCCAAAATAATCATTACCTGTACCAGGAGCGTCGCATCCAGCAATCACAAAAAACCGTTTTATCTTTCCAGATTTAACAGCTTCTAAAATTTTAGGAGCAAGCGCCAAAATAGTACTATGATGAAACCCAGTCGTTAACTTACCAGTTTCAACCATTTCAACATCAGGCAAACTTAAAGCTTTTTCAATCAAAGGAGAAAAATCCTCATTCTCTATTTTCTTAACCTTTTCAAGTCCTGCAATACCATAAGTAAACATCCTCTCAGCATAATTCCCCAGAACAGGAACAACACAATTAGTAGTCCCTAAAATAGCACCTTGAAACTTTTCAAAAAGTACTCTTTGATCAGTCCAGCTCTTTCCAATATTACCTTTCATATGCTTAAACTTTTTCAATTCAGGATACGAATGTGCAGGCAACATTTCCGAATGTGTATAAATATTAACACCTTTACCTTCAGATTGCTCTAACAATTTCTTAAGTGCAAAAAGATCGTGCCCTGTAACAAGAATAGCTTTACCCTCTACTTTATTTTGTTCAACAGAACTCGGTTCAGGCATTCCAAGTTTATCAGTATGCGCCTTATCAAGCAACTCCATCGCTTTAATTGTAACTGAACCAGTCTCAAGTGCAAGTGCAATATGTTCTTGCAAATTAAAATTCACATTAGTTAATGTTGAAAACAAAGCTTTATGCATAAAAGCATCCACTGTTTCATCATGATAACCTAACTCCCTTGCATGATACGCGTATGCAGCAATTCCTTTTAACGCATAAATAACTGTATCTTGCAAACTCGCAATATCTTCATTTTTACCACAAACCCCTACAGTAGTACAACCACCTTTCAAAGTTTGTTCACATTGATTACAATTCATCATTTTCTTACCCCGGTCTTCCCAATTATTATTTTAGTAATTAACACATTTTTACCAGACGCTTCAACAGCAAACTCTACAGCCTTCAACAATCCACGACAACAAGGAACTTCCATCATAGCAACTGTAACTGATTTCACATCATTATTTGTAAAAATAGCTTTAAATTTCTCTTCGTACTCACTAATATTGTCAAGCATTGGACATCCAACTAAAAGAGTTTTTGACTCCATCAAAGACTGCATCTCAGGATAAGCAAACCCTACGCAATCAGCAGCAATCAACAAATCAAACCCATCAAAAAAAGGCGCATCTACAGGTAAAAGACTTATCTGAACAGGCCACTGCTTTAAAGATGAACCCTTAATTTGATGAACTGCAGAACCAGGACATGAACACCCAGAATGTTTTTTCTCGACCTTCTTATCTAAAGGATTATGTTTTAACTCATCCCGACCAATATCCTTAAGATGTTTATTTGTTGCAGCATAATCAAACTCATCAACATCTTTCTGTACTACATGCAAAGCATCCATTGGACAAGTACCTATACAATCCCCTAACCCATCACAATATGTATTACTAACAAGTTTCGCCTTTCCATCAATAATTTGTAATGCACCTTCATCACAACCCATAATACAAAGACCGCACCCGACACATTTCTCTTCATCTATTTCGATTATATTACGTTTCATATATTTTCACTCTCCAAATAATTTAAAAAAATAAAATAAAAATTAAAATAAAATGTTAATAAAATATTTAAAAAATATTAACAAAACTTATTGTAAAAATATCCAACAAGCGCACCAAAAATCCAACCATCAACAAAAGCCCAAATTCCGCCAATTATACTCCCCACCACTGTTGGAGCATAACCAAGGTAATAACTAGACAATAACTGTACAGCAGCAGTTCCCCAACCAAATAATCCAGCAGCAGCACCCTGGAATACAACATATATCGCAGCCGTTATTCCTATCGCCAAGCCAAGTTTCTTCGATTCTAACATTTTTTTCATAGCATACACCTCAGTATCTTTTTTATAGGAAGTATAAAAACGAAACCTATTTATATAAGTTAGAGTATCAAAAAAGATATCATGGATAAAGACTGTACAATATACAAAACTGTCGACTTTATTGGCAAACGCTGGACTGTATTGATTCTACTTGAACTTTACAAAGGAAAACAAAACTGGAAACGCTACTCGGAAATTAAAAAGTGCATGGGCACAATCACTCCTAAGATGTTATCTGAAAGATTAAAAGAACTTGAATCACAAAAAATGATTGAAAAAAGAATAGATAGTTCCCAGGTCCCTATTAAATGTGAATATTCATTAACGAACAGCGGTTTAGATTTTATAAAAATAATAAAAGATATTAAAAAATGGGCTCTAAAATGGAACATAAAAAATACAGTTTGCGCAAATTCAAATTGTAAACACTGCACACTATGATTCATAAGATTTATATACAATTTATTAAAAAAAACTAACAAATGGGGTGAACCAAATGGTAAAATTATATAGATGTAAAATATGCGGAGATCCGTACATTGGAACCGACGCACCAAAACGTTGTCCACATTGTGGAGCTTACGAAAATTTCATGATAGACGCTAAAGAATACAAAGAAACATTTGATGTTGAACTTAACGAAAAAGATAAAGCAAATGTAGAGAAAGCTTTACAGGTTGAAATATCTAATGCAGAATTTTATTTTTGTGCAGCTGCTAAAGCTGAAAACGACGAAACTAAAAACTTATTCAAAGCTCTCGCCAAAGTTGAAGCCGAACATGCCTCAATCTGGAAAAAGATTTTAAAACTCGATAAAGTCGAGATTTCAAAAACATCAGATGAATGTTCAACTGAACGAACTGCTAACCTTCAAGAATCGCACGATAGAGAAGACCATGCAATAAAGTTCTACGCAGAAGCAGCAGCCGAATCTGAAAATGATCGAATACGTCAAATCTTTGGCGCTCTTGTACAGGTAGAAACTGACCATCTTAAACTTTCAGAGGTACGATTAAAATGAACGAACAATTGAAGTTCATTCTTGAAAAAGCGATGAAAGAAGAAGAATACTTTTACAATTTCTACAATGACTTAGCCGAAAGAGCTACTGATGAAGAAATAAAACGTGCTCTTCGCGGGTTAGCAGAAGCAGAGAAAATGCACAAAGAAAGGTTAGCGAGCCTTAACATAGAAAATGTCCAAGTCGATAAAATCGATGCACTCAACATCTCTGAAGAACTCGGCTTACCATCAATTGAAGAATTTCTAGACATAAAAACTATGTACGAATTCGCAATAAAACAAGAAAAAGCTGCCAAAGAATTATATATTGCATTGGCAGAAGCTGTTGATGATGAAAACGGAAAAAAGCTTCTTTTAGCACTTTCTGAAGAAGAATCCAAACACGAACAACTTCTTGCACAAGAACTTGACAAACTGAGGTGATAATAATGAAAACAAATGTTGGAAAAACTGATAAAATAATAAGAATGATTTTAGCGATAGTATTCGGCTACTTAGGCTATAAATACACACCATGGTTATACATAATAACAGCAATACTATTAATTACAACACTAACAGGAAAATGTGGAATCTACAAATTATTTGGGATTAACACATGCAAAATTTAAGAGGTAAAATAAAATGGCAAAAGTAAGTGAAATATATAAATGCAATATCTGCGGAAACATTGTCGAAGTACACCATGCAGGTCCTGGTCAATTAGTATGCTGCAATCAACCAATGGAACTTCTTGAAGCAAAAACAAAGGATGAAGGCATGGAAAAACATGTCCCAGTAATAGAAATTGAAGGTAACAAAGTAACTGTTAAAGTTGGTTCAGTACCTCATCCAATGGAAGAAGACCACCACATTGATTTAATCGAAATACTTGGAGGCGGCAAAGTAATTGCAAGTGCAAAACTTTATCCAGGTTGGAAACCAGAAGCAGTATTCCATCTTGAATCAACTGAAGGAATCACAGCAAGAGAAATCTGTAACAAGCACGGTCTCTGGAAATCTTCTTAAACATCTTTTATTTTCTTCTTTTTTATTATTAATATTAGCATCAATAATAAAAATACTGCAAGCAAAACATTTTCAAAAAAAACTAAAATGAAACAACTAATCTCAAAAATAAACAAAATAAAGAGGACAGAGATTAAAAACACGATAAAAAAAAGACTAAAACAATTCAAATCTTTTCAACAAAGAACTACAAAAGCATGGTTCGCCGAACTCTGTTTCTGCTTACTAACTGCAAACTCAAAAGCATTGACAGCTCTACAGATACAAAAAGAATTAGGCATTCGCGGTTTTTGTTGTGCAACCAAGAGCAAAATAAAAAATACCATAATAAAAAACAAACACAGATTCCACAACAACAAAACAAAATACATTATTGAAGCCAGAAAATTCATCAATATTAAAAAAGTAATTAAAAAGATTATAAAAGAAAATAATGAAAGTTCTGCAAGACAATGGCTAGCAGAAAACATAAAAGGACTGGGTTATAAGGAAGCATCACACTTTCTAAGAAACATAGGTTATAATAACCTTGCAATTGTAGATAGACACATTCTTAATATTTTATTAGAAAACAATATAATAAAACAAAAACCTAAAACAATAACAAAAAAACTTTATTTAGAAATTGAAAACAAACTAGATAAACTCTCAAAACAACTTAAAATGTCACAAGCAGAACTTGACCTTTATCTATGGTACTTAAAGACTGGAAAGGTTTTAAAGTAGATAGATAATTTTTTATACCACCCTTATAACTCTTGACTAAAATGAAACACTACCTAGGGATTGACGTTGGATCAGTATCATGTAACATAGTTATAATTAATGATAAAGGAGATGTAATTGAAAAAGTAAACATCAGAACTAACGGAAACCCTATTAGAGGATTACAAGAAGGTCTTAAACTTCTAAAAGAAAAACCAGATATATCTGGTTGCGCCACCACTGGCTCAGCAAGACGCCTTATTGGATTACTTGTTGGGGCAGACATTGTTAAAAACGAGATAACCTGTCACGCAATCGCGTCTCTAAAAGCAAATCCTGATGTTCAAACAATTCTTGAAATAGGAGGCCAGGACTCCAAAATAATCATAGTAAGAAATAGAACAGTTATTGACTTTGCCATGAACTCTGTCTGCGCAGCAGGCACTGGAAGTTTTCTTGACCAACAATCAGGTAGACTAGGTATCAAAATCGAAGAGTTCGGTGCTTTATCATTAAAATCTAAAAACAGCGTCAGAGTAGCAGGAAAGTGTACAGTCTTTGCCGAGTCTGACATGATCCATAAACAACAAATTGGCTGCGAAAAAGAAGATATCATTAAAGGACTTTGCGAAGCACTTGTAAGAAACTACCTTAACGATGTAGGTAAAGGTAAAGATATCCGAGAACCAGTCATTTTCCAGGGCGGTGTCGCAGCTAATAAAGGTATAAAGAACGCTTTTGAGAAAGCTTTAAACTTAAAAGTTGAAATTCCTAAACATTTTGAGGTTATGGGAGCTATAGGTGCTGCACTAATCGCTCAAGAAGGAAATATTGAAAAAAGCAAATTTAAAGGATACCATATAAAAAATACAGAATACAAAGCTGCATCATTTGAATGTAAAGATTGCGCAAACAGTTGCGAAGTAATGGAACTTCTTGAAAACGGCAAAGTTGTAGCTCGCTGGGATTCTAAATGTGGAAAGTGGAACTAATTAGAATTAATAATCTTCAAAATTTCATCCTTTTTCTGATTCATCAATTCTTTAGTATCAGCCTCTAACCTTAACCTTACTAAAGGTTCATTATTACTTTTTCGAAGACTAAACCACCAATCAGAGAATGTAACGTGGACACCATCAAGTATAAGATGTTTTCCCGGTAAGAAATTACCTTCAACAATCTTCAAAACTTCATCAGCATTATCAACTTTCAAATTAATCTCAGGTGTTGAAAAGTACCGTTTCAATGGTTGAACAAGTTCAGATAAACACCATTCACATTTAGAAAGTAAATTCATCAACTTGACTGCAGCGTATAACCCATCATCAATACTAAAATGGTCCTTAAACATTATATGACCAGATAATTCGCCAGCCAGACAACCCCCTGTTAACATCTTCTCTTTAAAAAACGGATTACCTACTTTCAACATATACGGGTTACCACCATTTTCAAGTATCACATCTTTAACAATCTTGCTAAACCTTAAATCATAATATACATTCGAACCCGGAAAACGTCCAAGCTCTTCAGGAACAAGTAAAGCAAGCAAGATATCAGGCATAAGAATCTCACCAGTTTCATCAACTAACTGACTTCTATCAGCATCGCCATCAAAAAATATACCCAAATCAGCATCATTTTCTTTGACAGCTTTTTGTAAATCTACAAGATTCTCAATATCGTGCGGATTAGCCGGATGATTAGGAAATGTTCCATCAATCTCTTCATATAAAGAAATTACTTCAATATCCAATTTATCAAATACAGGCTTTGCAATAACTGAACCAACGCCGTTCCCGTAATCCACCACAACTTTTAAACCAGAAAAATCGCACTTTTTCAGTACATGCTCAGCATATTCATTTATAGGATTTAATTCTATTATATTACCAGTAATCTCAGCATCAACAAACTCATTTTTTTCAGCAAGGTCAAGTATTATTTGCAACTCTTTAGTATGCATCTGTAACACTGGCCTCTTAACAAGCTTAAAAGCATTATACTGACCCGGGTTATGGGACGCAGAAATCATTATTCCAGCATCATAATCTTTAGCTGCAAAATTCATCAAAGGTGTAGCTGTAAGACCTATATCAAAAACATCTGCACCCTGATCAATAATTCCCTGCATTAAAGCTTTCTGTAAACTAGGACTACTTGTTCTTCCATCCCTTCCCACTACCACCTTTTTACATTCAAGAAATGTAACAAAAGCCCTACCAACTTTATATGCAAGTTCCTCATTAATCTCGGCAGGATACAAACCTCTAATATCATAAGTACTATAGACACCCATTTTGTATACAAGTAATTCAGTATAAGTATAAAAATATTTAGTTTAATGAGACTAATATGAAATCCTCGCTTGGAACAGCCAGCAAACACATCATTAATATTTATACTACAAGGAAGCATTAGTAATTTCCTCATTGTACTTCAAACTAATGCTGTGAGCGAGAGGATTTCATATTAACCATTTAAAGAGACTCAGCAAAAAGTCTTACCAAAATATAAACCATGCCAACAAAAAACTAAAATTTCGTCACCTAACCAGACAACATAACGTTTTTAAACAAACTACAATTTACATAAAGATAAGGTGGTAATATGAAGAAAATTATACTAATATCAATTTTAATGATACTTATTTTAGCAATAACAGCCTCTGCTACGAGCAAGTTAGAAATTACAGAAATTGAAGCAGAAGTAGATGACGACGACGATTCTGTCAACCTAGATTCGCCAAATATAGATGTTGAACCTGATTCAGAACTTGAACTAAAAATAACTGTCAAGAATTTATTCACCGAAGCAGAAGATATTGAAATTGAAGATATAACAATTACAGCCACTTTAAAAGATATAAATGACGATTCAGATATAGAATTAGAAAGCTCAGAATTCAGTTTAGATGCTGAAGACGATAAAACAATTAATTTTGACTTTGAAATACCTCTTAGTTTAGATGATGACGAATACGATCTCGACATCGAAATCGAAGGAGAAGACGAAAACGGTACAGACCATAACACTAAAACTACTATCACTATAGACATTGACAAGGATAAACACGACATAAGATTCAGACAAAACGAATTTACTCCCGAAACAATAATTTGTAACAGGGAAACCACATTATTAGTTGAACTCATCAATGTAGGTCAGGAAGAGGAAGATATAGACCTTTCAATAACAAACGACAGGTTACAAGTTAAATTCGAAGAAAAAATGCGACTTGATGAAAGCGCTAGAAACGATGATAACACTTACGAAAAAGAATTTCTTCTAGATTTAAGCCCTGCAATCCAAGGAACATACACATTCATATTAAAAGCGTCATACGCTTCAAAATTTACTAAAAAAGAAATCCCTTTATACATTCAACAATGCGACCAAAGACAAGAACAACCAGTAGATAATTCTAATAACGAAGAAAGCGCTGCCCAAGATGTTGAAGCAAGTTCACCGGAAAATGTAGATGTTGAAGCATTCACCAGACAAGACGAATCCGATAATACACAAGAACTACAAACACAAACAACGACATCAACAACGCCTGTTCAGACCACATCATTTAGTTCATCATCAGATCTTGGCTCAACAGCAATCATAGCACTTGAAGTATTAGTTATCATTGTAGGTATTGTAATAATAGTGATGCTTAACAAGAAAAAATAAATTTTTATTTTTTATTTAAAGTCTTAAAATTATTATACAGAATACCGAAACATTTATAAATAACCACCAGCTCTCATGTACATTATAGAAAATACTTCTAAGGGGTTGATTAAATGGAAACTACACAATTAAAAACAGGTACTACAACAATAGGAATTTTATGTAAAGACGGTATTGTACTAGCAGCCGATAAAAGAGCAACTGCAGGCAATCTAATTGTTGATAAAAAAGCAAAAAAAATACACGAAATAAGTGATAATCTTGCTCTTACAACTGCAGGAACTGTTTCAGATATCCAACTTATTATCAAAGTATTAAAAGCAGAGTTAAAGCTTAAAACTATAAGAGTGAATAGAGATGCTAACGTAAAAGAAGCAGCTAATCTACTTTCCAACATGGTTTACAATAATATAAGAAAATTCTCAACTATTCCAGGAATTGCACACTTCCTTTTTGGAGGAGTCGATGCTTCAGGATATCATCTATACGACTTATTCCCTGACGGATCCCTTACAGAAATAGATAACTACATATCCTCAGGTTCAGGAAGCGTGTTTGTCTATGGAGTAATGGAAAGCCAGTTCAAGAAAAATATGACAACTGACGAAGGAATAAAATTAGCAGTAACAGCTATCAATGCAGCTTTACAAAGAGATAGCGCATCAGGTAACGGTCTCGATGTAATGGTAATTGATAAAAATGGCTGTAAAAGAGTAATTGAGAAAGAATTAAACACAAAAATAGAAGTATAAACTTTCTTATGAAAACAAAAAACTGAATACGAGGTTCTGAATTAAAATGACCGACATACTTAAGGAAATGTTAAAAAAGGTCCCTAAAGGATTAGTTAGCGATGCTGCTTTTGAAGGGGCCAACATAGTTCTATACACTAAAGATAAAGATTTTTTCTTTGATAATAAAGGAATGATAAGAGAGATTGTTAACACATTCAAAAAACGTGTCGAGCTAAGACCCGATCCTAGCATAACTCTTGACATGGAAAAAACTGAAAAAAAAATTAAAGACATCATGCCTAAAGAAGCTAAAGTAGAAGGCATAATATTCGATTCTCAACGTTCCATCGTTATTATCCATGCAGAAAAACCTGGTCTTGCAATCGGCAAACAAGGAGCACTTCTTAGAGAAATCCGTCAAAAAACATTATGGGTTCCTATAATAAAAAGAAAACCTGCCATTAGATCTAAAATTATTGAAAACATTAGAGCCGTTCTTTACCAAAATTCTGAAGAAAGAAGAAAATTTCTTGACAGGATAGGTCACAGAATATACGATGGCTGGATTCGCGGAAAAAAGAACGAATGGATCCGTGCCACTTACTTAGGTGGTGCAAGAGAAGTAGGAAGAAGTTGTATCCTGATTCAAACACCCGAATCTCGAGTACTTTTAGATTGCGGTATCAATGTTGCAAATGACTCAGACGCTTATCCTTTCCTTGAAAGTCCAGATTTCAATATTAACGAGCTTGACGCAGTAATAGTCACACACGCACATCTTGACCATTCAGGACTTGTTCCATACTTATTTAAATTTGGATACAGGGGTCCAGTTTATTGTACTGCACCTACAAGAGATATAATGTCACTTTTACAGCTTGACGTTATAAAAATCCAAAAAAATGAAGGTAAAGATCCGTTATACACTACTGAAGAAATCAAACAAATGGTCATGCATACCATTACATTAGACTATGAAGAAGTCACGGATATCACTCCCGATGTAAGAATGACCCTTTACAATGCAGGGCATATGTTAGGTTCTGCAATGGCACATCTTCACATAGGAAACGGCCTACACAATTTACTTTACACTGCAGACCAGAAATACGGTAAAACTGCACTTCTTGAACCTGCGGCAACACGATTTCCAAGACTTGAAACTTTAATGATAGAAAGTACATACGGTGGCAAAGAAAATGTAATGCCGTCTGCACAAGAACAAGATAATCTGTTAAAAGATATAATAATTAACACTTTAGAACGCGGTGGCAAAGTACTCATGCCAACTCTCGGTTCAGGCCGAGCCCAAGAAATTCTAGTACTAATTGAAGCCATGGTACGAGAAGGAAGACTAAAAGAAGTTCCTGTATACATTGATGGAATGGTATGGGACATTACAGCTATCCATACAGCTTACCCGGAATTTCTTAACAGAGTTGTAAGAAAACAAATATTCCATAAAGATCAAAACCCGTTTATTGCACCTATGTTTAAACAAGTAGGTTCTCATAAAGAACGAATGCAACTTATTGAAGATCACGGACCTTGCGTCATTCTCGCAACATCAGGTATGCTTGTAGGAGGACCATCTGTTGAATATCTTAAACATCTTGGTGGTGACAAGAAAAACTCGCTCATATTTTCATGTTACCAAGGTCCTGGTTCATTAGGTAGACGAATATCTCAAGGAGAAAGAGAGATAGCTTTCAAAAAAGGTCAAGGTCAAGAAGTTATAGTAATTAAAATGGAAGTCCACAGAATAGAAATTTCAGGCCACTCTACAAGAAGAGAACTAGTGAACTTTGTAGGAAGATGCCAACCAAAACCTAAAAAGATACTCATTAACCATGGTGAAAAAATCAGATGTCTTGATCTGGCATCATCATTACACAAACAATACAGAGTAGAAACTGTTGCTCCTCGAAACCTTGAAGCAGTGAGGATAAGATGAGCAAGCTACTTTCATTAAACAAAAGACACAAGAAAGTCATAGCCAGCTTTAGCAAGGACAATGATTTTTACCCAAGATTCACCAAAGTATTGAAAAATCTAGGTTTTGAAAATCAACAACTTCCAGTTGACTTCCCAGATAACATTTCTGAAAAAGAAGAATGGCCAAATCTTGAAAAAATAAATGATTTCTGTACTGAAGACAGACACAAAGAGTTTGACCTAACCCTAGTTTACGGCCAAAACAAAATCTTTGCAATCGTCACAGGCGAACCTACAGCAGTAGTTGATTTCAATAACAAACTTAATGACGAGTTTGAATTCTAAAATAAAATTTGTAAATTGTTCTAAAACACTTGAATTTATGTTAGTTAAAACATTATATAATAGTTGAATTTATAAACCTTCAACAATTATTCATTCTTATGGTTTCAAAGAATGACGAAATTAAAACAATTTTCAATTCATTAAATTTTAATATAAATAAAATTACCGAAATTAAAACATTAGCAAACTTTTTAGTCAAAGTTGGGACTAATAAAGGAAATTATTTCTTAAAAATGTATAATAATAAGAAAGAAGCGAGAGCAGGACATAAATTAGCTTGTTTATATCCTTTTTTATTAAAAAATAATATCCCGGTTCCAGGTGTTTTAAAATTTGATGATAGTCTAAAATTAGTTAAACATCCTTATCTAATAATTACAGAGATTGAAGGAGAGATGCTTTGTGAAGTAATCAACACTATGAATACTGATGATAAGAAATCTTTTTATTACGAGTTAGGTAGATTAATTGCGAAAATACATTCAATTACTTTCAAGAAATTTGGAGAAACTTTTGATGGTAAAACTGTTGAAAGTTATTCTGAAGCTAATTATAAAGGACCATTTAGTAATTGGAAGGATATGCACAAAGAAATAATTAATTATCGTTTAAATATTTTTAAAGGTTCAAATTTTGAAGATTTAATTAAACCAATTAGTTCTTGGTTTGAACAAAACGCAAATCTTATTGATTATAAAATTGTTCCAAGGTTACTTCATATTGATTTAAATCAAAAGAATATATTTTTAAAAAATAATAAAATCTCTGGAATTATTGATTTTGATGATGCATTTGTTGGACATAATGAAGAAGAACTTATGAGAACAGAGGGTGCAAACTTTTCAAATAATAATAATAATAATAATAATTTAAGACAATCCTTTTTCAAAGGTTATACAGAAATCATAAAATTAGATGATAATTACGAACAAAGAAGAAAGTATTATTATTTTGCAAGA
The DNA here is from genome assembly GCA_034722435.1 of Nanobdellota archaeon. GTDB lineage: Archaea > Nanobdellota > Nanobdellia > Woesearchaeales > JAHWHD01 > JAHWHD01. The sequence continues at coordinate 18,378 of JAYENX010000010.1, read as the reverse complement.
TTACTTGTTCATACTGATTGTATAATTCAATACGGTGATAATTATGTTAACGTAGAAAAAGAACAACAAATTGTCAAAAAAGAAATGTTAAAGTTACTAAATAATAAACAAACAAAATTTGATAAAAATAAGAGAAATACTTAATATTTAAATCTATTCAACCACAGAAGTATGCATTATCTCAATCACAAAATTGACAAATGCATCAGGCAAATCAAACCATAATTCTTTATCAGACCAACCACCTTGTCTAAACTTCACTCCTTTATCATTAGACCATTGTTTAATCTCTTCAATATCTGCTTTAGGAGTATCTGATAAAAAAGCAATATGAGTGTTAATTTTCTTTTCAATTAAAACAGGTTTGTCCTTAGTTTCAATTATTTGAATATCAATAGAGATTGGTTTCTGCTGTACCATACACCATCGTGCACTACCTTCTCTATAAACAAGAGTGCATCCTAATCTATCTAGAAGTTCCAAAACCAGTTCCAAACTATTTGGCGTAATATTATACGCGAAATGATGTAATTTTACTTTCATATTTCACATAATTAAAATCAACATATATAAAATATCACTTCTTAGAATAAATAATATATTCAACAATCAACAAAAATACAGGGAACAAAATACTTAACAAGACTGAAGTATCCAACCCTATTACAGGAGTTGCACTAATCAAATTAAATGATCTAAAGAGTAAAAAAATAATAAATCCTAATGTAAGACTTTGAAGAATTCCAAATATCCAAAAAATATTATTATTTTTCATTTCATAGAAATTTCATTTCTTCCCATATCTTGTTGCAACATAATCTATTATAATACCATAAACAATTCCTGCTACAAAACCTGGAAAATCATAAAAATTAGTTGCAAGATAAAAAGATCCACTGATTATCAATCCTAAAAACGCCCCACGAAATAAAATATTTCTAGTGTTACCCTTAATTTTATAATACGGCGCTAAACCTATTACTAAACCCATAACAACCCTATTTATCCATGTTGAAATAATAAAAAGTTCATTACCAGTATACCCAAGTCGAAAAGAAATACCTATTATACAAAAAATACCAAGTACTGCACCTGATATAATAGATATACTCAATCTTTTACCTTTCATACATTTAATAAAACTAATTGTTATATATAAACCATTATTGTAATTAATGTAAATATTAAACATAAATAAATCAATTTATACAGGAATAAATAGCAACCTTTATAAATAAAGAAAGATTTAACCTTATTATTATTTATAACCAGAGCACTTAACCAATAACCAAAAATGTTAATCTGTTTCTGCCACTATAAATTATTAGCTTAAATCAAGTTTAGCTAATGATAAAATGGATAATCACAAAACAACAAAACATTGTAAATTATGTCAAATATCTATAATTAATGATAGACATACTAAAATATCCTATAGTGATAAATATAAAAATCAAATTCACAATATAGTGTGGAGGTAAAACAATGAAAGGAACAGTAAAATTTTTCAATGACATGAAAGGTTTTGGTTTCATCGCTGGTGAAGACGGAAATGAATATTTCGTTCATCAAACTGGATTGAATGACGGCGTTATTTTAAGAGATAACGACTCAGTTACATTCGATGTAGAACAAGGCGACAGAGGACCAAAAGCGGTTAATGTTAGCAAATCAGAAGAATAAATCATAATTCTTTAAGATATCCAATATTTTTTTTATTTTTCTCACTTCTTTTTTTTTAATAATTATCAAACAAAAACCGAAACCTTTATCGTTAGCTGTGGTTTCTTATTTAAAATACATAAATTCAGGATATTTGAGAGGTTTTAAAATGGCAAATATAAAAGTAGTAAATTTAGTAGTTACGACAGATTTAGAACATAAATTACAATTAGAAAAAATCGCATCTACATTATCTAACGTAGAGTATAACCCAGAACAATTCCCAGGACTAGTAATGAGAATCAAAGAACCAAAATCATCAGCTTTATTATTTTCATCAGGTAAAGTTGTTTGCGCAGGTGCAAAAACAATAGAAGATGCAAATAAATCAGTTCTTAAGATTATTGACAATCTCAAAAAACTAAATGTTAAGATAACAATCAAACCAACACTTAAAATTCAAAACCTAGTAGGATCGGGTGCATTAGGTCTTGATCTTAACTTAAACGAACTTACAATGAAACTTAGCAATACAGAATACGAACCAGAACAATTTCCAGGTTTAGTATACAAAATAAAAGAACCACATCCCGCAAGCTTCCTCTTATTCTCTAACGGAAAAATAGTTTGTACAGGTACAAAAAACGAAGAAGAAATGAACAAATGCGTTGAACAATTAATTAAAAATCTAAAAAAAGTAAACGTGAAATAAAATATATATAAATATATAAGAAAAACAACTTTTACAAATAATTACGGAATAATTCCGCAATTAGCACATTTAATGTATGAAAATTCGGAACAATCGGGACATTTCTTGAAAAGATATTATAAATTTGATTCTCCTATAAACAATCATGATACTTGGAACTTCTCAAACAGGATTAGAAAGTATACTTGCTCTTGAAAAAGCAATGAAAGATTATGAATCCCAAGAATTAACAAAACAAGAATCAGAAAAAAATATTTCAGATAACTTAATTATTGTAAACAGTTCCAGTAGAGAGTTAAAGAAATTATCTAACGGTAAATTCGGAATAGAAGACGAAAGTTCAGGAACTGGACTACTATTAACAACAGATGGATTCATTCTTACAGCATACCACAATATTGAATCTTACATAGACGATTGGCACAACATTAACCACGGAATGCCTAAAGATAAAATAACTACAGGAACATTAAATTTCATATTCGACAGATATTACATCATTGATCAACAAAGAAATAGTTATCCAATAGACATCACAACATACGCATTCATGCCTGAATACGACATCGCACTTATTAAAGCAATAAATTTCAAAAAACCTGAACCTATAAAATTTAAAATTTTAAAAAAAGAATTAGAAGTTAATAACGCAATTAAATTATTTGGTATAAGAAATGGAACACCATATAATCAATATGGCAAAATAATAAAAACAAAACATAATGCTAGAATGATTAATAATGATGGAAAACTTGTAACTGACACTTATTTAACAGACGCATATTCGGTCCCTGGCTTCAGTGGAGGAGCATTCACAACAACTAACGGAGAACTCGCAGGAATAGCCACATATGGCAGCTTTAAAAACAATGAAGAAATAGGTCATGCAGGCGGAGCAAAAATACAAAACATATTTCAATTACTTCAATCAAACTTAAAATACATAAATACTAAAACTATTCATATTATAAGATAAATATAAAATAAATATAAGATGAATATAAAATAGATATAAGTTAATTATAAAATAATAAATAAACAATCACTCAAACGGGTTATATCCCTGTTTCAACAAATTTTGTATTGGCACAAATAAAGGTTGAGGCAACTTATCCCACTCAAACCATTCCCATTTTTCACATTTTTCAGGTTCCATAACTCTAACTTCGCCAGAATGATAATCCGAGATTACAAATAAAGTAACATAATGTTTACCTTCTTTTTCAAATATATCATTAGTAAAAGTACCCATCCGAATATCTTTAATTTCTATACCGCTTTCTTCTTTAACTTCACGAGCTGCACAATCCTGAACTTCTTCATTAAATTCAAGATGTCCACCTGGAAAACACCAAGACCCTTCACCATGAGCATTCATCCTTTTACCAAGAAGAACTTTTTCATCTTTAATTACTATTACCCCTACTCCTATCTTAGGTCTTTCCGTCATAATAAACAAAATTATGTTATAATTAATAAATCTTTTGAAAACTAAATAATAATAATAATAATAATAATATTAAATTAAAAAAACAAATTCAAGAAAGTTTATAATGAGTTAGAAAAATAATCAACAAACCAATAATTAAAGACATTAAAGCGCTTATTGCAGGATTATTTGAAAAAAAATAAAGATCAAGAAGCATCCATACCCCTCGCCAAATTGCAACAATACCTATTGCAATTAATAAGGAATAAAGCAATTGATGATGCTTTTTTAATTTCTTCAATTTGGAATACATATTGTAATTTAATCTCTACTACTTAATAAGTTTATCTAAACATTCAATCATTAAAATCATTTTTTATTTTTATTCATTCTTTCAATTTTAACATTATTGTTGTAGTAATAATAAAAATTACTGAAACAATGTAGAATACAATCTCGAAACCATATCTCCCCGCTAAAAAACCTCCTGCAAAAATTGCTATAGCCTCTGCAATTCCAATAAAAGCATCATATTTCCCAATATCCGCGCCTCTACTTTCCTTTTCAGTAATATCACCAAGAAAAGACCGTTCTGATGTTGCAAAAATAGAAGCAATAAAACCGTTCAAAATTTGTAACAAATATAATTGCCAAATTGATCCAATAATAGTATAAAGAAAAACAAGTACTGCAGAAGCATAACCACCTAAAATTAAAAATGGTTTTCTACCGAACTTATCAGAATATCTTCCAGCAATAAGAGAAACCAGAGCACCTGATAAAACAACTAAACCAGCCGCAATTCCAAAATTTTCTATAGATCCACCAATATCGTTAATGAAAAGATAATAAAATGGCCCAAATAATCCAAAAGCAAAAGCCATTAATGAATTAGATAAAGTAAATATTTTCAAATTTCTTTTTCTAGGATTCTTAACTTGCATAAACAATTAAAAATCCAGTTACTTAAATAAGTTCTTACCGTTTAAAACAATTAAAATTAACAGTTTTTATAATTAAACATTCATTTACTGTAATTTATTAAAAATAATTTAAGATTAAAAACTATGAATTCATCAATAAACAGAAGCCTTTATAAAGAAAGTTTGTTTTCTATTAATTATAATCAAAATATTTTTATCTTAGCTTATAATTTAAATTTATACGATTCGAATTAAAATATTCCGATTACAGATAATAACCTTTAAAATGAAAAGAAACAATCGAAAAAATAGACGTGATACAGGCTCAGTAGATTTCAGTAAATTTAGCAGTTTTAACCAAAGAAGCTTTAACTCAGCTCCTAGAGATATGCATAAAACTAAATGTGCAGATTGCGGAAAAGAATGCGAAGTTCCTTTCAAACCAAAAGAAGGAAGACCTGTTTACTGCAGAAACTGTTACGCAAAACATAAAACTCCGAGGTACTAAAAATGATGATATGTAAAAAATGTAAAGGAACAGACATTAAATCGCACAGAAACTATTCTCATGGTAAAAAATCTAAACCAACTACAATATTAGTATGTAAAAAATGCGGTTCTACAGATTTAGAAGCAGAATCAAATTATAAAAGACGTCAAAAACGAAGATAAAATGGTAGATTATAAAATAGTAAAATACTGCAGATTATGTAAAAAAAGATTTGTAGTACCTAAAAGCGAATCAAAGAAGTATTATTGTGACGAATGTCAAATAAGAATTGATAAAACACAAAAAGACGATTAAAATATTTTTTATTTAATTTTAAAAAAAGTCTCTAATTTCTTCTTTTATGTCTAGAACCGGATTTTCTAGAATTATTACCTTTTTTAGACCTACTACCAGAATATCTTTTTTTCTCAGACCTATCACCATTAGACCTATTTTTAGAACGAGATTTACCAGACCGACTTGACCTACCTCTTCTAAAACCACCTCTACCCGAATTTGAAGAATGTCTTGATGGTTTAGGTTCAGAAATATCTCTATAACTATTAAAATCCAATTCATGTTTTAAACTATATTTTAAAACTGCCGCAACGACTTCATGCGAATCATGTTCCTCTAAAAGTTCTTTTGCCATTAATTTATACTTCGACGCTTTACCAGCAGTTGCATCAATAATATTCTTAATTATAGTTTTAATTTGAGCTTCTTTATGTTTGATAATATCTTTTGCTGAAGGAAGTTTTTGTTTTATAAGTTTACAATTATTAGTTCTTTCAACAAAAACTAACTTTCTTTTCTCAGACGGAATTACAAATGTAATAGCAATTCCTTTTTTACCAGCTCTCCCTGTACGTCCTATCCTATGTACATATAACTGTGGACTTTGAGGCAAAGAATAATTAATAACATGCGTTAAATCATTAACATCAATCCCTCTAGCAGCTACATCGGTAGCAACAAGAACATTAACATGTTTTTTTCTAAATTGTTGAAGAATTTTCTCTCTTTGATTTTGAGCAATATCTCCGTGAAGTCCCGCCACACCATAACTCATTTTTACTAATTGATTAGACAAAACATCAACTTCAGCTTTTGTTTTACAAAATACAATTCCATGAAAATCAAGATTATTATCAATTATTCTTTTAAGAGCTTCAACTCTATCCTTAGGATTAATATCATAATATATTTGCTCAACATTTTTAGTTACAACATGAGCTTTTTCAACCTCAATAAATTCATATTCATGCATATATCTTTTAGCAATCTTAAGAATCGGTTTCGGCATAGTTGCAGAAAATAAAAGCATTTTCTTATCTTTTGGCGTATGTTGTAGAATAGTTTCAATATCCTCAACAAAACCCATATTCAACATTTCATCTGCTTCGTCAAGAACAGCATATTTAATATCATCAAGTTTCAAAGATCTTCTTCGTTGTAAATCCATTACCCGTCCAGGAGTTCCAACAACAATATCAACACCATCTTTAAGTTTTTGTCTTTGAGGTCCAATTGAAGCACCACCATAAACAGAAAGAATTCTAATATTCTTATTCCCTTTTAATGAATCAATTTCTTGCGATACTTGAAGAGCCAATTCTCTCGTAGGTGTTAAAATAATAGCTTGTACTGTTTTACTACGTTCTTTTATTCTTTCAAGAATTGGAAGTGCAAAACTAGCAGTTTTTCCAGTACCTGTCTGAGATTGACCAACTACATCCTTCTCTCCTTCCAAAAGTAAAGGAATAACTTTAACTTGGATAGTTGTAGGTTTAGTAAAACCTTTCTTTTTCAATACTTCAATTACATTATCCGATAATCCTAATTGTTTGAATTCTTCCATTGTTTTTTCTAACATAATTTTTTCTAATATAATATTTCAAATAATATCATATAATCAACGTAAAATAAGCAATAATATTGTTATTTTTCCAGTCATTTAAAAAGGTATGTGATAAATAGTTCATTTTTAAACAATTTAACCTTTATAAGACAAACACTCTAAAACAGGTTTTGAAGGGTCAACACGTTTATAAGGATTTTTTTGTTCCTCTCTCAAATTACGATAAGAGCTCATTACAAAATCTTCAACCCGCGAATCAACAATTTGAGATTTTTCTAACCGATTTTGCGACAATAAATTTTCAATATTGATTCTTCCTTCAAAAACTGGATTTCCATCGCCTTCCATAACATCTACAAGCCCATATTTTTGATTATAACCAACACAAAAATAATTATTTCCAGGCATATCGGGAAAATTTACTTCATCAGTCTTTCCATATTTTAAAGGAATTTCGTGAAATTGGTCATTTTTCATATACATAATATAGATTTACCAGTATTTAAATGTTTCGTTTTTGTAACCACTAAAAGAGGACAACAACAGCCCGAGAGAAATAAGTTTACTTTAAACTATTAAAAATATCAGGATTTATTACCGCTGCACGACCTATCATCGCACCTTTTACCCCAATTGATTTCAAATATTCTATCCGTTCTTTTGTCTTAATATCACCATTTGCAATAATAACCTTGTTCGTCTTAACACATTCTTTGTAAACACTAAAATCTGCAGGATTTCTATAAGTCTCTTTACCGTGTCTTGCATGAACTATAAAGAAATCTGCATCTACTCCATTTATCAAATTAAGATATACTTTCTTTTCTTTCTCATATTTATTCATTCCCAATCTTAACTTTATAGATACAGGATAATTATGGTCTCTCACTACCTCAACCATTTTTCTAACTTTACTTATTCTTTTAATCAATGCACAACCTAGCCCTTTTTGAACCATATTAGGACTCGGACAACCCAAATTCAAATTAAACCCCAAAAATCCTTTTTGTAAAACAAATTTTTGTAGAAATTTATCCAAATCTTTCTCATTAGACCCTATCAATTGAATATAAGTAGGAACAGATTTAGGAATATCAATTCTTTCCAAAGTACTTTTATTACCTCTGGCTAACGCGGATATCCTCGCCATTTCAGTAAATGTTGAATCTGCACCTTTATTATAACATAACTCTCTAAATTCCGGACCAGCTTGATCCTCCATCGGCGCCAACATAAATTCAAAATCTTTCATAAGAAATATAATTAAAAAGGAATTTAATAAATGTATTGATTACTTTGTTTTGTTTACTCAATTTATTTCAGTTATTCTATTTATTTTATTCATTTTACTTATTTTATTTACTTACTTTAATTCATTCAGTTTATTTTCTTTTTCTCCTTTTTCTTTATTTTTATCAACTACAACAATCTTCAAATTCTTACCAATCTCTGCAACATCCAATTTATACGTAAACTCAATATTATAAAAACGATCTACATCTTCAGGACATATAAATGTTAAAGAATATCCTTGCTCATCGATTCGTCCAGTTCTACCTATTCTATGCACATAATATTCTTCCTTTGTAGGAACATCATAATTCACCACTATATCAACCTTTTCAATATGAAGCCCCCGAGCAGCAACATCTGTTGCAACCAAAATTTGAACCTTCCCTTCTTTAAACAAATTAAGATGCTGCAACCTTTCCGCTTGCTTAAAGTCGCTATTCAAAGATTTAGAACTAAACTTATTTGTTTGTAAAAATTCAGAAATATTATACGATTTTAACTTCGTATTACAGAATACCATTGCACGTTTAAACTTACGTTTTGAAAATAGGTTCAATAATATTTCATTTTTTTCGATTTTTTCACAATACAATTTTTCTTGTACAATATTTTTAGGAATTAACTCGCCAATCCTTAACAATTCATAATCAACAATCTCATTCTTAATAAAACGTTTAACTCTATCAGTCATGGTTGCTGACGAAAATATAATTTGTACATCTCTACTTACCCTATCTTTGATATAAATACAATCTTCATAAAATCCTTGATCCAACATTTGATCAGATTCATCATAAACTAAATATTTAACATTTCCAACTTTAATCTTTTTTTCGTTCACATGCAAAAGAAATCTTCCAGGAGTTCCCACTATAATTTGATTTTTTTTACTTATAGTCCTATAATCGCCAGGAACATCTCTACCCCCATAAAGCATCCCGACATTAATCCCTAAAAGTGAACATACTTTTTGTAATTCTTTACCAATTTGAATACAAAGTTCTCTCGTAGGCACAAAAACTATCATTTGTATACCTTGCTTTTTGTTAATCTTACCCAAAAAACCTAAAAGATACGCTAATGTTTTCCCACTACCTGTTCGAGATGTAAACACAATATTTTTACCTTTCAATGCCAGAGGCACTATTTTCTCTTGCACTTCAAAAGATTCATTAAATTTCAATCTAGCTAAAACAGTTAAAATTTCTTTTTTCAAACCTAATTTAGCAAAATCTCCCATTATATACATAAAAAATCTGTTTTTGTTATAAAGATATTCTTTTTTAAGAAGAAAGACAACATACAAAAATTTCAAAACAATCAAATAATCTCGCGCAAATATTATCTCAAAGTTCTTCAATTACTTTATTTTTCATCCCATCAAACATTTTCTTATACTTATTATCAAAATCAATTATTGGAACCATCTCAGTCATTGCTTTAACAAACATTTTATCAAAAGGAATCTTTTCAATTATCGTCATACCCTTTTCTTCTGCAAAAGATTCAATCTTCTTAGTAAAATCTAGATTTAAGTCAAATTTATTTAGGATAATTCCACATTTAATTCTGAAATGATTCACAACATCTAAAGCTCTTTTCATATCCGAAAACCCCGAAGGTGTTGGTTCTGTAACAATAATCGCATAATCAGTACCAGTAACTGAAGCAATGACAGGACATCCAATACCTGCAGCAGAATCAATAATCATATATTCCACATTTTCAGATATCTCATTAGCTTTCTTTCTAACCTCAGAAACAACCTTCCCTGATCCCGAATTCCCTGGCGAAAGTTGAGCAGAAGCAATAGAAAAACCGTAATCAGTTTTCGCGTATCCAATATGTGCATTATCAATATCTTGCAATGTTATAGCATCAACCGGACAAATAAGTTCACAAGCACCACAACCTTCACAACCAAATTCATTAACTCCAGGAAACTTCCCTTTAAACTCTAAAGCACGGAAATAACAAGTTTCAATACACTTACCGCAACTGATACATTTATCCTTATCAACTACAGCAATTTGATTTGTAGATAATGGTTTCCATTCCATATATTTATCAATCGACAATGAAAATAAAAGTGCTAAATTTGAAGCATCGACATCACAATCAGCACACACAATTTTATAATCCTTTGAAAAGGATACTGCTAAAGATGCAGATATACTACTCTTACCCACTCCACCTTTTCCTGATAAGATAACTATAGATTTCATTATATTTCGCCCTCTGCCCAACCATTAGTAGATTTCTTTGGACAAAAATCTTTAATGTAAGGTTTTATATCTAATAACGGAGTATCATCCAACATATCAACATTCGAAACATATAAAATATTTTTTTGTATTTTATCTAATTTAACTATTGAAACTCCAATAGGATTAGGCCTATTAGGAGACCTCGTTGCAAAAATTCCCCTTTTTATTTTACCCCAATAAGGTTCTATTAACAAATTATAACCTTTACTTTCATGTAATTCAAAAATTAAAATTACATGTGAAAATGTATCAAGATCTTTTAATCCCTCTTCATATTCAGAGAAGATGGTTATTGTCGCTTTAGAACTTGAAAATTTAGATTGAATTGGCGTATTCTTTTTAACTTTAAATTCCGTATGAATAATTCCTATATGTTTCATTTATTCACCATCGAAGTTATGTTTAAAATAAAAATAGGTTCTCCTTTAGAATACGCATCTACAATATCTTTAGAGTAAGGAATTTCAAAAACTATCTTTGCACTATGTTTCAAAGAAACTTCTTTAATTTTATTAATATCACCGATATCTGACCTATTAACTATAATAGTTCCCTGTTTCTTTATCTTATTCAACACTTCAAGTATAACTTCAAGATCATGCGCTCCTAACGGCGTAGGTTCTGTTACCGCAATGATTTGATCCGCTTTTTCAAAAGCAGCAATCACTGGACAATGAGTTCCTGCTGCAGTATCAACAATAATATAATCATATTCTTGATCATGTTTTTCTATCTCCTCATTAAGATGATTAACTATAAACTCAGATACAGGTTGATTAGATTTTAATTCTCCAGAAAGTAAACTAAGATTATCTCGTTTCCCGATATAAATTTTCCCAATCTCCTTCTCATTCCAACTAATAGCATCATCAGGACAAACTATTTTACAAGAACCACACCCATTACACTGTTCAGAAAGAAATATAGGTTCTTTATCCTTTAACGAAATAATAGCTTTCGTTCTACATACTGCACCACACTTCCCACATTTAGAACATTTATCCATGTCAAATTCAGGAATTCTTTGAAAAACATTTTTTAATTGCTTTCTTTCAATGTTAAGAAGTAAATGATCATTAGGACAATCAACATCAGCATCAACTAAAAGAACTTTACTACTCTTAGACAATTCATAAGCTAAAGCAGTAGCTACAGTTGATTTTCCAGTCCCTCCTTTACCTCCTGTTATAGCAATTATATTTACCATTTTTCACAATCTTAAAAGTTATCAAAAACTCTTCTAATGTTCATGACCACAACTCTGAGTTTGTTCATCTAATTTATCCAAATTGTCAAGAACATCTTTCACTGTTGGATAATTCCCTGTTTTCAATTTTAAACCTTTCTGAGCAATTATCCCTATCGCTCTCCCACCAATACCTTTTGCAAAAATAGTAGTAGGATTCACAGCTTCTTCAATTTGATCAATCGGCGACTTATTAGGGTCAGTATGATCTAAATCGTTTTTAATTATTTTCAACTCTTTCGTTTCCACATCATAAAGTCCAAAGAAAGGCGCATGACCAAAATGTTCACTAATCTTAGAATTCTCGCCATCATCATCCAATAAAGGAAAAAATATTCTCTCACCACTCTCAATTTTAGGCTCTTTATTCTCAGGATGAGGTTCTGAAACTTCATTTATTTCTTTAAGTTGATTATTGATAAAATCATTAACTACATCTTCTGCTTTTCCGGACGCATGATAAGATTTAATTCCCAATTTACCTAAAACATTAGTTGCATTAGGTCCAAGATCTCCAGTTACAACTACAGTAACGCCTAACTCTCCAACCTGTTCAGCAGCCCTTATACCTGCACCATGACCTTGCTGAGCTCCTTGATTCAAAACAGCCTCAGTTTTAATCACTTTATTATTATCCACATCAACAATAAGAAAATATTTACATCTTCCAAATCGTTGATCAACCATACTTTTAATATTATCTTCTTGACATGATATTGCTATTTTCATTTTCATTATACCTCAAATTATTTTCGCATCATTTTCGCGTCATTAACGTTCCACATTTTGAACATTTTATTTTATTACAAACTTGTCCCCTTACATGAACTTGTTCATATCCACATTTCGGACATACACATGTCCCAACAGGTCCTGCATTTTGATTTCCTCTTCCAAAACCTCGACCCGCACCTCTTCCTTGACCTAATGGTCCTGTTCCATCTCCACCTGGCATTTTATATTCGCCTCCATGAATTTTTATTGCCTTTCCATTGACTAAAGCATCAGTTATTTTTTCTCTTGCTCTAACCAAAGTTCTTTGAAAAGTTGATTGATGTACTTGCATCTTCTTTGCAGCATCAACCTGACTTAATTTTTCAATATTTGATAATCTTAAAGTTTCTAGTTCATCAATAGTTAATTCAACCTCTTCAAGCTGAGTTAAAGGCACAGCTCTTGGTTTAAAATAAGTTGCACCAGGTTCAAAGTTTACAAGTTTAACTTTTCGAGGCCTAACCATAATGCATTATAATGCATAACAGCATATATAAAGTTTTGCTTTTATTTGCATTTTTACTTAAAGGAATAATCAATACAATAAAAGATTACTCAAATAAATCCCATTGAGTTTTCATTACTAAATACAATATAACAGGTCCTACAAGTCCAACAATTGCAGCAAATATTCCTACACCTATAAAGAGATTCATAATAAATGCAAAAATCGCACTTCCACAAAATGCATAAAATGCCCATTTTTTCCACTTAAACAAAAATATTACAAATACTAAATTTGCTAAAGACAACATCCCATAAATATAAAAGATCCACGATGGAACATTTGAATATTGTGAAGCAATTGTAGAATTCAACAATAAATAAGAAAGTACTGCTAATGTATTTCCAATCAACATAATTATTAACCAAACTGTTAACAAGATATTTCGTTTTTTCTGAATTTTTAACATACTACTAAAATTATAAATTAAAAAGTATATAAATTTATTTAATATACATCAAACAGGATATAATCTAAAAATAAATATTTCACAAAATTATTTCCATGTGCTGCACACTAAAAGGTAATCCAGAATCTAATTCTGAAGTTTTAATTCTAGTATCTCGATAACCTGATTTATGCCAAAAATATAAAGTTTCCTTAAACAAAGAACTCTGTATAACTATTTTTTCTCCACCTAACCCTTTTGCAATCTTTTCCCATAATTTCACAACATAAGTTCCAAGTCCTTGCCCTTGAGCATCAGGATGAACATAGATAGGATTAATTCTAAATGTTGAACGTTCTTGTAACCTTAATGCAGAAATAACATTTTGATTATAAAGAAATATACTATTCTCATCATGTTTCGCATGAAGAAAATCCATATCAATATTTTGAGGAAGAACTTCATCAATAACTTCAGTAAGATAAGAACCATCATTATTACGTAAATAACATAATTCAGTAAAAAGAGCAAGTTGTTCCAAAATAATCTCAGGAACTTCACAATCAAAACAATCATAAATTCCTAAAAACATTTTTCACCTAATATAACATATTTCATAGATGAATATAACAAATACAGACCTTTATAAAGATAACTCGAAGCACTACTTCAGAGGGACTACAAAAGCAAACATTTATAAACCCACACATCTAAATACATATATGTTAAAGAAAATAGCCATAATTACAATTCTTATTTTCATTTTCAGCATATTAGTTGGAAATGTATACTCGCAATACTCAGGAGAGTACGAAAAACCATCTTCAATTATAAAAGCTGAAAAAATATCTCCTTACGATCATATAAGTCAAGACCAGATTAAAGTTTATAACGATAAAATAATCATAACTATCGACAATGCAACCTGGGCAAGGTTCACCGATACTAACTCTATGGACCCAATTATTGACATAGGCGCTAATAGTATAGAGATAAAACCAAAATCAATTAACCAAGTACATATTGGCGACATCATATCTTACAAATCCAATTTCATGGACGGCATAATCATACACAGAGTAATTGATATAGGTGAAGATAAAGAAGGGGCATACTTTTACACTAAAGGAGATAACAACTTAATAAGAGACCCTGAAAAAGTAAGATTTGAACAGATACACGGCATTGTTGTCGGAGTTCTATATTAACAAACTTTAAATAACATAACTTAAAACTTCTTATCTATGGAAACTGAAATCCTTGATAAATATAAAAAAGCCGGCCAGATAGCTGCAGAAGCACTACAATATGGTAAATCCTTAATTAAAAAAGGTGCAAGTGTACTTGACGTTACTCAAAAAATAACTGCTAAAATTGAAGAACTAGGAGGCAAACTAGCTTTCCCTGTTAACATTTCTCTTAACGATACAGCTGCACATTATTCAGCTAAAATTAATGACGAACTTAAATTAAATGATGAAATAATAAAATTAGATGTTGGCGCTCACGTCGATGGATACATAGGAGATACAGCCTGCACAATTGATTTATCAGGCAAAAATGCAGATCTTGTAAAAGCTTCAGAAGACGCTTTACAAGCAGCAATCAAAATAATAAAACCTGGAGTCACTTTAGGCCAAATTGGAAAAGCTATCGAAGACACAATCACTAAAGCAGGATTTAAACCTGTTAGAAATCTATCAGGGCACGGCCTTGGTGAATATAGATCACACGCAGAACCACAAATACCTAACTTTGACACTGGTGATGATACAAAATTAGAAAAAGGTCAAATTATTGCAATTGAACCATTCGCAACTAACGGTATCGGTCTAATCCAAGATAAAGGCGTTGCAGAAATTTTCTCAATGATGGGTTTCAAATCTGTAAGAGTAACATTTGTCAGAAACGTAATGAAATACATTGGCGACACTTTCCTTACTTTACCATTCTCAAAACTTCAACTAAGCAAAAAATTTTCAGAAGGTCAAATATCTTTCGCTTTAAAACAATTCAGCCAATTAGGCATTATGCATGAATACAAACCTCTTGTAGAAGCAAGAAATGGTTTAGTATCACAAGCAGAGCACACTATCTATGTTGATGATACTCCTATAATTCTAACTAAATTAGAAAAAACAAATTAACTACTCAAAATAAACTCTTTCCACACTTCATAAGACTTGAGCACTGAATTAATCTCGATATATTCATTTTCAGAATGCATACCTTCCCCAGTACCACCAAACTCTGTAGCAGCTAATCCTGCTTCACTAAAAAAACGAGTATCCGAAGCACCATTACCATGCTTAATCTTAAGCTCAGGATTATGTTTTCTAGCAATCTCGATAAACTTCATAAACATAGGATTAGACTGGTCAGTAAAAAACATAGGCGCATCCATTACAACCTTAACTTCAAACTTAGTCTCTGCTTTAACTTTTTCAATAAACTGTTCCTTATCAAACTTATCAGTGTACCGAATATCTACATAGCCTTTACACTCATCAGGAACTTTATTATTCGCAGTACCAGAGTTAAGCCTATTCAAGCTATACGTCGTATCCCACACATCAACATTAAGAGTCATAGGATCTGTAAACATTTTTTTCACTTTTTCAAACTCAGGATAAAAATTATAGATAGCATTCTCGCCATCCCAAGGATACGCACCATGCGCAGATTTACCTTTAGCTACTAATTCAACACCAAAAATTCCTTTAGCTTTATTCTTTACATCTAAACTAGTAGGTTCACAACATATTAAAAAATCACCAGTATACCCTGCTTCCATCAATTTCTTGCTACCATTAAAACCACCAATCTCTTCATCAGTCACAAGCATAAGTCCAACTGAAGGCTTTTTTTCCATTTTAGAAAATTCAACCATTAACATGATAGAAGCAGCAGCGTTAGTTTTCATATCAAGAGCGCCTCTACCATACAACCTACCATCTTTCTCAAAAGCTTCATACATATCATCATCTGCAGGTACAACATCTATATGTCCGTTCATCCAAACTTTCTGCTTTTTCTCACCATCAAACGTAACAACTAAAGAAGGTACACCTTCAAACTCAAGCTTTTCAGTTTTAACATCATAATTTTTTAAGTATTCAATTACAAAATCTATAATATTCTGTTTCTCTTCAGGATTATCAACTGTAGACTTAAACAATATTAATTTTTTAGCTAGTTCAATTATTTGTTCTTTCATTTTAAGAAAAAGGATGATAATAACAATATAAATATCTTTCTAAATCTTAACAGTATAAACAGGTTTAAGCGTTGCTCTAACCTCTCCCATACCGAGCTCAAGAGTTTTATGTACAACTTCTCTGCTTCGATAAGCAAACTGCAACTCACGTATATCTGAAACAATTTTTTTCCCCATACCATCAAGAAGATCAATCTCAAAATATCTTTTTCCGTTAACCTCAAACACTTTATCAACCGCTAAAGAATCTGATAGAAGATACCCTCCACCATGCGGAAGTATATTAGCATTCTTTAACCGATTATATACCCCGAACTTATGAGCTCTCTTAGCAAAACCAAGATCTTCAATAATATCTTTCTTAAGATTCTTTTTACCTTTCATAATATAACTAGGAAGATCAGCTTTTATTGATACAGGGTATAAACCAAAATCTTTCATCACATGACAACCAAGCATAATCTCGTTCATATTAACCATACCCTGATGAGTCCTATTACAGATAACTTTCCCTCCAAATATTTTTTTGAAAGCTAACTCTCGTCTTTTTTTTGCAAAATCATCAGCAAAATTATAAGATTTAAGATAATCACGCGCATTATTATCTGTTAAAATATACGAATTACCAAAAGGAGTCTTTACAACTTCATAACGTTCCTGTAAAATCTTACTCTCATTAAAATAAAGACCAGAACATTTATCATTATCAGATTTAAACTCAGGACAACCTGCATGCATTATAACAGCGTATTCAGACATCCCTTTTCCTTCAACCTCAAACACATCAATAAAATGGTTCCCTTTCCAAAAATCCCATTGAACCTTAATACCTTTGATATGATCATCAGCATTTTTCAATGCTAATACATCTTTAATAACCTGTTTCGGTTTAGGTAATTTACTTAAACCTCCAACCAACATACCGCAAGCATTCGGTTTAACATCAAGCACCACAAGTTTATCCTTGCCAGAACCCCAAGAAATTCTTCCTCCATAACTTATTCCCTGGTTCCATCTTGAAACATTTCGCGTACAAGTTTCGTCAGGCGAAGATAAAAAAGTAGCATCCTGTTTAATACCAAAATGTTTCTGTACTAAATGCATTTTAGCAATCCCATATTTCATATTAGCTCTGCTAAGACTTGTTGCTGCATCCTCAACACCTGTAGAAAAAATGTGATCCTCAGCTCTCTTCAAAAGCCTACTCCGAACCTCTTTTTTAAGCATAATACACAATTTATAGAATCAAGGTTTATAAGGTTTTGCACTTCAAACACAAAATTTAAGATCTATATTGATGAAAATGTACCACTTGGTCCATACTCAAATAATCACTAGAAATTCTTTTAAGAACTTCTCCTAACGCGCGCCTGTCTGAACAATCTTCAAAATTAGTTACAACCCTTACATGCAAATCTTTCAAACCCTGTGAAGAATCATCAGCTATAACTTCAGAAATGCAAGAACCATACCGAGGATGACTCTCAAGCGTTTCCTTTATCTCATCAATAATTACTTTTACTTGTTCTTCACATATTTCATACGACATAATAAAAACAAAAAAAACTAAGTTTATAAATTTATAGATATCAGAAGATATATTTAAATTCT
>JAYENX010000009.1:0-18548 GCA_034722435.1 Nanobdellota archaeon | reverse complement strand
AAATTTATCTTAATCTCGACCATCACCAAACTTAAACTTCCACATCTATGTTATTCAATAACCTTTATAAAACATTACCCTATTTAAATCATGATGGAAGATTACAGAAAACTTGTAAAACCAAAGTTTGAACAACGTTTTAAAACCATTCTTGAAGATAGATATGAAGATTTCATTACTTACTCAATAAAAAGACCTACACGATCTCTCAGAGTTAACACTCTTAAAATTTCAATACCAGAACTTATTAAAAAAATGAAAAACTGGGAACTTACACAAGTACCTTGGTGCAAGGAAGGTTTCTGGATAAAACATAGAACTGAAGATAGGATAGATATAGGTAACACCATTGAACACTCTCTAGGATATTTCTACGTCCAAGGCGCAGCTTCAATGATCCCTCCTCTTGTCCTTGAACCAAAACCTGGTGAAAAAGTTCTGGATTTATGCGCTGCCCCTGGTTCAAAAACTAGCCAAATGGCTGCGTTCATGGAAAATCAAGGTGTACTTGTTGCTAATGATTATAGAGGTATAAGATTAGCACCTCTAGGTATAAACCTTCAAAGAATGGGTATCACCAATGTTGTAACTACATTAATGGACGGAGCTTACTTTAAAGGATTCGAATTCGACAAAGTACTTGTTGACGCGCCTTGCTCAGGAACAGGTACTATACGAAAATCTATTAGAACATTAACAGAATGGAGCCCAGGATTTATTAGACACATGGCAAAACAACAAAAAAAAATTCTAAGTGCAGGCTTCAAAAACCTAAAAAAAGGCGGCACCTTAGTATATTCAACATGCTCAATTGAACCTGAAGAAGACGAAGGCGTTATCTCATGGTTCTTAGAAAATCACGAAGATGCAAAACTTCTTCCAATTGATATACCCAAACTAAAAACTTCGCCACCAATACTAGAATTTGAAAAACAAACGTATAACCCAGAAGTTAAAAAATGTTTAAGAATCTGGCCCCAAGATAATGATACAGAAGGATTTTTCGTTGCGAAGATTTCAAAGAAATCTGAGTAAGGATGAATCTGTTCAGAAACAACTTACTTTTTACCTTATAAATATTTATAAATACTATTCTAAAATTATATAAAACACCCTAAAGTTCTAATTAATATGGTTAATGTAAAGGAATTAAAAGAAAAATTAGGAGTAACATATATAGATCGTAAAAAAAACTATGAAACCCCTAAAGGTCCTTTACAAGGTAGTCAATATTTCCACCAACTCCAGAGAGAACAAAAACTCGTTCCCGCACAAGGAGATGACCTGGAGAATCTTATCCCGCTCGTACCGCACATCCAAGGAGTTGTAATATACAGAGACAATACATACATCCCTAGTAACTATCAAAAAACTTTTAGAGAAAAGATCAAAAAAGCTGCTAAAAGAATCAAAAAATTAAAACATCGTACAGAACTTAACCAACAACCAGTACCAAAGAAAAAAGAATCCCAATGCGGAACTATAAGAGATATAGTTATAGAAGAAAAACAATATATTGCAGATAACAATGACGAACCTTCTACTAAAGATATTCAAAGCCTCGAAAAAGAATTAAAAGAAGACAAACTTGAAAATATTTTAGAAGATCCCAAATTCTCATCAAACGACCTTATGTCATATTTTAACGAAATTTCCAGATATAAAAATCTAACAAATGCAGAAATAGTACATTATGCCAAACTTAAAGACCAAGATGACCAAGAAGCAGCTAACATACTTGTCCAATCATGCCTTCGGCTTGTCGTCAAAGTAGCTAAAAAATATATAGGACACGGCTTAGATTTTCTCGATCTCATACAAGAGGGAAATAGAGGATTAATAAGAGGAGTTGAAAAATATGATCAAGATAGAGGTTTTCGTTTAACTACTTACGTCATATGGTGGATACGTCAAGCAATAACCCGAGGATTAAATAACCAACGCGACGTCATACGAAAACCTGTACACAAACATGAAACCATAAGAAAAGTTAAGAAAGCCAGAAATTTCCTTGCACAACAAGGTAGAAGAAACTTAAGCGCTGAAACCATAGCTAATTACTCAAAAGAACCTGTTGATGAAGTCAACAAAATCTTATCAGGAGAATATCAAGATGCTTCTTCAATGGACTCTAAAGATGCAGAAGAAATAAACCCTCATGAACGAATTGCAGGTTCTATGAACCTTCCAGAAGAAGAAGCCAATAAAATAGCTCTTTCAGACGAAGTTGAAAGACAGTTAAACAAAATACCTCATAGAGAAAAAACAGTTTTAAAACTAAGATTCGGAATTAACGGCGAAAAACCAATGACTCTCGAAGCAATAGGTCACAAGTTCGGCGTCACAAGAGAACGTATAAGACAGCTTGAAGCAAAAGCACTTAGAAGACTTAGACATCCATCAAGAGCTAAACCTCTCGAAACTTTCTACGAGTAATCTTTATAAACTTCCATCTATAAAAACTAATTATGATTAAAAAAATCCTTATAACACCTGACAACAAAATGTTCTTCGTTAGAGACACCTCTAAAGATTACCATACACATTTCGGTATTGTCAGCAAATCAGATCTTGAAAAAGAAGGAATAATAAAAACTAATACTGATAAAGAACTATCAATATTTACACCTACACGTGCAGATCTTCAAAAAAAAATAAAGAGGGGTGCAGCAATTGTTCTCCCTAAAGATGCAGGATATATTATTGCAGAAACAGGTCTAAACAAAGAATCTATGGTTTTAGATGCTGGCGCTGGTTCAGGAGCTCTAGCTATAACTTTATCAAACACCGCAAAACATGTCTACACTTATGAAAACAACGATAAACATTATAAAATTGCAAAATTCAATATAGAAGATTTAGAAATAAAAAATATAACTATAGAAAACAAAGACTTGAAAGAAGCAAAAGAAAAAGTTGACCTGATAACTCTCGACCTACCCCAACCATGGGACTACCTTGATGTTATTGAACTCTGCTTAAAACCCGCAGGTTTTGTCGTAACATACCTTCCTACTACATCCCAAGTACAAGAAATGGTAAAAATATCTGGGTTAAGACATATTAAAACAATTGAATTATTAGAAAGAGAATGGCACATTGACGGCAGACGTGTCAGACCAAAATCGCAAATGATTGCACATACAGCTTTCTTAAGTTTCTTTAGAAAAATATGAAAACGTCGCCAGTAATGGCCAGTGAACCAGCCCACTAATCGTAAGACTGCAACGATGCTGTATTACAAAAAATATAAATTACAGCAGGTGAACGAGACGGTTTCACTCATCAGAAAGATACGATTCAACCTTCGGCACATCTTCTAACTTACCAAAATCAACCATTATAGATACTTGAACAACCTTAACTTTCTTTTTCTCAGCAAGTATAGTGACTGCATCTGTAAGTTCATATTCACCTCTGGGAGAAAGTTCAATCTTATCAAGAGCATCAAAAATCGCAGGAGTAAACTTGAAAATTCCTGCACTGATAAGATTACCAACAAACTCTTTCGGTTTCTCAACTATCTCCCTCAAATAACCATCTTTCTCCAAAAGCACACCATAATTTTCAGGATGTTCATGCTTAAGACCTGAAACATAACAAAAATCATCACTTAAATTAAAATGTTTATAATCATCAACAGAAAAAATATTATCAGCATATATCATAACAAAATCATCTTCACCAATAAAAGCTCGCGCCTTTTTCAAAGCATCACCAGTACCAAGTTGATTCTCTTGCATTATCAAAGTACCATTAACATTATACTCATCCATAAACCTCTCAAACTGATCCTTCATAACTGAATAAATAATTCCAAATTCAGTATACCCTGCCTTTTTCAATCTTTCAATCATATAATACAAAAAAGGTTTACCATTAATCTTTAGTAAAGGTTTAGGAGTATCCTTTGTCAAAGGCATCATACGCGTACCCTTCCCTGCAGCCAATAATACAACTTTCATTTTTCCACCTCAGCAAGTTCAAGTACTAACCTTGCCAATTTTTCTCGATTGTGCCTTATCAAATCAGGCTCATATAAAAGGTTTGCTCGTATTATATTATAATTCAACTCTTCACTATCATCAATCACAAAATAAGCATCTTCTTGTTTATATTTTTCCAATAGTTCATTAGACGGCCTTTTACTATTAACTATAACATAATCCAACACATTTTCACCTAAAAATGATTCAACAACAGAAACATGTTCAACCACACTCATACCATCAGTCTCACTCAACTGAGTCATAATATTGCACACATAAACTTTCTTAGCTTTACTCTTTCTAATAGCTTCAGCAAAACCTTCAACTAAAAAATTACAACATACACTTGTATACAAAGAACCAGGACCTATAACTATAAGATCAGCATCTTCAATAGCATTTCTTGCATCCTCATAAATAATAGATTTAGGCTCAAGCCAAATCTTTTTTATTGGAGAACTAACAGGGAAATTAAAATTACTCTCACCCTTTAAAACACGACCATCAAAAAGCTCAGCATTAAAATGACAATGATCCGTAGTAACCGGAAGAACTCTACCTTGAACATTCAAAAGTTTTGAAGCAAGTTTGTACCCTTCAGCCTCATCACCAGCAATATCACCTAGAGCTGTTAACATAAGATTACCAAGTGAATGTTTATCAGTCTTACTAAACCTATACTTGAATATCTTCCGCATTAACGAAGTATCACCCAAAGCAGTAAGAGCCTTCCTTATATCCCCCGGAGGAAGTATACCATATTCATCACGTAACATCCCAGTACTAGCACCAGAATCAAACATTGCAATTATCGCCGTAAGATCATATTTAGAAAACTTTTTCAAACCACGTAACACAGTATAACTACCTGTTCCACCACCTATCACCACAATTTTTTTCATCATAAAAAAACAATACCAACAACTTATAAAGATTTATGTAACATGGTTCTATAGGTTTAAGAATACATAGAAATAATAATAATAATAATAATAATAAAAAATTAATCCATCCAAGTTATAAAAAATTAAGAAAATAATTTAAAAAAATAAAATAATTAGTTAACTCCAACTAACTTCAATTTAAAATGCAAAGTCTTACCCGCTAATGGATGGTTCAAATCAACCGTAATCTCTTTCTCATCCACTTCAACAATCTTTGCAGGAAACTGTTGACCATCTGGTCCTTGCATTGCTAACATCATTCCAACTTTAGGCTCTTGATCCTTTGGCAACATTTCCCTTGGCAATTTCTTATGAAGTTCAGGGTTAACATCCCCGTAAGCATCTTTTGATTCAAGAACAACTTCCTTCTCTTCACCAATTTCCATACTTTTAATAGCTTCTTCAAATCCAGGTATAACTTGTTTAGCCCCAATCTCAAACTCTAAAGGATGGCTATGATCTCCATGTGTTGACGAATCAAAAACTGTACCATCATCAAATTTACCTTCATAATCAACTTTTACTTTATCTCCTTCTTTTACTGGCATATTATATCAACTCCAATATGTTTTTAACCCTATCCCCCGAAGGAAGTATATAAGGGTTACGTAATTTAAATACAATTCATCCATATATATACTAATAAATGGGCCAACCTTTAGACTTCTTAACCTTCTCAATCTTAATCATTTCTTTTAACTCAGTAACTTTGTCAAGAACTTTAGTCCGTCTCTGTTTTCGGAAAATATACGCCTTAACACCAGGCACATGCCCATCTCCATCTGCATAAGATACACAACTTTCAGGCACTCCCCATTCAAAAGTTTCTTGCAAAATCATCCCTGCATTATTAATACCCTCAAATAAAAAATCAAAATTCATGTAATCAAAATGTGCAAATGCTAAAAGACCACGTTTTCTTAACACATGTATCTGTTTAAATATAGGTATAAAATAAGCATTAGACATACCCTCTAAATCATCATCTACAATTTTATCAATATTACGCCTCTGACCATCTTCACTAGTAAAAGTTTTAGCCGCTGGAAATATATAAAAACATCTATGAAAATAATCCGCTTGAAATAAAGTATCAATATCATCCCTATCAGCATGATAAGTATTACCCACACTTCGTTCAAGATGACTCCGATCTTGATCAACATTATGATACTCCCAATTCTTTAAATTTAACTCGTACCGCATCACAAAACCGATCTTACCGATACCACCACCTACATCCAAGATTCGTACAGGCTCAACATCCTTCTTTTTTTTACTTTTCTTTTTATTCTTACCTTTATTTTGTTCTTTACAAAGTTCAGGTATCTTTGTCAACATAACAAGACCCCTATAAAGACTCATCATATCAGGATGTCCAACGTCAATCATAGCCATATTAATAGTTCATAAAGAGTTGAATATAAAGGTTAGTTGTGATTTAGAACCCCTTACCAGTAGTCACATAAAGAAACATTTAAATATAAGTAAAACATTAATCAAAAATATTAATACAATTTAACAAGGTGAAAAATTAAAATGAAAATATTATTAGTAGAAGATAACCCTGAGTTCAAAAAAGCTGCAGAAGAATTCTTTAAAACTAGAAACATTGAAGTAGACTATGTTTCAGATTACAAACAAGCTATGCAACTTTTAAAGATTAACACTTATGGTGGAATAATCACTGATTGCTTTTTTCCTGCAGAAACTGGAAGTGAAGATAGAAAACTAGGATACCAAGTTCTAGAAGATCTTACTAAAGACACAAAAATAAGTAAAGACACCCCAGTATCTAAAGCTATGATAAAAGTTCTTGATACATTAGGTGCAGAAGGAGAAACACGTAAAAAAGTAGGAGAACTACTTGCGAAAAATGCACATCTACCTAATTTTTTTAGTGCAATAGGATACAAAGAAGCTATGAGAATGGCAATCCAAGAATCTGCTTCAAACCAACCATTAGGTGTATTAATAGCTGAAGAAGCAAGATCTAGAGGACTTCCTTTTGTAATTGCAACATCTACATACCATCACGACCATCTTACTCAAGTCATAAGTACTAAATATGGCAGACATTTAGTTGATTGCGATAAAGACAAACCTGGACAAAAAGCTTCACCTACATTCTGGGAAAAAGCTTACACAACTCTTGAAAAATTAGTATAATTATTTTTTTTCATTCTAAACATTTAAATACTAAAACCTCTAAAATAACCCCATTATGCAAAAAGAGGTACTGTATTTCAATAACAAAGTAATGCTGATTTCTTCAAGCGTATTCTTTATATCGGCTATGATGATATTATCATTCCTTACAGAATCCGCTCTTGACAAAGTCTTCGCAGGCTTACTACCATTTTTATTATATCTAATATTAATGTTTTTTATACGAAAACAAGATATGCGTTTAGTATTAATAGCTCCATTAATATTTCCTTTACTATTTTTTTTAATCAAAGATCAATGGGGAAATTTAGCAGTTGTTAACATTATCATCGCATACCTTGCAAATGCATTATTCTTCATAATTGCACGGAACGAACACTCAATATCTCGAGAGACCACAGTTAAAAAACTTCAAACACTCTACAAACAACAACGTTCACAATATACAAGAGACATCACAGCTTTAAGAAGATCTTTGAAACAAGCACATCAACAACTTTCTGTAAACAAGAAAAACTTCAAAGTATCTCTGAACAGTATTGAAGATAAATGTAAATCTATTAATTTTGTAATCGGAAGAGTTTACTCCAACAAAAAAGGCGGAAGCATAGAACTACGCAATTCTATAAAAATTCCTAAAGAACTTTACAATAAATTTTCTGAACTCACTAAATACTTCAAAAAAGATAACGCAGCTGAACTTCTTAAACTTCTTACGGATATATACGTCAAACTTCGTAACCTTGAAAAGTCTGAAAAAATGATATTCAGACCAGGCACGTATGAAGAACTCCGTCTTCACAGAAATTCAAAAGGCACTGACAAAATAATTGGAATATTAGCTGATAACGATAAAGACCCTGTAAAATATTACCACCAAGAAGCTATTGAAGTATGTATCAAAGTAGGAGATTACCTAAAAACAATAATGAACTAACTTTATTCTTCACACTTCAATAAAAAATAATTATTCAAATATTTTCTATCATACTTATCCCAACCGCGCGGACCTTGAGCATCTTCCATTGCCATATACGTCCTTCCTCCATTAGGAGGATCCCATTTATTCCCTTTAACACTCAATCTGTACCCCGTTTGACTTTCACAATAATCTCCATCCACTAAACTATTTATCCAATTAAAAAATCCCCAAAACGCAGGTTCATTTCCGTCTAAAGAAGAATCAGTCGGATTAGAAGTACAATCTTTTCCTTCTGGACACTGTTCATTCCCTGGAGGATTATAACAATACCCTTCATTCAACCCAAAACTATGCCCAAGTTCATGCACTGCAGCATTTATCTTTCCATACCTTGTAAATATAAACCCAGGTATTGATGCTGAACTCACACCAGGAAAACCATAATCAAAATAACTCGTTTTCACATTATTATTACCTATAGCAAGAAATATAGTATTATTAAAATATTTTCTATAAAAAGGATTCTCTTCAAATACACAATCCTTTCCAATATTCCAATTATCAGAATCCTTTTCACCATCATACTTAAACCCTTCACAAGAACCAGCAGTTATAACCCGAATATCAGCACAAATATTCAAACCAGAAACAAAAGCTTTCTTCACTTCCTCACCAAACTCCTGCAAATCAGCTCCATTAAATTTATCATCGCCAGAAAAAAAAGCAAACACTACAAGCACACCTAACTCATCAAAATCTCCATCAACAATTTCTTCATTCTCAACAGACTCATCTTGAACAACAAATCTCTCAGAAATTGGAAGTTCTGTACACCCTCCCTCCATCACAAGATTATAACTCTCGAAATCAGATTTACTACCTATCTTCTCTAATTTTTCACCATTAACATAAACATCCTCATCATCAATAACAATTTTGCTACCTTTAACAAGAACAAAAAAACCATCAAAATAATCATTATATCCAAAATTACTTTGAAAATGAAACCTATACTTATCCATAAAATCAGGCAACATAACTTTGTTATCAAAAAATCTAAGATAACTTTTCGATGCAAGAACAGAGAAAATACCTTTATCCCTGACTTCAATATCAGTACAATAAAAATCGGCACTTGTAATCATTAAAGTTTTCATATAAGGTTTCTCCTTTACCTCAACCTCAACAACCCTGTCAAGATTAACTTCTATTGGAGTATCTTGACTAAACTTTAAATAACCCATCAAAAGATCATCATCAGATAAACGTACATGATACCTTACCCCTTCTTCATCAGGCTCGGAATTATCAAGTAACCCTCCTTTGGAAGAATCATAATCGTCCTCTTCATCATAACTTATAATCTGACCATATACAAACTCACCATCTTTCTTAACAGTAACAAGAGGTTTAGCCACAACTACAGAAACAAGTAACAAAAGCACAATGAACAATATTAACCATCGCATACACCTTTACAATGCTTAATACTTTATAAAGATTATCGCAAATAATGCGAAAATATTATAATAAAAATATTAAAAATATCAATTCAGAATAAGTCCAACCTTATCCTCTTTATATTATACTTAAAACTACCATATACATACAATGATTTCTTCAGAATTATCTCTTACTAAAATCAGGTTCAGGTTGCCTATAACTTCCTGAAACAAGCTTACCTTTAACGATCATCCCAGAAACAAGTGTATATACATCTTTCGGAAGACTAGGAAGAACGCCTGTTAAATCATCAATTGTACAGGTACCAAAATTAATCTCCAGATCAGTCTCAAAACCTCTATTCTTCAATGTCCAACCATCATTCTCACTATAATAATAATCAAACAATACTTTACCATCCTTATCCTTCACAGACGTATGTCCGTATTTATCTCTTGCCGTCATAATAACTTAGAAAACATAAGAAGTTTATAATTGTTTTGAAATCAAAAGATTAACTTACTCAACCACAACCCTTTAATACCACAATACATAATATAATAGTAATGAACTACACATACGCAGCTCTGGATTTCATTTATGATAAACATAAAGACCTTTACTTTATTGAAGCCAACTCTTCACCAGGCGCATTAAAAGAATACAAAAAAATATACCCTACTGTAAAACCTGTAAAAGAACTATGTAAATTCTTAAACAAATACAAAACTTTAGCTGTAATCTCAAGAGGTAATTGGAATAAAACTATTGTTTCAAAAGAGTTCAAGAAATATTTCAAAGGAAACATAAACTTCTGCCCTTACGAAAAAAACCGTAAAAGGATGAAAGAAGGAGACGGTTCTTTAATCACATCCAGAAACAAGATTATACTACCTGATGTTGTTTTAAGAGCAGGTGCCGGAATCGCAACCGCCCAAGAAAAAGCAGGAATTAAAGTTATTAATCCATTATGTATATCACGATTAACTCTAAACAAATTAAAAACGCAGAAAATTGTAAAAGAAAACACAAACGTAAAAGTACCTAAATCTTTCAAAATAAATAAAAAGTCAGATATAAAAAAAATAGTAAAAAACACTTTAACAGACGGTTTTGTTCTAAAACCTCTTAAGGGCCAAAAAAGCCAAGGCCTTTACATTTTCCATTCATACGAAGAAATCCCTAAAGACTTTAAAATAACAGGACCATACATTCTACAACAACTTATCCATTCACATGATTTGTTTAAAAACGAATTCTTCGAAATACGTAGCATGACAGTTAACGGCAAATACGCAGGTGCCATGTTATTCGTATCTCCAAACCGACCAATGCATTTATTTGCAGAAGGCAGAGCAGTCAGAATACCAAAAAAGTTAGAAATTAAAGTAAAAACAGCAACAGAAAAGATTGTAAAAGCTATTGATAAAAATTGCTAATTTAATTAAAAAACTTACCCTTGTGCCCATTCTTTCAAATAATCAAACACATTCAATTTAAGTATTTCTTTTTTAGTAACCCATTTATATTCAATATGTTCATCATTCAACACAACAGAACCTTTAACATCATTTGTTTTATATAAATAAACACCCATCTTCTTACCTCGAAAAGAATAAACCTTAAGTTCATGTATTAAAATTAAAGAGGACACATCCAATGTAGTCTCTTCTTTTGTCTCCCTTATCACACAATTCACAGAATTCTCACCGTCTTCAATATGACCACCAGGCAAGTTCCAATAAGGCATCTTGCTTTTTAACATAACCAAATACTTAGATTCTTTTTCAATAAGACAAAAAGAATATATCTTCATAAACAATTAAAATGTAAATATCATTTAAAAGAGTTTCTTAAAATACTCGGAAAAATAGCGAAATTTTCATCTAACTCTTCCACAAACTATAAAACAACTCTTTAAACGCAGCAGTAATCTTCTTAGATTTAATCAAATATCCTACAGGAAC
Source organism: Nanobdellota archaeon (assembly GCA_034722435.1). Taxonomy (GTDB): domain Archaea; phylum Nanobdellota; class Nanobdellia; order Woesearchaeales; family JAHWHD01; genus JAHWHD01. The sequence continues at coordinate 7,114 of JAYENX010000009.1, read as the reverse complement.
ATCTCCCCACGAAGTTATTGCAATACAATCTTTTCCAAAATTAATACCTGACGGAAAAGGAAGATCAGTATAATGTATTTCCATCTTAGCACCTTCATTCAGTCTAGCTTCAAAATAATGTTTATCCTTTTTCTTAGAGATCCCTTTAACCTTTACACCTTTCTCTATCCGTCTAAGATCATACTTTTTGTAAAATTTGTGTATACTATCAGACAATGTAACACTCCCTGATGCAGCCAGAAACAAACAATCATCACCCTTCTTAAGAGTATCAAGAGTATAATTAATCATAGACGTAACACCTTTAAAACCAACGAACACTTCTGCTTCTTCTTTCTGCTTAGCCAATTTCTGTTTAAGCTCAAGCTCAGGAAGTATTTTCAAAACTCGACGTTTCTTTTCATCAATAAACTCAACTAACCTTTTCGGAGATACAGCCGCATAATACTTAACTTTACCTTTCTTGATAAATGTCACAAGCCCCTTAACAGTTAATGTATTCAGAGCATTATGTACAGCACTTGAAGCCATTCGCGACTTCTCAATCACCTGACCAACCTTTGTACTTCCAAGCTCTAAAAGCACTAAATATACCTTTATCTCTCCCTTAGAAAGCCCTAAATCCTCAAGTATTGATGTATCCATACTGAACATAAACACGCCAAAGTATTTAATATTTTCTAAAACTCTCCAGATTTAGAGAGTTAGTTTTTATATAAATTAACGCAAGAGTAGTAACTATAATAGTCAAAGGTGAAACAATATGAACTTAAAAAAACTACTAACAACATTAGCACTAACAGCAACACTAGCAACATCAACATACGCAGCACCTAAACCAACTTTCACTGTAATGCCGACTGTAAATCAAACTACTAGAATCAAATACAGAAACAAAGACTTTTACAGTTTTGCAGATATAGAAAATAAATATTTCGCGAAAGCAGAACAATTCTACAAACTAAAAGGACCTATAGGTGTGCAAGGAGAAATAAAATCATTTGCAACCCTTGATGATCAAATAAGATTAGCAGTTACAGTACAACCAAAAATAAAAAAGAAAAACAAAGCATTTGTACGCTTCTGTTACTTTCCTAAACAACTTAACAGTTGGAGAAAAAATGAAGCATCTCTCCTGGCAAAAAAATCATTCGGAAGATTAACAACCAAACTATACACTAATACAGATTTCAAAAGAACATACTTAGAACCAACTCTATTATGGAAATTGAACAAAAAAAGTTCAGCATTCATCCAAGGAAGAGGTTTTAACAGCCACGGCATGAAAGATCTCAAATATTTAGGAGGTTTATCAATAAACTTTTAAAATGGAAAAGAAAAAATACATAAAAGAAAATGTACTGCGAGACGCAGAAATAAACAAAAAGCAACTAGGTGTAGATCTCACACATTTTCTAGCGGCGTACATATATAATTGTCATGAACAAAAGGCTCTTTACGGCCTTCCAGGACTTGTATATTGGAACATTGCAATAGACATGGAAAACAGATTTGAAATATTTAAAAAGAACAATACAAAACCTTACCTTCACGGAACTCAAAGAGCTTTACGCATGATGATAAAAATCACACAACAAGGATCTAAACAAGATAAAACTGATTTAGACGAAGTAATTGAAGAATTATTAGAAATACCTATTGATGATAACTTACTTCCTTAGTAATATTAATAAAAAAAAGAAAAAATTAAAGATTACTCTATCCACCTAACCCCTTATCACCAAATCTCCTGCTACAGTCTTCTCCAGATCCGAACCCTGATTACGATATGAAACAACCACATCGAACCTATTCAAGTCTTCACTAGTCAAAGTACAAGGTATGATAAATCTTTCAACAGCCATATTTCCAACAACAACATTTGAATCAACTTTACATATTTCATCAGTATCACTATTTACTAATTCAACACGGCTAATCTCGACTGTTACACCTTTATTGTTTTGAAACTCAAGATAAATATTACCATTATCATAATAATTATCTAAACAATCCATACCAGCAGGCATAATACATCTACCAGGCATAAAACTATTAGGTTCAAGCACACCAAACATAGCAAGCGCACCTACAACTATCAATGTTTGAAACACTATAGCTATAATAGCTAAGACAAGTCCAACAGTTGCAATACCTTTAGGATTCTCTCTTTGTAATGACCAAAAAACTATTGCCAACACAGCCAATACCAGACCAACAACAGGCACCCAAATAAGAACTAAACCTAAAATTCCAAAAATTAAAGCTAATAATGCTTTCATTTAATATCACCTGAGAAACAAATAATTAATCACTATAAAAACATTCCTACAAAAAGTCTTTAACCTTTTCAGGATAAACAACTAAATCTTTAGCTTTAACAACAGAGACCCATTCAAGCTCATAACTATTATTCTCATTCGCGTTCTCCAATTCAGGACCCGTAAACCGTAACTCGCCATCTGTAAATTTAGCTTTAAACACATACCCTTTTTCATCTTCCCATAACAATGAAAGATTAATAACATCAAGATTAGTCTCTTCCTTAACTTCACGAATAGCTGCTTGCTCATGAGTCTCCCCTTCGTCAATATGCCCGCCAGGTATAACCCAATACTCTTTACCATTCTTAACTCTATGAATAAGAAGAACCTTATCGTTTTTCACCAATAACACCCTTGATTGAAGTCCCATAACAAATAAAACAAATACAGAATTTAAAAACTTTACCCAAGCTTTAAATAAAACCCTCTTTAAAACTAATAAATGACCCCCGAAATAAGAGCCCAAAAATTAGAAACACTTCTAGGTAAAAACTGTCCACGAGATGAAATACTTCTCAAAGAAATTCTTAAGACAGCAACTACACTTAAAAAAACCAAAATGGATGGAATGAATGCGTGGTACTTCAGAATATACGCCTGCCTTGCCCGATCTATAAAAACTGGCATTGGCCAACCTCACAAAGACCAAGTAACAGAATACATGAGCCGAAAAATACTAAACAGAAGAAAAGAAGAAGAAACAAATGAATCTTATGCAATGCTTAACACCATTATCGCTTACACAGAATCTCAATTAGAATTAAGATAATAATAATAATAATAATATAAAAATAAAAATTAATTCTCAACAACAACCATTCCAGATAAAGAAGAATCCATTGTACAATTATACACAAATTCTCCTTCAACATCAAACAAGTACGTAAAAACTCCACCTCTCCCAAGAATCTTTGAAACAAACCCTTCACCCGATATCAAATGATATTCACGATCATAATTTGTCCAGGTAACTTTTGTATTAGGTTTAATCGTAATCTCCGAAGGTTGAAACTCCTGATCTCTAATAGCAACTTTTACTTCTTCAGGTTTTTCTACAACTTCTTCTTCGATAACAACTTCATCATCAATTTCGTCTTCTACTAAAATCTCTTCAACAGAATCATCATTATCTGAATCTTCTTCTACAATATCTAAAACCATTTCATCCAAAACCTCAGTGTCCGAACCAATCACTGGTTCAACCTGTTTAGGTTCACTAACTTCACTTGAACAACCTACTAACAGAAATAAAACAAACAATACAAATAATAAATTCCTCATTTTATATCAACCCTAACAATTCTTTCTTTTTCTTACGTAACTCTGCAAGCTTATTTCGCCACTTCTCCTTCTCTCCACGATTTTCTATAAGCAAATCATAAAGTTCTTTATTCCTATCAATCGATTCTCTGTACTTCACATTCACATCACGAATCTCTTGCTTAATAACATCAACCTCGTTAATATTTATTGAACGTACTGGATGTATCTTTCTATGCTCCATTATATTAGCAGGATCTAACGTGCCTTGTTTAACGAGTTCCATCTCTTCAGGTGTTAATTGTATTCCCATTTTTTCTAACCTCCAATTAAAATAAAAAAAGAATAAGATAAATAAAATAAAAATGTTTCTATAATCCAACAAATACTAAATGCAATACAACTGCAAGTATACCTAATACAGTACCCCAAGCATTAATGTTTGAGTGCCAGATATTCTTTTGATTCTCACAAAATACTATAGCAAGTATCGCTAGTATAAGTCCACTCTGTACACCTTTATAGTATACTAACACTAAACTCACAAGACTGAACAATAAACCTAGAAGTCCCCATGCATGATTTTGTTTGAATTTATTAGCTGGCTTGCTTACTCTAACAGATGCTTTTCGTCTAGCTGGTCTTTTCGCAGCAGATTTCCTAGCCTTCTTTCTAGCCATAACTATCACCTCTGAACAAAGAAAATGCGTTTTCAGTTTATAAACGTTTCGTTAATTTAAAGACTAATCTTGTAACAATTTACTTTCAAGAGAATATTTATGAACATCAGGAGATTGATAAATTGCAGAAAATTCTAACAAACCATACTTATCCATCAATGTATAAACAAAATCAAGTATCAAAATCTCACCTTAACAACGCCAAACTTTTTCTCATCTACAATTTTAATACCATGATAATCATCTTCAGTTTTTTCATACTGTATTTCAAAATCAAGATTTCTACCTATTGAAAATTCACCTGACGCTTCAATTTTTTTCCTCTCAGAAAACATTGAATCTCTTGGTGAACCTAAACCGTACTTTGCCCTTAACCTTACACCTGGACCCATCGTATAGATTTCGAAATTCTTCATTTTATGAGTAGGCGTAACTTCATACTCAGGATTCAAATCAAGCCTAGTCTTTCCAAATGCAAAACTCTGATTAAACCCTATAACTTTATTCACAATAGTTGGCTTACCAAAGATCACACCATCATCATCATAATTATAATCTTCCGGAGAACCTATATCTAAATGTGCCATCACATAAAAATCACTTCTTGAATTTTTAGATTGTTTATACTTAGAAAATCCGGTTGTAAGAAGAAAATCATCAACAACGGATTTTGGATGTTGAGACTTTTTCCCTGATCGAGATACTTCCTTAAAAATATCCCCGCCAAGCACAACCCTCGATCCTGAACTCCCAGAATCTTTAGACCCATATACCCCATAAAACCTTAAAATATTATAATCAACATCTTCATTAGTCATCCTGATAAGACCACCAAACGATTTCGAATCAACCCCATCATGTCCATAACCTAAAGCAGCAACTTTCGCAGTAGTACCTTTCCAATCTTTCCAGTCAATCTCCCCATACTTAACCACTAATCCACCCTCTGAACCACCATCACCAACAGCAGATTTTTGTTTAGCCTTGTAAGTAACAGATCTTTCATTAGGAGAATTCTTTACTACTAACCTTGTCCTATCAACTACATTCCGCCTTAACAATACATCTTTAGTATCTGCACAAATACCTTTTTTATGAATTCCAAGGAACTCATTCATCTGTTCATACCCTTCAGAATAAACTTTACCTTTATGAGTTCCATCAAAAACATTATGATCAAAAGTTATTTCATCATGCTGCAACTGATAATAATTTAAAGCTTTACTCAAAGTTCTAGCTCCAGTAACATGTATAGTACTATAATCCACAACAAGCCAACCAAGATCTTTAGTATAAACAGTCGATACAACATGACCACCAGCCGAGGAGTTCACTGAACTACTAAAAGCTCCTAAACCCATATCACGCGCCATCTCAGATATTACGCCATGTATATGCCTACAAACACCGTACTTCGTTTTCTCATCATTATAAGCATTCTGTAACCTGTTAAAAAATTCAGATTTCTCCACTCTATCAGTATTCTGAGTATGATCGTACATCATACTTCCCGCTAAACCAGCCATACTTCTCACCGCCAAGAGTTTTTGCTTCTCAGTCTTATCCTTCATAAAACCAATAACATCAGCATAAGAACCTCTATCAGTCATCATTTTATTAAAAGAATTCCTAACATCATAATCAACTCGAGAAAGACCTAAAGCAACACTTTCCGGAACATAAGGACTAAAACCAGGCTTCAACCTATCCTCCAAATTCTGCCCATATTCAAACCGTACCTTACCTGAATAAATTTTTCTTCTATTAAGAACATCAACTTTAGATCTAGATCTAGGTTTAATTTTAGTTCTAGATTTAATATAACTTTTAGCTTTAGTTTCAGCTTTAACTTTATTATTTTTAGATTTAATTTCACGTAAAGTTTTAGAATCACGATAAAGAAGACCGCTATCAAAATCACTCAAACTAGATACATTAGAATGCATAGGTCGAACCACAGACCTTGAAGAACTCTTTTCAATCTGTACTACTTGTCTTTTACTTCTAAGATGGTCAAGATAAGCTTGACCTTTAGTAGACAAAGCATCAGCTGTTCCAGGAATCATAAGAGCTGTAGCCCCTATCAATGCAGTTGCAATTATTTGGTTTAATCTCATACACTTCAATGAGTGAAGAGTTTTAAAGTAGCTTATTCAAGAAATGTCGACGATACTCCGAATAAAAACAAAACATTTACGAACATAAAATAAATCTCGGAAACTATTCAGAAATTAGAGAAACCTTCCTTTTTTAGTTCTTCAAGAACAAATGTTTCTTCAAAATCAGCACCATTCTTTTCAAGTTCATCCTTAAAGTTAGAATAATCTTTCATTGAAGAGAAAATACATTTAATATAAAAGTCATGTTCATTCAAACACGTTGAAACATCATTAATCGAAGAATTTTGCACCAAAAACTGCCTCAATAAATCTTTATCAGACGCTTTCAAAAGAAAATTAACTTTCAACCCATAACCTAGCTTAGAAAAATCCAATAACGAAACATGCTTTGACACCACTTTTCTCTCTAACCGTTTCAATATCTCAAAAATAGTAGATATAGGAATATTAATTTTCTTGCTCATACTTGATAAGGTCTCTCTAGAATTTTCTCTAATCTGTTTAAGTACAACTATTTCATTTTTAGATAACATCAATTTAGATAAACAAATAAGATTTAAAAGTCTTTATTCACAAACATTGAAAATCTTCTGACAAATATAGAAACTATTCCAAAAACATAAGATTGCTCATAAAACTCTCCCTCTTAAGATCATCAATAATAAAAAATGACTTCTTATCAACTATTTTAAACTTAGTTTCCAACACATCAAGAAACTCTTCCATATCC
>JAYENX010000008.1:43602-48571 GCA_034722435.1 Nanobdellota archaeon | reverse complement strand
GATATTTTAATTACTTTTTTTAAATAATTATTAGTTTATTGAAGTATTTTCTTTTTTTTATAATTGTCTTGAAATATGCTGACATAAATGAATGTGATGACTATAAAGAATGTAAGTAATATTAAACTAATCATTTTGATATATTCATAACCTTCGCAGAGTGTTTTGAAATAAATATGTAAGTAGAGTAAAGTGTTGATGGAGAATAAAATTATTATATTTGTGTAATTAGGTTTCTTTTGGTTTATTTTTTTGTAGTAGTGATGTAGTAATAGTAGATATGAAATTGAAATTATTATACTTATAATGATGATTGTAAGATTCGGCATGCAATTGTTGTTAATACTATTAATATTATTAAGATTTTCAATTGCGTGTCCTGAAATTCCTATTTTGTTTCCATTGTCTGAAACTAAAACGCTTGCGATAATTATTATTAAGAAAATTCCGAAAGCAATTAATAACGCAGTTTCGAATTCTTTTTTTTGTTCTTTAAGTGTTTTTTTTCTCATATTCCTTTTAAGAAAACATTGAAAATTCCGCTTCCTGATAGTGTTATGATGGTTACAATGGTTCCTGCAATAAGAACCCCTATAATGTTGGCGATTATAAACTTTTTGTATTTTAATCCTAGAACATATGCAATGATTGAACCCGTGTAAACTCCTGATCCTGGTAAAGGAATTCCTATAAAGATTGCAATACCAAGTTCTCCGTATTTTTCAATATATTTTTTGATTTTCTTTTGATTTTTTTCAACATATTTATTATATAATTTATCTATGAATTTAATTCTTGTGAAGAGCCAAATTATTTTTCCAATTAATAGGTATAGAAGTGCTCCTATTAAAATATTGAATAGAACGCATATGGCGAACACTTTTAACCAGGGAAGGTTTAATGCTAATATTCCGTAAGGGATTGAAGCTCTTAGTTCTGTAATGGGTAATGTAGTTATGAGAATTAATGATAAATATGGGTGAATTTTTGAAAAAGTGACTATTAGGTTTATTATAGTGTAAATCATTTTATAAAAATAAAACAATCTTGGTTTTTAAATTTTGTGAAAATTTATTAAAAATGTTTAGTTTGTTGGAAGTTTAATCTTGTTTTGACACCAATGACAGATTATGGCTGTCATATCAGAAAAAATAATGCTATTAAGCGTTTGTTTACAAAAAGGACATTCTAATCTTTTTTCTTCTTCCATGTAATTATGCACCTCTGTCGTTATGTTTTATTTTTTTTATCTTTAATTTATAAAGTTTCGTAACATTTATTAAATAGTAACAAATATATTTTTAGTATGAAAATCTTGGTTACTGGTGGTGCTGGTTTTATTGGTTCATTTTTAGTTAGGGCTTTGTTACAAAGAGGCGATGATGTTGTTGCCATAGATAATTTTAATGAATATTATTCTAAAGATGCTAAAGAATTTAATCTTGATCTTTGCAGATTGACAATTGCCGAACAACCTGAAAAATTTGATTTTGAAATAATTAAAAATATTTTTGATAAACTTCAAGAGTTTTCAGGTTTTGAATCTTCAGATAAAGTGGGTAGTTTTAAATTTGTTGAATGTGATATAAGAGAATATGAAAAACTTGAACAGTTATTTAGTAAAGAACGGTTTGATAAAGTTGTTCATCTGGCTGCAATGGCAGGAGTGCCTTATTCTTTGAAAAAACCTAGACTTTATGCTGATGTTAATATTGATGGAACTGTAAATTTGCTTGAGCTTTGTGCAAAATTTCAAATAAAGAATTTTGTATTTGCAAGTAGTTCGAGTGTTTATGGTGGAAGAACTAATGTTCCTTTTAAAGAGGATGATGACGTTTCAAAACCTATATCTCCATATGCAGCTACAAAAAGAATGGGCGAAATAATGTGTTATACTTATCACTATCTTTACAAATTTCCTATTACTGTGGTTAGAATTTTTGGACCTATTTATGGTCCACTTCAAAGAGCTTATGGTATGGCTGCACAGAGGTTTATTAGACAAGTATATCAAGGAAAACCTATGACTATTTATGGAGACGGTAAGATGGGTAGAGATAGTACTTATATTGATGATGAAGTTGCTGGTTTGATATTAGCTCTTGATAAAAATTTAGAATATGAAATAATTAATGTTGGAACAGGAAAGCCTATTACTGTTATTGATTTAGCTAATGAAGTAAAACAGTTGTTTGGAAAAGGTGAACTTATTCATTTAGATAAGCCTGCTACAGAGGTTCCTATAACTTTTGCTGATATATCTAAAGCTAAGGACTTATTGGGTTATGAACCTAAGATTGATTTTATTGAAGGTTTAAAGCGACAGTTTGAGGTATTTAATCTTATGCCTGATTGGTATAAAGATATTGATGGATAATGCAAAAAATAATTGATGCAATTTTAAATGTGATTTCTTATGATTCTTCTGTTGATATTCCTAAAGAATCGTTTCATAAAATTGAAGTGCTTGATCAAGATTTAAATATTGCTTTTATTGATGGAGGGAATGCTGAATTGATGGCTTCTTCAGATTTTTCTTTGCATTTTATTCGAGTTTATTGTGTTGTATTTAATGCAGAACGGAAACTTTCTAAAATTAAAAAAGAATTTTATTGTTTGACGTCAATTTGTGACGGGAAGTATGTTGCTGATTTGTTTAATGGTCAGAAATTTATTTTTGATATTGATGATTCTGATTTAAAGCAAGGAAAAGAAAGGGTTGATATTTCTCTTATTGGGGGTTGTGTGAGGAGGTTACTTGAGATTGAACTTGCTCTTGAGGTGGATTCTGATGTTGTTGTACTTGACGGTTCTTTACAAGCAAAATTTGCTCTTGAAAGAGATTTTATGAATAAGCTTGAAGGAAAAATATTGATGGGTGTATCTAAGACTTCTACGGAATTAATATCTGGTATTTCTGTTATAGGTGTTTTACATAAATCTTCTAAGGGATTAGATTATCCATGGTATTGTACTGTGGATGGAGTCTCTTATGCTAAGTTCAATAAACATTCGAAATATATTTTTAAAGTTGAATTCACAGAAAACTTTTTAGGTTCTTTAATTCAAAATTCGAAAGATTATATTTTTCCTGGTTATCCTTATGGTTTATTTTTGGCAGATAAATATGCGAGAGTATCTAATAAAGAAAAGGATTATCTTGTTACAAATTTAAAAGTTAAGTTTGGTAAAGAATTGGTTAAGTTGGAGAATTGTTTTACTGCGAGAAATGCTCATCAAGTTTTAGATTCTGTTAATTAGTACTATGTAAGGGTAACGAGTGTTTATATATGTAGTTTCATGTTCAGTGTTAATTAGACTTATAAGTCTAAAAGGAGGTATAGACAATGGATAAGAAAATTGGCAGTTATGCTTTTTTAATTGTAATGGCATTAGCAGTTGTAGCAGGTCTATTCCCACAACTACAGTCCGGTCAAGCTTTAGTAACAGTAACTTGGATATTGGTAATCTTAGGTTTAATCGTTGGATTACTTAATGTAACGAAAAAAGAGTCAGAACCGTTCTTGGTTGCAAGTGTTGCTTTATTACTTTTTGCAGCAGCACTTCCAGCAGTATTGCAAATTTATCCTTTGAAAGGAATCTTGGATAATATGGCGGCGTTTGTTGGACCTGCGGCATTGTTAGTAGCTCTGAAAGTTATTTATGAACTTGCAGAGAGAAAATAAATTTTTATTTTTTATTTTTTTAAATTATATCACATAAGTTTTTTATACTTCTCAGAATTTTAAAAATTATCATGAAATTAATATTTCCTATGTTTTTTTTAATCTTTATACTTACTTCTAGTTTTGTCATGTCGGCTAATTTGTATGGGTCTGTTTATGATCCGGATCTTAATATTCAACCTAAGACTAGAATTGAAATTAATACCGTGCCTAAACAAGTCTATTTTTCTAATGATGGCCATTATAATTTTCCGGTTTTTAAAGGTAATTTTACTATTTTTGTAACGTATTCTGAAAATGATTTGCTTGTTTCTTATGTTGAGAAAAATATTTCCATTATTAATAATAAGGATTATTTGTTTGATTTAGTACTTTCTTCGAAGATTGAAAATGAAGTTTTGGATTTAGAAATAGTAGAAGCAGGGGTGGCTGAAGAAGAAGTTGTTGAAGAAAAGAAAATAAGTTCAATTATTGGATTATTACTTTTAATTGCTGTGATAATTTCTATGATTATTTTGGTTTCTTATTCTTTTAGAAAAGTGACTAGGATGATTAAAGAAGATCTTGAAGAATTATCTGAAAAGTCAGAAGTTAAATCTAAAGTTGAAGATCTGCTTGATAAGAGAATTCTGGATTTTATTGTTTTGAATGGTGGTGAGGTTTTACAAAAAGAGATACGGAAACAGTTTTTTTCTTCAGAGGCAAAGATTTCTTTAGTGTTGACTGAGCTTGAACATCTTGGTAAGGTGAAAAAGATTAAGAAAGGAAGGGGTAATGTTATTATTTTGCAATAATCTTTCAATAAGAGTTATTTATAAGTTGTTTCAAAATCTTTATATATTAGCATAAATTTGAGGCTATTAGGTGATATTCATGACAATTGTAGGTGTTAATTTTAAAAAAATCAATGTTGAAAAAAATGATTCCATGAAAGGGAAGATTAGTATTAAGAATAATATTTTAATAAAAGATGTTGTAAAACATTCTTTAGAATTTGGAGATAAGAAAAGAGATGCAATTAAGTTTATTTTTGATTTCGTCACGACATATGATATTGATAAGAAGAATTTAGCTAAAATCAATCTCGAGGGTGATGTGATGTCTATTGAAAAGGCTGACGTGACTAAGTATGTGCTTGATAAATGGAAAAAAGATAAGAAACTTGATGATTCTCTTATGGCTTTAATATTGAATACGGCCCTGGTTAAGTGTAATATTCAAGCTTTGATCTTGAGTAAGGAAATGAATCTTCCGTCACCAATACCTTTACCGAAGATAACTGC
>JAYENX010000008.1:0-43502 GCA_034722435.1 Nanobdellota archaeon | reverse complement strand
AGAAACTTGATGATTCTCTTATGGCTTTAATATTGAATACGGCCCTGGTTAAGTGTAATATTCAAGCTTTGATCTTGAGTAAGGAAATGAATCTTCCGTCACCAATACCTTTACCGAAGATAACTGCCCCTAAAAAATCTAAATAATTTTTATTACTTTCAAATGACTAATTCCGAAAGCTTTATAAGTTGTAGATTGTTCTGTATTGTATTAAAATGAAGATACTCGCATCCGGAGACAATGAAAGTAAACCTTTCAAGCCTCCAATGCTTAGAGGTTATTAAAATGAAGATACTCGCATCCGGAGACAATGAAAGTAAACCTTTCAAGCCTCCAATGCTTAGAGGTTATTAAAATGAAGATACTCGCATCTGGAGACAATGAAAGTAAACCTTTCAAGCCTCCAATGCTTAGAGGTTATTAAAATGAAGATACTCGCATCTGGAGACATACACGGGGATAGTAATTTGGCTAAGAAATTAGCTAAACGAGCTGAAGAAGAGAATGTTGATTTAGTTATATTGTGCGGGGATTTAACCCATTTTGATAGTTCAACTAAAAATATAATTGGTCCTTTTAAGAAAGTGGGTAAAAAAGTTTTGATTATACCCGGAAATCATGAAAGTGTTGCGACTGCAGATTTTTTGGCACAAGTATATGATGTTAAGAATATTCATGGTTATTCTGTAGTTTATGAGGATGTTGGCATTTTTGGAGCTGGAGGCGCTACTAATGTTGGTCCTGCTGCGCCTATATCTGAGCCAGAGATGTTTCAACTTCTAAAAAAAGGTCATAATTATCTTAAGGAATTGGAAAAAAAGATTATGGTAACTCATGTACATCCTGAAGGTAGTATGATGGAAAAGTTTTCTGCATTTGTTCCTCCAAGTTCAGCTGTAAGAAAGGCTATTGATACTTTTAAGCCGGATATTTTGCTTTGTTCTCATGTGCATGAAGCTGAAGGTATTGAAGAAATGATTGGTAAAACTAAAGTAATCAATGTTGGTAAAAAAGGAAAAATTATTGATATTTAATAAATTGTAGTTGTAGAGTGTTGTTGTTCTTTAACTGGTTCTGGAATACTTTTTTCTGCTTCTTTTCTTGCGTAGTGCCTTTCTAAGGAGTCAACACCGTCTGAAACATATTTTGTAAATTCTTTTATACTCATAATTTCTTTTTTCTTTTCTTTAAACTTTTTTACGTAAAAATCAAACATAGTGTTCACCTCATTATGGTTAGAATTTTTTGTAGTTTCTTTATATATTTACCTATTTTAGTATTTTTTAAAAAGATCTGCAAGGGTTGCTCCTATTCCGCAGGGCATTCCGAGTACAAATACTAGCTTGAATACGTTTGATACGTTTCCTGCGATAGATGATATGCCGAATATGTTGATAAGAAATAGTGATACTGTAAGTGTAATTAGATAAACTGTGATAAATCTTTTGATAACAAATTGTCCAGGTTTCCTTTCTTTTTTAGTAGTTACTCTGCTGTAGCCTATGAAATATATTTCAAGAGTAATTATGACGACTGTAGTGATGATTATAACAACAATATTTGTCCAACTGAGTCTTAGACTTGATTCTAAAAGAAGTCCTTTAAACATAAAAGTTAGACCTACGACTAGGGCTCCGAAAAAAGCGTGAATAATATCTTTTACATTGAAATGTTCAGGTTCTTTAGGAAGAATTTCTTTTTTGATAAGTTCAATATCCTTTGCAAGTTTGTCGATTTTTTTCATTAGTATTCAATAACTATTGGTTTCGGTTCTGATTTTTTTTCTGGTTCAGGTAAAGCGGGTGTTGTCGGTGTAGAGCCAAACATATTGAAAATTCCACCTGGTTTTTCTGTTTTCTCTTCACTAGAGGGAGTATTATTAAACACGTCATTAAAATCTGAACTGGAATGATGTTTATGTTCAACAAAGCTTTGGAGCATGGAAATAAGTCTCTTTATATCATCTGAACTATCTTCTTTAGTGTCTATACTTATTTTCATAGTCGTACCATTTTTATATCTGAATCAAGAACTGTTTTACGTCCACAATTTCTTGCAATTTTTATTGCTTGTTCTCCTATTGCGATTCCTCTTTTTTCAAGAATTTCAGCAAAAGCTTTTTTGGCAGAATCGCTTACTCTTTTAGCGCCTGAATTACGTAGAACTCTTTCCATAGCTGCGGAAGGTATAATTGCCATTTAATCACCTCTTATTTTTAGATATAAATTACTTTGTTTATATATAAATATTGTTATTTTAGAGAAATTCTATTTCTATTTCAATAGCATCATGAGTGGGGTATTCTTCCACTATTGCAGGAACTAGGTCGAGTAATTTGATTTGTTTTAGATTTTTTTCAAGGTTTTTTCTTGAACAAACTAATCTGGGTTTTATTTCGTCAAGGTCTGTATGAAATTTTAGCTTTTTTTGTATAATTTTTAGCTTTTCGATGATTGTTGTATTATTCTGTTTTAGTTTTTCTCGATATCCTGTACCTGGTTTTAGTTCATCTAAGTAAATTACGGCTTTGATAAGTAAACCTTCTTCTGTTGTAATATCGTAATGCTTTTTAATGTTTTTTGCTCTTCTTTTAATTCTTTCACCAAGTTGTATTCTGTCTTTAAGTGTAGTAGTGCAGTAGTGTACATTTAAGTTAGTGCTTTTACAATATTCTAGGAGTTCAATGCCAAGTTCTTCGCTTCCTTTAACCCCGTAAGATAAGTAATCTTTAGTTGTGTGATTTTTTAGGTTGCAGCAGTTTGCATCTGACATTTCGAGTTCGTTTAGATTAAGGAATTGTACTTTGTCTTTGATGAAATCAATAAGTTTGATTGTTTTTTGTTTTTTTCCTGGAATGACTGGAATCTCTATTCCCAGGTCAAAGTTCATGTTTTTTGCGAGTTCGATTTTGTTCCAGAGTTTATCATCTTCTACATCTGGATGAAATCTTAGTTCGTCAAGTCCTGCTTTTTCTAATTCTTTTAATTTGTCTTTAGTAACTAAAGTTAAAGGCGTGTAAAGGTGGATATGGAATTGTTGTCCGAAGTGTTGTTTTAGAATTTTTATGAAGTGAATTGTTCTTTCAAGTACTATGAGCGGATCTCCACCGGTGAAACCTGCTCCTTTAGAATTACATAGTTCTGCTTCTTTAATAATGTCTTTATCTTTATCTGTTTGCCATTCATTTGCCCATACCAAGTCTTTGTCTTTTTTTTGGTCAGATAGGGGGCAGTAGTAGCATTTAGTTGAACATAAACCTGTGACAACTAAAACTAGTTTTTTTCCTTGTACGCAAAGTTGACACCCTTTAACTAATTCGCCAATTTTTTTTGAAAAGTATGGTGTTTCTTTTATTGTTGTCATAATGATGTTAAACAGAAAGAAGTTTTTAAAGCTTACTTCTTAGAAGATTTTTTGAAAGTTCATAAATATATTTTTTTTGCATTCTTCTAATGTTATTCCTTTTATTTCGGCAATCTTTTTTACGCCTTCAATTATAAATGACGGTTCATTTTTTTGTCCATAGTACGGTGATTGATATGGCGAGTCTGTTTCTGTTAAGAGTTGTGATATATTTGTTTGTTCTACTATTTTTTGAAAATGTTCTGCTCTAGTGATTGAAGCAGGTATTGAAAGGTTCCAACCATTTTCAGTTGCTTGTTTTGCAAGTTTCAATTTTCCTCCAAAACAATGTAGAATTATATGTTTAAGTTTTGAACTTTCTAACATTTCGATTATGTCTAGTTCAGCTTTTCTAGAATGTACAATTATTGGAAGTTTTGCTTTTTCTGCAATTTCTATTTGTTTTTGGAAAACTTTTTTTTGAATATCTATTGATTTTTTATCTGAGAATTCTGGGAGGTGATAATCTAGTCCTACTTCCCCTATTGCGACTGCTTGTTTAATGTTTTTTGTTATGAATTCTATTGTTTTTTTGTAATTTTCTTTTAATGCATCTAGAGGATATATTCCTAGAGCAAGTTTTACAATTGGATATGACTCTGCAATCAGGATATTTGCTTTGCATGATTCTAAATTTCCAGAATTAGTAATTATTGATTTTAGACCTGTATTTATGGCGTGTTTTATAGATTCGTCTAAGTTTTCAATCATGTCTAAGTGGCAGTGTACGTCTACTAACATAAGTTATTGATTTTCAATTTTAATATATAAATTAATCGATATTGTTGTTAAATTATATGTGATTATCTATAATTAAAACTAAAACTATAAAAATACTTCCAGTATTCTGTTTTTTAATTATAAATATATGTTAAGGGTGATTATATGTTAACTAGAACTGAAATACGACAAATTTTTGAAGATAATAAACCTAAAGCAAGTATAGTTATTTGCGGTTGGGTAATGACTAAAAGAGATTCTAAAACTCTGTCTTTTATTGAGATTAATGATGGTTCAACTTCTCATAATATACAAGTAATAGCTGAATCTAAATTAGATAATTATGAAAATGAAGTTAAAAAATTAACATTGGGGGCTTCAGTTAAGATTGAGGGTGAATTAGTGAAATCTCCTGGAAAAGGCCAAAGTTTAGAAGTTCAGGCTAAGCATATTCAAGTGTATGGTTTTGCTGATCCTGAAAAGTATCCTTTGCAAAAGCAAAATTTGGATTTAGATTATTTAAGAGGTAATGTAACCCTTAGACCTAGAACGCGATTGTTTGGAGCTTTATATAGAATTAGAAGTGAATTGGCTTTTGCGGTTCATAAATTTTTTAATGATAAAAGATTCTTTTATATTCATACGCCCATAATTACTGCTAGTGATTGTGAAGGTGCTGGGGATATGTTTCAAGTTACCACTCTTGATGTTGGGAAGCCGCCAATGACTAAGAATAATGAGATTGATTATGATAAGGATTTCTTTACTAAGAAAACCTTTTTGACAGTAAGCGGTCAATTAGAGGGAGAGTTATTTGCAACTGCGTTATCTCAAATTTATACCTTTGGACCAACATTTCGGGCTGAAAAATCTACAACATATAGGCATGGTGCTGAATTTTGGATGATTGAACCTGAAATGGCGTTCTATGAACTTGACGATTTGATGGATCTTGAAGAAGAATTTTTGAAATCATTAATAGAACATATGTTAGAGCATTCATTAGATGATTTGAAGTATATGGATGAGAAAATAGAGTCTGGATTATTGGATAGATTAAAAGCTGTTTCGAATGCTACCTTTAAACGGATTACTTATACTGAAGCAATTGATATTTTGAAGAAAGCAAAGGTTAAGTTTGATGTTAAACCTGATTGGGGTGTAGATATTGGTTCAGAGCATGAGCGATATATTACGGAGGAACATTTTAAGTGTCCAGTAATAGTATATGATTATCCTAAAGAGATTAAATCTTTTTACATGAAGGTTAATGAGGATGGAAAAACTGTTCGAGGTACGGATGTTTTAGTTCCTAAGATTGGTGAAATTATTGGCGGAAGTCAAAGAGAAGAAAATTATGATTTATTGGTAGCATCAATTAAAGAAAAAGGATTGGATAAAAGTGATTACGAATGGTATTTAGATACGAGAAGATTTGGTACAGTGCCTCATTCAGGATTTGGTTTAGGATTTGAAAGATTCTTAATGTTTATTACTGGGATATCTAACATTAGAGATGTAA
This sequence comes from Nanobdellota archaeon, assembly GCA_034722435.1. GTDB lineage: Archaea > Nanobdellota > Nanobdellia > Woesearchaeales > JAHWHD01 > JAHWHD01. The sequence goes on along the minus strand of JAYENX010000008.1, from coordinate 37,858 downwards.
TTCCTATACCTAGGTGCTATAAACAAATTTATTAATTTTTTTTAATATTATTTTTTATAATTATAATAAAGAATTCCAATCATCGTTGTTAAATTCTAGTTTTACTTTTTGTAGGAGTGTTTTGTGACGTTTTTCTTGAGTAACCATTTCTTTAAATGTAGTTTGTACTTCTCCGAATTCGAGATGATTTATTAGGAGTGAATAATCGTCAATTGCTTTTTGTTCTTCTTTTATTGCAAAATTGAGAGTGTTGTTTATATTTTTAATTTCATGAGAGAATAGTTCATTTTTGTTAATGTTTTTTAATAGATTAAGTTCTGATAATTGCGTTTTATTAACAATTTTAAGAGTTTCTAGATTTAATTTTTTGAAAAGATTTTCATGAATTTGTTCTTCTGATGCTAATTTTTCGAATAGTCTTTTTAGAGTTATTGATTTTGTTTTTTTTGATAGCTCAAGATATGTTTTTTGAGCTAATTGTTCTCTTAATATTGCGTTTTCAAATATTGATCTTACGTATTCGTCCATACAATGAAAGAAAAAATAAAGAGTTTATAAATTTTTAGCTGGATAATTGTATGCAGTCATCATTGCTTACATAGAATGTTACGTCTATGTTAGATGGTGAGTTTCTACGATAATTAGGACTTATGCCGCCACAAAAATCTGGATCTTTTAGATTTATTGCAAGTTCTTGCCAACATAGTTCCGGATCGTATGACATACTATCCATGACAAGGTTTGCCATTCTTTTACATATTAAAGGTTCCATAAGTTCTCTATTTAGTAAGATATAGCATTTGGATCTTGGTGCAGGTGCAACAATTTGGTCGCATAAATCTACAACTTTTCCAGAGACTGCGAATTTTTGATAGCAATGGTCTTTGTTACTGTCGCTCATGGCGTTGCATACTGATGCTGTCTGTTTGCAGCTACTTAATATTAACAACCCTATACTTAATAATATGAATAATGACATTTTTTTCATTTTAGCACCTCTTTGTTAAGGATAATTTCTTTCTAGAATATTTAAATATTGTTATAAATAATTGAAAAATGATGTTTAATCTGTTAGTAAATAAGGGTAATCTTTTTAACCATCTGATTAATCTTTTAAATTATGTTTGAGATAAAGGCGGAATCAGGGAAAGCTCGTTATGGAGTATTTGAAACTAAATCTGGTAAGTTTGAAACTCCGTTTTTTATGCCTGCTGCTACTATGGGCACTGGGAAGTGTATAAGTTCTGATGATTATAATTCTATAGGGTTAAAAAATATTATTTGTAATGCTTTAGTTCTGTCAATGGCCCCTGGTGAAGATGTTGTTAAAGAAGCAGGAGGGATACACAAATTTATGGATTTTAAAGGTTGTGTATTTACTGATTGTGGAGGTTTTCAGATGTCTAGAGGGATGTTTAAAGGTAAGACAAAGAAAGGTTTACATTTTGTTAATCCTTTTAATGAACAACCTGTAATTATAACTCCTGAGAAGATTATGAAAATACATCAAGCAATTGGGTCGGATGTCGCCATGGCTCTTGACGATATGGCACCTTATGGGGCTTCAAGAGAAGAGTATATGGTTGCGCTTAAGAATACGCATAAATGGCAAGAGATGAGTAAAAAGTGTCATGATGCTGTTGAGAATAATGAACAGATGCTTTTTGGGATTGTCCAGGGAGGTTTTGAAATGGACCTTCGTCGTATTAGTGCACATTTTATTAACGGTTTGGATTTTGACGGTGTTGCAATAGGTGGATTGGCAATAGGTGAGCCATCAATTGAAATGTATGAAGTTCTTGATAATGTTTTGCCTATAATTGATAAAAACAAACCGCGGTATGTTATGGGTTTAGGAAGTCCTGTTGATGTTGTGAATGCTGTTGGTTTAGGGATTGATTGTTTTGATTCTGTGTATCCTACTAAGAATGCAAGAAACGGGACACTTTTTACATCTAAAGGAAATATAGATATTACTAAAATTAAATATGCGAGGGATCAAGAGCCTGTTGATTCTGATTGTGGTTGTTTTGTATGTAAAACTTATTCTAGATCTTATATGCATCATCTTTCTAAAATTAAAGAACCTGTTGGTAAACGGTTCAGAAGTATACATAATCTTTGGTTTATGCAACGATTGATTGAAAGGGTTAGGGTAGCAATTAAAGAGGATAGGTTTGAGGAGTTTAGGAAAGAGTTTTTGAATAGTCAGAAGAAATCTTTATAAATTGCATTTTCTTTATTTAGTTCTATGAAACTTATTACTATCGGTGGTGGGTAAGGATAAATTATTGTGATTCTATTGTTTTAAGAAAATAAAGATATGGAAAATTAAATTAAAGTTTTTTTATGGTTTAAGAGAAGGTCTATACCCTTTTCTAAATTTATTTATTGCTTCTATGTTCGTTGTGGAGCCTATATATGGAATTGCACGATAGAGTTGGTCTTCGGTAGCTGGATGGTTTGTTCCTGTTAGGCGAACTCTCCACTTGATTCTGGCGTTGCAGTAGCCTTTGCCGAGTTGGCCCAATAAGCCCTTAGGGACTACATATATGTCTTCTTTGTAAGGTAACTCTCCCGAATATGCTTTGACTGGTTCATTACCATTAAATTTTCTTATAGCATTAATCTTTTTAAGGTCCTCTTTCCTGCTTTTTTTATCTGTATATTCTAGCATTTTTCTTGTACCTTTTATGGTGTCACGGTATTGTGCTAGGAGTTTTGTACGATTGATTGAGGCTATTATTTTTATGGTTTTACCATAATTATCCATATTGTTATCAATCCACTTTAGAAGTCTTTTTTCTACGTAAGATTCATTTCTAGAAAATTCTTTACCGGCCTCTATATGATGTAATTTATTAGTATTTATTTCCTTATACCTTCTATTATTTACTCCTTGAACTTCTATCGTCACATCTTTTATTTCCATGCCGTGATAGCGAAAACCAAAGCACACAATATCAGTTTCGTAATTTTTAATCCCATCTAATTTAGCTAAATTAAGCATCGCTCCATAATGACTGATTTTCTGCCTTACTTTAGGGTTAAAAAATAAATATCTCCTTTCTATAGTTTTTGTAGGGGATTCTAATTTTTCAACTATTGTATCCTGTCCCATTAATGAGAAATCATTTAACCACATGTCCCACTTTTGAAGCTTGGGAGCTTTGATTATTTTTCTTAAAGTTTTCATAGTAGTTGGAACATATTTTTTTACCATTTCTGATAACTCTCCATTCCTATTACTTACTGTAGATGTCTTTGTAGTTATTGCTGGAGATGATTTCTTTATTTTAGGTGTAACTCCTGGATCTATTGCGCCGCATCCAGTTGTAAGGAAAAAACTAAGAAGTGTTGTTAAAACAAGAGAAAGTTTAGGAGTAATTAATCTAGTTCGATTAGTTTTCTCTATATCATCTTCTAAGTTCATCTTAATAGTTGGGGTGGTATGGGAAGTATATAAAGATTGTATTGTTTGTTGTATAGGGGGAAGGTCAAGTTGTTGAAAAGAAAGTTATTATTTCTAAGCCTTATACTTTTTTAGATAAATTAGTTAAAAAATAAAATATTATTTTACAATTTTAAGATGAAGTTCTTTAACTGCTTCAGAGTCTGCTTTGCTAGGGCATCCGTCCATCGGGCATTGTGCATTTTTGTTTTTTGGGAATGCGATAACTTCTCTTATATCATCAGTTCCTAGCATGAGTGCAATTACTCTGTCCATGCCAATCCCCATACCGCCGTGAATTGGACCACCATATTTGTAAGCGTCTAGTAAGAATCCGAAACGTTCTTGTGCGCGTTTCTCGTCAAATCCTATGAATTTCATGATCCGTTTTTGAATTTCGGGGTTACTGATTCTTATAGACCCTGATGCAAGTTCAATACCGTTTAATGTTAGGTCCCATAGATCGCCGAGTACTTTCTCAGGGCATTCTTCGAAATTATTAATAAATTCGGGTTTTGGCATTGAAAACATGTGATGTTCGGGTTCCCACTTGTTTAATTCTTCATTGAAAGAGAATAGTGGGAAGTCGTTTACCCATGCAAGTTTGAATGTGTTAGGTTTTGCAAGTTCGAGTTTATCTCTGAGGGCTAGTCTTACATTACCCATAGCGATTTGTGCAATTTTCTTTTTATCGGCTACAAATAGAACTGTTTGATTGTCTTTAAGTTTAAGTAAGATTCTAAGCTGTTTTTCAATTTTAGGTTCTATGAATTTTGCAATTCCCGCATCAAATTTGTCTTTTAAAACTTTGAAGTAAGCAAGACCTTTTGCTTTGTATGTTTTTGCAACATTTGTTAGTTTATCAATTTCTTTTCTTGAAAATTCTTTATCAATAACAAGGGCCACTACGTGTTCAGATTCATTAAAAACTTTGAATGATGAGTTTTTAGTGATTTCTGTGACATCTGTTAATTCTAAACCGAATCTTATATCTGGTTTATCGCTCCCGAATCTTGCCATTGCTTCTGCGTATGAAAATACTGGAAAATCTTCAATATCTATATTTTTAGATCTTTTGAATAAATGTTTCATTAATTTTTCAACCATACCTCTTACGTCTTGTTGTTCAACGAAGCTCATCTCTAAGTCAATTTGGGTATGTTCTGGTTGTCTATCGGCCCTTAAGTCTTCATCTCTAAGGCAGCGAGCGACTTGGTAATATTTGTCGAATCCTGCTACCATTAGTATTTGTTTATATAACTGCGGACTTTGTGGTAATGCGTAGAAATCTCCTGGATTAACTCTACTTGGAACAAGGTAATCTCGGGCACCTTCAGGTGTTGCTTTAACTAGCATAGGTGTTTCAATTTCTAAAAAATTGTTTTTGTTAAGGAAATCTCTTGCAGCAGTGATAACTTTGTGCCTGAAAATTAGTTTATTTGCATTTTCAGGTCTTCTTAGGTCTAAATATCTATATTTTAATCTGGTCTCATCTGTGCTTTCTACAGTTCCCGATAAATCAATAGGGAGAATTTCTGATTTATTTATTATTTTTAGTTCTTCGCATTCAATTTCAATATCTCCAGTAGGTATTTTTTTATTTGGAGAGGGTCTGTTATTTACTTTGCCTTTTACTTGGATAACGAACTCCTGTTTAAGTTCTTTAAATGAATCGTCCTTGAAAACTACTTGTGTTACACCGTAACGATCTCTTATATTGATGAAATTTACTCCACCGTGTGTTCTGATAGAATCTACCCATCCTGCTAGTGTAATGTTTTTTCCAATATGTTTACTGTTTAATTCTCCGCAAGTGTGTGTTCTTAGCATTTTAAGTTTAGAGTTTCTATTGAATTTATATATTTTATTAAAAATTTAGACTTTTAGGCAATTGTTATCCTAATTTAATCTTACTATTTATTATTTTATGTATGAATTTTTGTAGTAGTTTTCTGTCAATTGAAGGGTTGTAATGCATCGGGATAACTATTTTTGGTTTTGTGTGGTGAATGAAGTCTAGTGTTTGATCTAGGTTCATGCAAGCTCTGCCTTTGATAGGGATCATGAGAATATCAATGTTTTTTATATTTGCAAGTTCTGGGGTGAAATCTGTGTCTCCTGTGTGATATATTCTTATTTTATCTATAGTTATAATGTAACCATTATCTTTTCCTTTTTGATGTATAATGGATTTTAAGTTGTAGGCAGGTATTGCTTGGATTGAGCTATTTTCTCCTTTGATAGTTTCGTTATTGTGCATTATTGTTATAAATGGTGCGTCAATTTTGGTGGCAACTCTTTCTGTGCATACTATTTTTGTATCGGGCTTAGATAGTTCTTTTATGTCTGGGATACTGAAATGGCCCACATGTTCGTGGGTGATTAGAATTACATCTGCTTTTTCATGTTCTTTGTAGATTAAGTAAGGGTCGATGAAAATAATTTGGTTGTCCCAAATTATCTTGAAACAGCAATGACCTAGCCATTCGATACTTATTCCTTTGTATTGAAACATTATTCTATTCTTTAATTATTATTGTTTCAATAATCACGTCTTCAATAGGTTTGTCTCCTATTGCAGTTTCAACTGAAGCTATCTCAAATAGAATGTCTTTACCTTCGATAATTTCGCCAAATATGGTGTGTTTGTCATTAAGCCATTCTGTTTTGTTTAGTGTAATAAAGAATTGTGAACCTCCTGTATCAGGACCTGAATTAGCCATTGCAAGAATTCCTTCTTTATCAAAATTTAGACTTTTATCGAACTCGTCAAGAATTGCGTAACCTGGTCCACCTGTGCCGTCACCATTAGGATCTCCGCCCTGAATCATGAAATTTTCAATAACTCTGTGGAAAATTAGATTGTCGTAGTATCCTTGTTCTGAAAGGTTGATGAAGTTTGTAACAGTTATAGGTGATTTTGAAGAAAATAATTTTATTTCCATATCGCCCATGTTAGTTTTGATTGTTGCAACAGGATTGTCTATGTTCGTTTTTTCTTTTTCTTCTTCTAATTCTTCATTAATTTTTGTAGTATTTTTTTCTTCACTAGAATTTTCTGTTTTTTCTTGAGTTTCTATTTTTTCTCCTGGAAATTTAATTTCTGTTTCTTTAGAATCGCAAATGTGATTGTAATTAAGGTCTTCGCAACATTCTCCTGTTTCATAATTAATTATTTTTGGTTCAGGACATTGTGTTGGAAAGCAAGCTGTAACTAAAATTGATAATGTTATAAGACTAATTATAAGTATTATTTTTTTCATAAAAAGCACCCCCTTAAGCTTTTTCTTTTAATTTTAATTGTAAGCATAAATCTTCTAATTTGTTTAGGTCATATTTGATGGCGTCGAATTTTCTTCTTAAATCGCTTTCTCGTATGTTAAATTTAAGTAGTTCTGCATAAATTTCTTCAACAAGATTTCGTATTACGAAAACAATGTTGTAGTTACCTTTAGATGCTTCATGTACTGCTTTTCTAAATACTTCTCCTGAGAGATCTGCGAGACCTAATAAGTAATAATCTGTTTCAACATCTAATTCTTTTCTTGTACAAATTTTATTATCTTTAACAAAGTGATAGTATAACATTGCTTCGACATATTCTTGAACTGCTACTTTGTAGCTGCCTTGTTTATACATTTTTTTGTTCTTGCCGATTATAGAATTAAGTACTTTTAATTCTTTTTTTATTGAGACTGCAAGTTTGTTTGATTCTTTCAAGTCTGATCTGTGAACTGAATAAATTAATTGTTTAGAGAGTTTTAATACATCTCTTGATTTTTTAATAAGAATTTCTCTTTGACTATCAAAGTCTTGAACTTCTTTTAACATATTTGTGAAATCTTTATTGTCTAGCATAATGGAATTATGCATTTGTTTCGTCTTTATATGTTTTATTGTTTTCTATATAAATAAATAGAAAAGTTTATATATGCATTTTTATTAAATTATATGTTAATGGTAGAAGAAACTCTTTTTGGAGGTATTATAGAATTTTTTGGTAGATTAGGTGTTTATGATGTTGTGCTACCATTTCTATTAGTTTTTAGTATAGTTTTTGCAATTTTTGAGAAAACTCGTATATTCGGAGTAGACAGGGTTGGTGATGCAGAGTATACTAAGAAAAATCTTAATGCGATGGTTGCTTTTGTAATTGGTTTTTTAGTGGTGGCATCGACGAGATTGGTTGCCGTTGTTAATAATGCGATGGCTAATGTTGCTTTATTGTTAATTGTAGTTGTATGTTTCTTGTTACTTATTGGTGCGTTCTTTAGTCATAAAGAGGATGTTATGATTGGAAAGGGTCCAATGAGAACTGCGTTTATGATTATAATTGGTTTAGGTGTTATATTGATATTTATGAATGCTCTCGGATGGTTATATCCATTCATTAATTATATTGGAAAATATTGGCATACTAATTTTGTAGGTGCAATTCTTTTACTTGTACTTATTGTTGTGTTTATGTACTGGGTCACTGGTGGTAAAGGTAGTGAAGCCGGATCGAAAAAAGAAGAAAAAGGTGATTAAATGGTTTTACAAACTTATGGCGGAGGAAGATTGACTGGTGCGCTTTATTATTTAGAATCTCTTGGTTTAACGGATGTTATACTTCCATTCATTTTAATTTTTTCAGTAGTGTTTGCAGTTCTTAGAAAATCTAAAATTTTTAAAGATAATCCTAGATTAGATGGTGTAGTGGCGCTTGTGCTTGCACTTTCAGTTGTAATACCTCACGTTTTAGGAAGATATCCTGCAAATGCGGATGTTGTTAATATAATAAATACTGCATTACCGAATATAGCTGCAGTATTAATTGCTTTAGTAATGTTGTTTATCATAATAGGGCTTTGGGGTGTAGAGGCTAGCTGGGGTAAAGATATACATGGATTTATTGTGTTTATCGCAATGGTTGTGGTTTTTTATATATTTGGAAGAGCGGCTGGCTGGTTTGCACAAGGAATGCCTAGATGGCTTTCATGGCTTTCGGCTCCTGATACGCAAGCCTTAATTGTAATTATATTAGTGTTTGCAATCATTATATGGTTTGTTACAGCACCTGACAAAAAAACTAAAGGAGAAGGACTTTTCAAGTCTTTAGGAGAAATGTTTAAGAAATAAAAAGATGGTTTCGTTTTTAGATTTGGGATTATTGCAACATTTTAGTTTTTTATTTCCAGTATTTTTTGTTTTTGTTGTAGTTTATGCTTTGTTGGAAAGGTATAAATTGTTAGGAGATAATAAAGGTGTACATGCACTTATTGCTGCATCTCTTGGAGGTATTCTTTTGTTTTCTAAGAGTGCTCTTAATATAGTAACTATACTTTCACCGTGGTTTATTATTTTTATAATTTTCTTGATTTTCTTATTTATGCTTTTTATGATGTTTGGAGTTAAGGAAAAAGATTTCCTTGAAACTATAAAAGATAATAAATTAGCACATTGGAGCATTATAGTTGTAGCGATCTTTATGCTTGCAGCAGCTGTTGGTAAAACTTTTTTTGCAGCAGCTCCTGAAGGAACTACTGGTTTGGGTCAGGCTTTTGTTCAAGGAACTACGTCCGGTGTGGGAGAAGCAGCTTTCTGGCTAACACTTTTTCATCCTAAAGTTCTTGGAGTAGTGTTTGTTTTATTGATTGGAATGTTTGCTGTAAGAATGTTGACAGGTAATATGGTTCCTAGATAATTAATTTCTTAGAAACCTTTTTATAACTTGTTTTTTTAGTGTTTTTAATGATAAAAGCAATAGTTTTTGATTTTGATGGTATGGTTTTTCATTCTTCAGATTTATTTAGTAATAGACTGCACCGAGAATTTGGTATTGAGATGGAGAAAATTATACCTTTTTTTAAAAATTCTTTAGCTGATTGTCAAAAGGGTTTAAAGGATCTTAAAGATGAGGTTGAGCCTTTTGTTTCTGATTGGGGATTTGATGATGTTAATTCTTTACTTAATTATTGGTTTAACGATGGTGCTCTTGATAATGAGATGGTTGTTTTCATCAAAGAATTGAAGGTTGCAGGCGTGGTTAGTGTTTTAGCAACAAATAATGAAAAATATCGTTTTGAGTACTTAAATGAAAAATTTAAGTTGAATGAATTATTTGATCATGTAGTGGTTTCTTACAAGTTAGGTTATAGAAAACCTGAAAAATTATTTTATGAAAATGTTTTGAAGTTAATAGGCTTTAATTCTGATGAAGTAATAATTTGTGATGATAGAAAAGAACATGTAAAAGAAATCCTAAGTATGGGACTTAAGTCTATATTTTTTGAGAACCTGGGACAATTTAGAGAAGAATTGAATGAAATTATTTCTTTTTCTTAACTCTGGAAGTTATTCGCGAAAGTTCAGATACATTTTCTGTTAAAGTAGGGAGAATTTTTTCAAAAGTTTTGCCTAGGGCTTTAACTTCTACACCCACATCTGTTATACTTTTATCATATTCACTTATCCTGCCAAGAACGCCTTTATGAAGTTTATCATAATCTGTTTTAAGAGTTTTAATTTCGTGTTCAATTTTTATGAATTTATTTTCAATACTTTCTTTCCATTCTAGAATTTTGTTAACGCTTTTCATGAATTCAGTCCATTTTTCTTCGATAATTGATTCTGCAATTTCCTCTATCTTTTCTCGACCCATAGATTCGGGTGCAGGATATTCTTGTTGATATCCGTATTCTTGTTGTATTGCGGGTTGAGGTGGAATGGGTGCGCCAGTCATTTCTGGTTGTGGGGGAGGTGGAACAGCGCCTTGTACAGGTCCTGCTGCGCTTGTCTCAACTTGATTAAGTGCATCAAAAATTTGATGCGATTTGAAACCTTCTCTTTGTAATGTTTGAACTATTTGAGAATTTGAAAAACCTTGCTGTTTCATTTGCATTACTGCATCTATAGGTGTAGTAACGGATGGTTTTATTGGTTTTTTAGGACTGAATAGTGCCATTTTTTATCACTTAGTAATTATTTGTTTATACGTTTATAAATTTTTTGTTTTCCTCCTCGAGAAGTTCTCTAACAATCTTTTCAACTTCTTTTCTTGTAGCGAAATTAAGTGGTTGCCAGATATCTATATATTTTTCGAGAACTTTTACATCTTCTTTTTTTGCTGATAGTTGAATTTCTTTTATCATCATTGACATTTGTTGTCGTATGTCTTTTAATTCGCTTTTGATATCTGTAATCTCTGAATTAAAAGTTTTGAACTCTGTATTAACTTTTTTGTGAAACATAAGCATATTTCTTTCATCAACTTCCATTTTGTTACGGATATTAGAAAAACGTTCTTCCATTATTCTTAATCTTCTTCCCATGTTATTTATTTGGTTAGAAAGATAAGAGATTGCTTCTGAAGATTCTGGCTTTGGTTTTGGAGCAAATAGGCCACCAGGTTTAGGTGTATTGGTTTTTGGTTTAGTTTCAAAAAGTGCCATTTTTATCTCTTAATTCTTTATTATAATAACATTTATATATATAAGTTGTTATAACTTATTAATAGGCAGATTTATAATAAGTTTGTGTGAGTATTTTTGAGTGGTAGGGGTGATATTGTTGGCTGATAAGCCGTGTGCTTCATATGAAGTTGTAAAAGAGGGAGAAGATACTATTCTTAAGTTTGATATGGAGGCGTGTTCATATGCACCTTCAGTTGAAGATGTTCCTATTTGTATGGCGAAAGTAATTGAGGCGCTTGCAGAAACAGGTATAGTTACAAAAATAGTTCTTAAGCAAAAGCGTGATTATGAATATGATTATTATCAAACTCAATTACTTCATGAACTTTCTAAAGCTTATAATGTTTTCACAAAACAGAAGGACAAGTTTGGTTATCATGCCCTTATGGGTGACGCAGTTGTTTCAAGTTATTATAATGCTACATTTGCGGAGATACAGAGACTTTTATTTAATGTTTTGAAAGCAGATCCTTTAGCTGCTTATGTTGAACTTCATAGATTAGAACGAAGACAGCGGACAAGGTTGGAACATGTTGTTGATAAACGGTTACTACCTTATGAACAAAGAATTCTTGCTACATTGAATTATGCTTTGCAAGAACTTCATAAGACTAAATTAATAACAATTGCAAAACCTTATTTGTCAGGATTTAAAGTAGGGGATAGGGAAGTTTATAGAAGAATCTTTACACCGATAATCAAACCAGATTTTATGTTTACTAAACTTATGGCTGCTTATCCTGTGGATGGAGAAGAGATTGATAGTTATACTGTTGGTGAAACCGAGGTAACTATATTTGGGTTTAGTAATTCTGTACAATATTTATATCATATGATGCCTCCAGAGTTTACGCTTTCAGAAGAAAAATATGAGATTGTTGATCTTGCAAGAAAGATTATGGCTGAACATAAACCTCGTAAGCAAGAGTTTGTTGACCCTGATAGAATGAGAGAAGTATTTTATAGTGTTGGTCGAGATCTTATTGAAGAACTTAGTAATTATCGTGGTTACACTTTTCGATCTAAAGAGATGGATGAACTTGCCAGGATTTTGGTGAGATATACAGTAGGTTTTGGTTTAATTGAGGTTCTTTTATCTGATGAACGAATACAGGATGTTAGTATTAATAGTCCTATGGGACAAGTAAGTATGTTTGTTGTACATCAAACTTTTGGTGATTGTTATACTAATATTGTTCCTACAACAACAGAGGCAGAGTCATGGGCTTCAAAATTGCGGATGATATCTGGTAGGCCTTTGGATGAAGCGAATCCTATGCTTGACACTGAAATTAAACTTCCTGGTGCTTCTGCAAGGGTGGCTGCAATTACGGGTCCTTTAGATCCTACTGGTTTGGCTTTTTCGTTTAGAAGGCATAGGGATAAACCTTGGACTTTAGCTCTTTTTTGTAAATATAAAATGATAAATCCTTTAGCTGCAGGACTGTTAAGTTTTATTATAGATGGAACCAGAACTTTGTTGGTTGCAGGTACAAGAAGTTCAGGTAAAACTTCTTTGCTTGGTTCATTATTAGTTGAGATAATGCGGCGTTATAGGATTATAACTATTGAAGATACTTTGGAATTGCCAGTAGTTTCTTTGCGTAAAATGGGTTATAATATTCAACAGTTGAAAGTTGCGAGTGCACTTTCTAAAGGTGGTGGTGAAGTGACTGCTACTGATGGTATAAGATCAACTTTAAGACTGGGTGATAGTGCTTTAATTGTTGGTGAAGTAAGAAGTGATGAAGCTATTGCTTTATATGAGGCTATGAGGGTTGGAGCTGCCGCTAATGTAGTTGCGGGTACAATCCACGCAGAATCTCCTTATGGTGTTTTTGATAGAGTTGTAAATGACATCGGCGTTCCTAGAACTTCGTTTAAGGCTACAGATATCATAGTTGTTGCTAATCCTATAAGAAGTGCGGCAGGTATGCAGAGAATAAGGAGAGTTTTGACTATTAGCGAAGTCCGTAAGCATTGGGAAAAGGATCCTTTGCTAGAGCAAGGTTTTGTTGATTTAATGAAATATGATGTTACAACTGATCAACTTGTTCCTACTGCGGATCTTATTAATGGCGATTCAGATGTTTTGAAAGCTATAGCCGGTAATATTAAAGGTCTTGCAGGAAATTGGGATGCTTTATGGGATAATATTCAATTAAGAGCAAAAGTTAAAAAGACGCTTGTGGATTATGCAATACAGACTGATGATGATACATTATTAGAAGCTGATTTTGTTGTGCTTTCTAATGATGTTTTTCACAGATCTACAGAAATATGTCAAGAAGAGCATGGTGAACTTGACTCTGATAAAATATTTTTTGATTGGCATGAATGGCTCAAAAGAGAGTTAAAGAAAAGAAAAAGAGGTTAATATGCGCGAGATTCCAAGAGAGGAAATACAGAAAATTAGTCAGAAGTATCGAGATGAGATTAAGACTAAATTTAATATTCCTACAACAATTTCGCAGTCAACTTCTGGAGTTAAACCTGTTTATTCTAGAGAGTATAAACAGTTTAAACAAGATTATCTTCCTACTCATATGACTTTTTATGAACGGGCTTGCAATTTTGCAGAAAAGGTTTTTCCTTTAAAGCCTGATGATAAAAAAGCAGTTGTGTTACAAAAATATATTGATACTTCACATCTTAATATTACTCCTACAGGTGCGACAAGTTTTGCACTATTTTTACCTTTAATGTTTATTGTATTGGGTTCAATTTTTGGATATATAATTCCGTTAATGTTTGGTGAAGGAACTTTCTTTTTTGTTATATTTTTTGTAATGATGGGTGCTGTTCTTATAATTCCTTTGCAAAATTTGCCTAAATTTTTGGCTACTGTGTGGAGATTGAAAGCGAGTAATCAGATGGTGCAGGCTGTTTTTTATATTGTTACATATATGAGACATACTTCGAATCTTGAGTTAGCTATTAAGTTTGCATCTGATCATACTGCGCCTCCTCTTTCTTTAGACTTTAAAAAAATTCTTTGGGATGTTGAGACTGAAAAGTTTGAATCTATAACTGAATCTATTGATTCGTACCTTGAAACTTGGAGAGAATTTAATCTTGAATTTATTGAAGCGTTTCATTTGATTGAATCTTCTTTATATGAAAACGAGGAATCGAGAAGGGTTACAATGCTCGATAAAGGGTTATCAGTAATGTTAACAGAAACGTATGAGAAAATGCTTCATTATGCTCATAATCTTAAATCGCCCATTACCATGCTTCATATGATGGGTGTCATACTTCCTATATTAGGTTTAGTTATACTTCCTTTAGTAGTTAGTTTTATGCCTGAGGTTAAATGGTATTGGCTTGCTGCATTATATAATATAGTTCTACCAATTGGAGTATTTTATTTAGGAACTAATGTTTTGGCGAAAAGACCTACCGGTTATGGCGAAACTGATATTTCTGAAGTTGTTTCGGGTGTTAAGAAACATAAGAATGCTATTGTGCGTATAGCGGGAATGGAGATAAGTATTAATCCTTTGTATCCTGCAATTATAATTGGTATACTTTTTGTTTTAATTGGTATGAGTCCACTTATTGTTGCGTCTAGTTATTCGCGTGATCAGTTGTTAGCTGAGCAACCTGGTGCTTTATCTTTTTTAGATTATAGAGTAAGTAAAGTTGATGAAGCGAAAATGGTTGGGCCTTTTGGTGTGGGTGCCGCATTAATAAGTTTGTTTGTAGTGATGGGTCTTGGTTTCGGTGCTGGTCTGTATTATAAATTAAGGTCTAAAAATATTATTAAAATTCGAGAAGTTACAAAGAAGTTGGAAAGGGAGTTTGCAGCTGCACTTTTTCAACTTGCTAATCGGTTAGGTGATGGGTTGCCTGCGGAGATCGCATTTGGTAAAATTGCAGATGTTATGCAGGGTACTACTTCTGGAAAGTTTATGGAACTTGTTTCTCAGAATGTTAAAAGGTTGGGGATGAGTGTTGAACAGGCAATATTTGATCCTGGAAAAGGAGCTTTAACTTTTTTCCCTTCATCTTTGATTGAATCATCCATGAAAGTTTTAGTTGAGAGTGCTAGAAAAGGGCCTAAGATTGCTGCACAAGCTTTAATGAATATTTCTAATTATGTGAAAGAGATACATCAGGTTGATGAACGGTTGAAAGATCTTATGGCTGATGTTATTTCATCCATGAAATCGCAAATTTCTTTTCTTGCACCTGCCATTGCTGGGGTTGTAATAGGTATTACTTCTATGGTTACTAGTATATTGGGTAAATTAACTGGCGAGTTAGGTAAAATAGGTGATAATGTTGGTGGTGGTGCAGGGGCTGGTTTTGCAGCTCCTAATATGGACATTTTTTTTGCAGGTGATGGGGTTCCAACTTTTCATTTTCAAATAATTGTAGGTATATATGTTGTTCAGATAATTTATATTCTTACAAGGCTGGCAAATGGTATTGAGAATGGTTCGGATAAATTGAATGAACGTTATCAACTTGGTAAGAATTTGTTAAGAAGTACTGGTCTTTACTGTATGATTGCTTTTTTGGTTATGATAATGTTTAACATTCTTGCATCAAGTATAATGGGAAGTTTTGGAGGTTAAAATTATTTTTCTTTTAGTATGGGACGGGATGATTACCACATAAGGATTTTGCATCCTTATTAACCTGCGTACTATTCTTACTTTGTACGAATAGCACAATTAGAATAAAAAATGGGAACGCGGGGATTTGAACCCCGGACACCTACGTTTCCTAGTAAGTGGAGTTTTTTGGATGTTTACTCCACAAAACACTTCAGCGTAGTGCTCTCCTAAGCCGAAGGCGGGTTAAAATCCCTTTCCTTCACAGGCTGAGCTACGTTCCCTTGTAATGAAAAAAATTAAAAATATTATTTAAATTATTTTCGGTTTAGATGACGTCTTCTTCAATAGTAACATCTTCTTGTGTAGCTGGTTTTGGTTCGGTTGCTGGTGTTTCAGATTGCGGTTCTGCAACAGGTGCTGAACCTTCTTCAACAATTTCTAGTTTGCCGAATTTTCCAGTGGTAAGTTGTTTTTCTCCTTGCCATTCGTTTACATATCCGTTTTCAATATGTATTTTCATGCCAGGTTTTACCTTGTCAATGTCTTCATTCCATAAAGTTAGTTTAATGGATCCTGTCTCATCTTTGACATTTGCGTTGCATACTCTTCCTGATTTGCCGAATTTGTTAAATTCTCTTACATCTTCCATACTGACTACTTCTACTATGATGTCAACTTTGCCTTGTCTTGGTTGTAAATCTGTTATTGCCATAATTATCCCTCACATTTGTTTTGACTTATAACCTAATAGTAGTATTTATAGTTTTGGTTTTTAGATTGTATTATAATATTAAGAATTATTTAATTGTTTTCAATATCTTCCCCTGCTTTTTCAAATTTAATGTCGCCCATTATTAATTGGTAAATGGTATTTTTTATGTCTTTTATCTTGATTCTAATTTGTTTAGTTGAATCCCTGTCTCTTAATGTTATGCTCTTATCATCTTTAGAATCAAAATCATAGGTTATACAATATGGGATGCCTATTTCATCAGCTCTAGCGTATCTTCTTCCAATTGAGCCGGATGTGTCGAATTGGCTAGGGAAAATCATTTTAAGATTATCAAAGAGTTCTTTTGTTTCTTTTTTTAGTTTGTTAACTAAAGGAAAAATTCCAAGTTTGATGGGTGCAAGGTTAGGTATTATTTTAAGTACTATATTTCCTCTTTCTTTATCATTTTCGTATGCATTTACAAGTACTGCAAGAAAAGCTCTTTCTGCACCAAAAGTTGGTTCAATAACTCTAGGAACTATTTTGGTCTTTGTAGCTTCATCATACACTTCAAGTTTTTGTTTACTTTCTTTAATATGCTGTTTAAGGTCGTATTGACCTCTGTTAGCGTTTCCAGCAATTTCTTTTGAACCGAATGGAAACTCGTAGTCTATGTCAAATGTTGCTGACGAGTAGTGTGATAATTCCGTTTTTGTATGTTCTCTTATTTTTAGATGTTCTTTTTTTAGACCTAATGAATAGAACCACATCATTTGTTCAGCTAACCAATAACCGTGCCATTCTCCAAGATGTTTATTTTTTATCATTTCATCGATTGTAACTTCTTTAAGATCTTTTTTACCTTGTTCTTGAGTTTCATTATCTAGGAGCATAACTTTAAGATCGAGATGTTTTTTTGTAAGAAGGTTGCATTTCTTTTCTTCAGGGTGTATAAAAAATTCGAATTCTGCGATTGAGAATTCTCTGCTTCTGAACATGAAATCTCTTGGCGAGATTTCGTTTCTGAAACATTTTCCTATCTGTGCGATTCCAAATGGTAATTTTTGTCTTGTAGTTTCAGTTATAAGTTTAAAATTTGTAAACATTCCTTGAGCGGTTTCTCCTCTGAGATATGCTGTGGATTTTTTGTTTTCATCTGCACCTATTGATGTTTGAAAAAGTAGATTGAAGTCTTTAAGTTCGTCAAATTCACCTTTACATTTAGGGCATTTAAGATTACCTTCTTTAATAATTTCATTAATTTGTTCTACTGAGAATCCTTCAACATTTTTTCCTGTTGCTGCTTCAATAAAATGATCGGCTCGTTGGCGTTCTTTACATTTTGAGCAAGTTAGTACTAAATCGCCAAAGTTTTCAAGGTGACCGGAAGCTTTCCATATTTTAGAATGTGATATGATGCTTGCATCAATACCGACCATATTTTCTTTTGATGTGACGAATTGTTTCCACCAATGTGATTTTATGTTATTGAAAAGTTCAACGCCTAATGGTCCAAAATCCCAGAAACCTGAAATGCCACCATATATATCTGAACTTGGATATACAAAACCTTTAGCTTTGCAAAACGTTGCGATCTCTTCAATATTTAATTTCATATTACTTTATTATTTATTTCAAGGATTATTTATATCTTTCTATATATTTTTGTTTTTAAACAGGTGGGTAATTGTTTATAATTGATTTGGAAAGGTTTATATATGACCCATATGTGACTCTAGGGGTGAGGTGGTAAGATAATGACTAATGAATATCAAACAGTAAAACTTCCTAAGGGACTTATCAAAAGAATAAGAATGCAAATCCAAACAGATGATAGTTATTTGAATGTATCAGATTATGTGAGGCATGCTGTCAGAAATCTACTGAGTGACTTAAAAGTTGCAAGTAATACTTTAAGTAAGAGGTGAATTAGAAAATGTTAAAGGAAGATATATTTACAAGTTTAATAACAAAAGCTGTAACTTCAAAACTTCTCAGAAAACCTATTTTAAAACAGTTAGAGAAGAGAATGAGGAATACAATTGTTGAGAAAAAGTCTGATGTTAATTTAAGATCTGTTCAAGAAAAAAAGTTTATGTTCTTTAATTCAATGGTTCAATGTGCTGTGAAAAATCTTGAGAAAGGATATATTACTCCCGATGTTGTTAAAAAAATGACCAGAGTTCTTGTAAGGAATCAATTAGTTAGAGATGATGCTTCAAAAGAGACCATTAAACTTTTTGAAGAGAAGCATGGTCAGAAACCTCCTAGTTTTTTAGTTTTTTCTCCTACTCAAAAATGTAATCTTAAATGTATAGGTTGTTATGCCGATTCAGAGGCTTGTTCGAATACTAGTTTACCTTTCGAAACTGTAGATAAAATTGTTGGTGAAACTTTTAATGTTTTTGGTAACAGATTTATGACTATAAGTGGCGGGGAGCCGTTTATGTATAATGAAAATGGAAAAACTTTGTTTGATATTTGGGAAAAGTACAGTGATATGTTTTTTTTAGTATATACAAATGGAACATTGATAACTCCAGAAGCTGCTAAAAGATTGGCAGAACTTGGAAATGTTACTTTAGCAATTTCTGTAGAGGGTACTGAAAAAGAAACTGATGAAAGGAGGGGTGCAGGAGTGTATAAACGAATACTTGAGGCTTTTAAAAATTTAAGAGAAGCAGGTGTTCCTTTTGGAGTTTCTGTTACGCCTACAAAGAAAAATTACGATACTTTGATGGGGGAAGAGTTTTATGATAATCTTTTTGAAAAAGAGGGTGTAACTTACATGTGGCAATTCCAACTTATGCCTGTCGGTAGAGGAAAGGAAGCTTTTGATCTTGTTGTAAGCCCTACGCAAAGAGTTGAACTTTATAAGAAATGGAAACAGTTGATTGAAGAGAAACAGTATTGTGTTGCTGATTTTTGGAATTCGGGTGTACTTTCTGATGGTTGTGTAGCTTATGGTCGACATGGTGGATTTTTGTATGTTGATTGGGACGGTAAAATTATGCCTTGTGTATTTGTTCCTTATTATGAGGACAATATTAAGGATCTTTATGCGGAAGGCAAAGGTCTTGCTGATGCTGTGTTCTCTAATCTTATGACCAGAGGACGTAATTGGCAGAAAGAGTATGGTCTTGATAATAAGAAGAATCCGCATAATTGGCTTATGCCTTGTTCAATCAGGGATCATTATGAGAATTTCAGGAAAAATATTTTGACACCTGAGGCAAAGCCCGAAAATAAAGAGGCAAAAGAAGCTTTGGAATCTGAAGAGTATAAAGAAATTATGATAGAGTTTGATAAAGAAACTGAAAAGCTTACTGAACCTATATGGAAGGAGGAATATATGAAGAATTAATTTTTTTAATTTTTCGTTAAAAATGTGAAAATGGTAAATCTGTTTAAAAAATTAGGATTGAAAATAGGGGCAAAACTTACTGAGCAAGTGATGATGCGTGGAACGCCTAACAGTTTAGTTAGAGCTGCAGGAATATTAAAAGCTGTGGCGCCAAAACGGCATAAGCACAAGATTGAGTTTGTAAGGGAGAAATTTAAGCAAAGACATTGCGCAATTATGTTTGTATTGAGAATCCTTAAAGAGATTAGGCCG
Source organism: Nanobdellota archaeon (assembly GCA_034722435.1). Taxonomy (GTDB): domain Archaea; phylum Nanobdellota; class Nanobdellia; order Woesearchaeales; family JAHWHD01; genus JAHWHD01. Next base: position 18,060 of record JAYENX010000008.1, on the reverse strand, counting down.
AATTTTAGAAAGAAATTGATTGATAATTTAATCATTAATGGTATGTTGTTGAATACTGAAGTTAGAGATGCACATAAATCGTATGGTAATCACATTCCTTTTGTGATGTTGATGAGTCCTACAATGAGGTGTAATTTTAAGTGTAAAGGATGTTATGCTGCAGATTATGATTTTTCAAAAGAGATGCCTTTAAAAAAATGGGATGAAATAATAACTGAAGGTAAACAACTTGGTGTTGGTCTTTTCATATTTTTAGGTGGTGAACCGTTTATGAGAAAGGATGATCTTCTTTATTTGATGAAAAAGCATAATGATGCATATTTTCAGATTTATTCTAATGGTTCGCTCTTATCAAATACAGTCATGGATGAAATTGAAAAACTTGGTAATGTACTTATTACATTTAGCATTGAAGGATTTGAAAAGGATACTGACGATCGAAGACATCCTGGAACCTATAAACGATTAATGGAATTAATGGGTGAGTTTAAGAAAAGGAGGATTCCTTTTGGTTATTCTTGTTGTGTTACAAGAAGTAATTATAAAACTTTACTTAGTGATGAGTTTGTTGATTTTATGATTGATAAAGGTGCTTATATTGGTTGGCATTTTATGTATATGCCAATTGGTAAATGTCCATCAACAGATTTGATGCTTACTCCTGAACAGAGGAAGTTTATGGGAGATCGAATGAAATATATTAGAAATAATAAGGCATTGTTTGTAGTTGATTTTTGGAATGATGCGCCTTTTGTTGGAGGATGTATTGCAGGTTTAGAATATTGTCATATTAATGCTGAAGGATGGGTTGAACCGTGTATTTTTACGCATTTTGCAACTGATAATGTGAATGATAAAAAACTTGTTGATATTTTTAACTCTAAGTTTTTTAGAGGTTTAAGAAGAGAAAGGTATTGTAATAAAAATCTTTACACTCCTTGTACTCTTATAGATAACCCTGAAAAAATGAGGAAACTTTGGGCTGATGTAAAACCTACATCTACTCATCCAGCCGCTATGACTTTGCTTAATGAACTTGCTCCAGAAATTGATAAATATTCTGTTGAAGTTAAGAAAGTTTTTAAAGGGCCTTGGGAAAAATATGTTAAAGAGAATCCTGGAGTTTTGGATAAAATTAGCGTTTATGAGAAGTGGCAGAAATCATTGACTGAGGAATGAAATTTCATCTTTATTTAATTTAAATTCTTTTATCATTTTTTTTGCAGTCTCTTGATTTTTGAAAAATAGTTTCATATAAGGAATATCTTTGTTAATTCTTTTTATTGAACCGTGTATTTTTTCTGAAAGTTTTTCGGCAATAGCTTTCTTTTTTGCATTTTTTAGATTTGCTCTCCATAGTTTAAGGATTCTTGTAGTGGGTCTGTAAGGGATGAATTGTTGATATTTTTCATCTTTAGATACTGCAATCCCTGCAGTAAGGAGTATGTTCATGTAAACCATGAAACGCCAATGTTGCCATCTTCTTATTCTACCATTGAATACGTCTGATTTGCTTAGTTTATCGTATGCTCTGTAAAGGTCTAAAGGTTTAGTATATTCTTTTGGAAGGTTTTCATCTATCCAAAGTTTGGTCTTGTCAAGATCTTCATTAACATTATCGAGAGCAGTGATTGCGATATCTGCGTTTGTAGTTTTGAATATTTTCATTAATGCTTTAATCATTGATTCTGTTTGGTGTCTGCCCGATAGTTCATCTAAGCTTTCTTTGTCTAGTTTTTTTGTTTGGTTTGTAAGGGTTTGAAGATCTGTTATCGCACCTCTAAGGTCCCCTCCTAGACGTCTAGCAAGTGTTTTGATGTCTTCTGGATCAGCTTCAATGTTCTCTTTTTCACATATCTTTTTAAGGTAACAATATACTGATGTATAAGCGAGAGTTTTAAACTCTACAGTTTCACATTCTTTTCTTAATCCTGAGAATTTAGATTCAAAAGGGTTATTTGCTGTTAATATAATTGGAAATGCTGATTTTTTAATAATTTTTATTATTGATGATAATCCTCCTCTGTCCTGTCTACCTGCGATACCGTCAATTTCATCAATTAAAATAACTTTTTGTTTCATAAATAAAGACATTTGTTTAGAGGCGTTACCTATTATACTTTCAACTGCTTCTGAATTTCTTGTATCTGAAGCATTGACTTCAATAAGTTCTAAGTTTAATTCATTGGCGATTGCATGTACTGAAGACGTTTTACCGCAACCTGTAGGTCCATAAATAAGAATGGCTTTCTTTTTTTGTCCTTTGAAATTTTGAATAAAATATTTTATGTTTTCAACTGCTTTATTCTGGCCTTGAACTTCTAAGCTATTTTTTGGAGAGTGTTTTCTTGTCCACGGAATCATTTTATAGAATGTTCTTTATATCTTATATTTATTAAATTTTGCAAACCTTTTTAAATGATGTATATATAAATATCTAGTAGATGGTTAAAAAAAAGAGTGTTAAGAAAGTTAGTTCTAAGTCTAAAGTAAACAATAAATTTAATGTTAAATCTAAGAGTAAAAAGAAAAAGAATAAAAAAAATTCTTTACCTAGACAGAGACTTACAACTGGTCAAAAATTGTCTGATAAATTGGCTTTGTTTGCGGGTAGCTGGACATTTATTATTATATTTTTTGCATTCTTAGGTGTTTGGATGTTTGTAAATTTAGTGGTAATTGTGAAGCATTGGGATCCTTATCCGTTTATATTATTGAATTTAGTTTTGAGTTGTTTAGCTGCAGTACAAGCTCCTATTATTTTAATGAGTCAAAATCGTACTACTGAACGTGATAGGCATAGAGCTGAGCTTGATTATATTGTGAATAGAAAGTCTGAAAGAGAGGTTGCAAATATGCAACGTGATCTTGATGAAATTAAGTTAATGATTAAATTTTTACATAAAGTTCATAAGGGAAATAATAAGAATAAATAAATTTAACATTTAATATTAATTATAATCATAATTTAATAATAATAACAATAATAATAGATAAACCATAATGTATTTAAATAATACCTTTATTCTTTTTTTGTATGGCAGAAGCGAAAATTACTGGAAAACGTTGGGATAAGGAATTAGAAGAACCTATTGTTAGAGATTGGCGTGAGAAAGAACTTTATAAATTTGATAAGGATTCTGATAAACCTATATATTCAATTGATACACCCCCTCCTTATGTAAATTCGCCTATTCATATGGGTCATGCAAGTACTTATAGTATTCAGGATATGATCGCTCGTTTTAGAAGAATGATTGGTTATAATGTTCTTTTTCCTTTAGGTCTTGATAGAAATGGTCTGCCAATTGAGATGCAGGCAGAGAAGAGGTTTAAGGTTAGTGCTAATGAGACTCCTAGAGAAGAGTTTGTTAAAATGTGTCTTAAGGTGTTGGAAGAGTCTAGTGTTGAATCAGTTGACAGTTTTATGAAGTTAGGTATAGGATTTAATAGCTGGAAAAAAGGTTTAGGGATTGGTGAAGTTTATGAAACTGATTCGGATGATTATAGATCCCTTACGCAGGATACTTTTATTGATCTTTACAAGAAAGGGTTGATATATGAAGATGAGCGAGTTAATAATTATTGTCCGGGGTGCCAAACTACAATTGCCGATTCTGAGATTGATTATCTAGATTTGCCTAGCAAGTTTGTAGATGTTCTTTGGAAAGTGAAAGAGACTGGTGAAGAAATAACTATTGCTACAACGAGACCTGAATTTTTGGCAAGTTGTGCAATGATTTGTTTTCATCCAGAAGATGATAGGTATAAACATTTAGTAGGAAAGACTGCAATTGTTCCACTTTATAATTTAGAGGTTCCTATGAAGGCACATCCTATTGCTGAGCAGGATAAAGGTACGGGTTTAATGATGATTTGTAGTTTTGGTGATTATTCTGATGTAAGATTTTTTCGAGAAGAGGGTCTTGATGCCAAGATTCTGATAAATATTGATGGTACTATGAATGAGCTTGCAGGTTTTTTGAAAGGGCTTAAAGTTAAAGATGCTCGTGAAAAGGTTGTTGAAGTATTAAGAGAAAAAGGGTTGGTTATGAATGAAAGAAATGTTTTTCATAGAACTCCTGTTTGTGAGAGAAGTAAAGATCCTATCGAGTTTATTGGTATGTCGGAGTTATATTTGAAGCAGGTTGAGTTTAAGGATAAAATGACTGAGATGTCTTCTAAAATTAATTATTATGATCCCAAAAGTGAGCAGATAATGCTTAATTGGATTAATACTGTAAGTATTGACTGGCCGATTTCCAGAAGAAGGGTTTATGCGACAGAAGTTCCGTTATGGTATTGTGATAAATGTGGTGAGATTATTCTTCCGCCCAAAGGTAAATACTATAAGCCGTGGAAAGATCCTTGTCCTATTGGTAAATGTCCTAAATGTGGTAATGTTGACCTTAGGGGGGATGAAAGAGTTTTTGATACTTGGTTTGATTCTTCAATTACTCCTTTGTATATTTTGAAATGGTCAAGGGATGAAGAGTTTTTTAATAAAGCATCACCTTGCAGTTTACGTCCTCAGGGGAAAGAGATTGTAAGAACTTGGTTGTATTATACTGTTCTTAAAGATTATCTTTTAACAGATAAAATTATATTTAAGGATGTGTGGATACATCAACATATAACTGACGAAAAAGGTTATAAGATGAGTAAATCTAAAGGTAATGTTATTGATCCTCAAAAGTTGCTTGAAGAGTTTGGTGCTGAACCTATACGGTTATGGTGTGCTGTTGAAGGTAATTTGACAAAAACGGATTTTAAATGTTCTAATGAAAGAATAGCGGGTGCTACTAAGACACTTACAAAACTATGGAATGTTGCGAGGTTTATTTCAATGTTTCCAAAGCCAGAGGAAAAACCTGAACTATTGCAAGAGTTAGACATGTGGATAATCCAAGAGGTTAATTCTTTGATTGAGATGACTAATGAAGGTTTTATGATTTATGATTTTCATAATCCTGTAATTAAGATTAAACATTTCTTGTGGGAAACATTTGCTTCGCATTATCTTGAATTGGTAAAAAGGAGAGCTTATAACGGTGAAGAGAAGTTTAGTAAAGATGAGCAGGATTCTGCTTTGTATACTTTACATTATGTTCTTGAGACTCTTCTTAAGTTGTTAGCTCCAGTAATTCCTATCATTACTTTTAAACTTTATAATGATCTTGTGGGAAAAGATATTCATTTTGAAAAATTTCCAGAGGTTGCGCACGAGGTAGATGTTAGGTTTACAATTGAAGATGTTGTGAATATTAATAGTATGATTTGGAAAGTTAAGAAGGATGCGGGAAAATCTTTGAAAGAAGAAATTTCAAAAGTTGTAATTCCTGATACATTTAAGATGGTTGAAAAAGATATCTTAGCTACTCATAATATTAAAAATATAGAATATTCTGATGAAATAAGTGTGGAATTATAAGAGGTGTAAATATGAAACCGTTATATTTCGAGGATTGTTATCTTCAAGAGTTTGATGCTAAAGTTGTTTCTGTTAAAGATGGTAAGTTTATAGTTCTCGATAATACTGCTTTTTATCCTAATATGGGGGGACAACCTAATGATACTGGTATCATGATTAAAGATGGAGAAGAATTTAAAATTGTTTTTGTTGGGAAATTTTCAGGAGAAATTTCGCATGAAGTTGATCATGAAGGTTTGAAAGAGGGTGATTCTGTTCATTGTAAGATTGATTGGGATCGTCGCTATACATTGATGAGATGTCATACTGCGGCGCATGTTCTTTCAAAGGTAATTTATAATGAGACGGGGGCTTTAACAAGCGGTAATCAATTAGGTCTTGAGCGTAGTAGGATAGATTTTACATTACAGGAATTTGATAAAGAGAAAGTTCGAGGATGGATTGATAAGGCTAATTCGGTTATTGAAGCTAGTGGAGAGGTTAAAATACAATTTCTTTCTCGTGATGAAGCTGTGAACATTTCTGATTTTATAAGAACTAATAAAGATCTTCTTCCTAAAGGGGTGAATGAATTGCGGATAGTTAATATTGAAGGGTTTGATCAACAAGCTTGTGGTGGTACACATCTTAAAAATATTAAAGAAATTGGTAAGATTGAATTGGTTAAGATAGATAATAAAGGAAAAGGGAATAGAAGGATTTATTTTCGGTTAGCTGATTAGATAGAGTATGTAAGACATTGTACTAATTACTGATGCACCATATATTAATTTCTCTTTTAAAGATAAAGGTTCATTGATTTTTATTGGTAAATTAGTCTTTTTTGAATTTATTATTTGCGTTTCTAATTCTGGTTGTTTACATCCATATACTGCACAGCCTTTGTTATATTCCCAACAATCTTGATGGTGTGGAGTATCGCATCTTTGGCAATATGTTGTATCATTTTGATTAATCGGGCTTGCGCAAACTAAACAGTTAACTGTTATTTCTAATTCTGTACTGTTTTGATTATCATTATTATTATGATTCATACTTTTTAGAAACTTGAATTTATATTTAAAGTTAATTACCTTTAATATTTGATTGAGGTTTTATTTAATTTCTGTGACCATAAACTCTATCGCAGAGACTGCAATATAATGTGCCATTTACTCTTTGTGTAATTCCTTCATGGCCTTTATTACATCTTTCTTTAGGAAGGTAGCGTGCTCCTCTCCTATAGCCGGCTACTTTATTTGCAAATTCTTGCTCCCTTTTTTCCAAATCTAAGAAGTTAATTGATTTTTTTGGTTTCTCTTTGTGTGTTTTTAATATAGATTCTAGAACTATTTCACTTGGATGTTCGAATTTTGTTTGTGCTTTGGACATATTTTTACCTTTTTGTTAATATTGGGCCTTCTTTTGTATCTTTAATTATAAATCCTGCGTCTTTTATCTTGTTTCTTAGTTCATCACTTTTAGTCCAATCTTTATTATCTTTGGCAGTTTGTCTCTCTTCTATAAGTTTTTGTATTTCTTCAGGTATTTCTACTTTTTCTTCTTTTGTTTTGTCAAGTTTTAATCCGAGTACTTTGTCAAATTTAAGTGTGAGTTCGTATTTTTCTTTGTTACCTATGTCTTTATCTTTTATCATGTCCCATAGTAATGCTAGAGCTTGAGGTGTGTCAAGGTCGTTATTTATATGTGTGAAAAATTTATCTTGGTATTCTTTGAGTTTTTCTTTGTTTTTACTTTCTAAATTATTTTTTATCTCAATGATTTTATTTTTTAATCTTTTGTATGCTGTTTTTGCAGCATCAAGAGCTTCAAAGCTGAATGTTAGTGGAGTTTTGTAATGTGCTTGTAGACAAAAGTATCTATAATCAAGAGGGTCGTATCCTTTTTCTATAAGTCCTGAGATGATGATTATGTCTCCTTTTGATTTTGACATTTTTACATCTTTCATTCCGAGCCATTCAGTGTGGAACCAGTATTTGACCCATGGTTTTTTTCCAGTTGCGGACTCGGATTGTGCAATTTCGTTAGTGTGGTGTACTGGAACATGTTCTTTTCCACCGCAGTGGATGTCAAATTGTTCTCCTAAGTATTTGATTGACATGGCAGAACATTCTATGTGCCATCCTGGAAAACCTTGGCCCCAGGGTGAATCCCATAACATGATGTGATTTGGTTGGTTAGTGACCCATAAAGCGAAATCGCTTGAATTTTTTCTTTCAGCGTCGATCTTTGTTCTTGCGCCTTGTTCAAGTTCATCAAGGTTAAGACGTGCTAAATTAGCATAATCTTTGAACTTTTCGGTATCAAAAATTAAGCCAACGCTTGTTTTGTAAGTGTATCCGTTTGTTTCTATTTTTTTAATGAGTTCAATCATTTCTTTGACATGCTCAGTCGCTTTACACCAGACATCTGGTTCAAGAATGTTAAGTCGACTGAAATCTTCAACAAATTCTTTGAAATATTTATCGGCAAGCTGTAACATTGCTTCTTTTGTCATTGGTAGACCTTCTCGTTTGAGAGCTTTTACTAGTTTATCTTCTCCTTCATCAGCATCGGATGTTAGATGGCCTACGTCAGTTACGTTGATTATGTGTTTTACTTTTAGTCCGTTATACAAAAATGTTCTTTTAAGAATGTCTTCTGAAATGTAAGTTCTAAGATTACCTATGTGTTGATACCAATATACTGTAGGTCCGCATGCATAGAAGCTTACTTCTCCTTTTTTGATTGGTTGAAATTCTTCAATTTTTTTTGATAATGTATTGAATAATTTAAGTGTCATTTTAGAAAAGATTAGGGGTCATTGTTTATATATATTTCTAAGATTTACAAGTGTATAGTTAGTTTATTGAACAGAGTTTTATTTATTTAATCTTTTCAGTTCACGTTCAATATGATTTAGTCTAAGACTAATATCTTTGAAAGATTCTTTGTAATGTTGTTTTATTTTTCTAGCTGAAGCGAATGTGATTAAATGTTTTTTTAGATGGTATTGTTTTTCAATATCTGTTCGAGATAATTTGTAATGTTTGTGGTGTTTTTGTAGAGAATCTGCAGCTTCTTTTAATCTATCTGTATATTTCTCTAGAATTTTTGCAGCTCTCAATAAGCCTTTTGCTTCTCTTACTATTGACATAAGTTTCACCTCTTTTGACATACAAATACGCAATGATCTTTTTCAAATGGTTCGAGAGTTTTGAAGTCTAAAATTTTCATTTCTTTTTCAAGCTCTCTTTTTACAGTGTTAAAAACTATTCTTGGTTTTTTTGTGACGTCTATTGAACGTGCTTTGACTGCATATATGGCAATTCCATCTTTATTAAGAAATCTGTTGACATTTTTCATAAATATTTCGGTTTGATTTTTTTGAGCAATGTCTTGAAATATCATGTCGACTTTAGTAACTCTGTGTTCGTATGTTTCAGGATGGTTCGCGTCTCCGAGTATGGGTGCTATATTTTTACGTTCTTCGGAAATGAATACTAAATCTCTGACAACTCTTGGTGCAAAATCGAGTGCAAAAATAAAACCGTTTTTAGCAATGTCTGATACATGAGATACAGTGGTGCCTGATGCTGCGCCAAGGTATAGTATAATAGAATCTTCTTTTATCCCTGTAGTAGGGATGGATTTCATTATTGCTGCGCCTAGTTTACTTCTTTGAGGATTCCATTCTCTGTATTCGATTCCTTTTATTTTTACAAGTCTTTCTCCATAGACAGTTCTACCTGGAACGAGGTTTCTAGTGTAAATACTTTTTTTCCTTCTTTTTTCTATAAGTACGCCTGGGTATCTCATCTTGTAAACCTTTCTTCTAATTTTTTTCTTAAATCGTCACCTATGAATTGACCTTTATAGTAATCAATTTTAACGCCTATCGCAATTTTATCTGCTAAAGCTCTGGCTGCTTTTCCTTTATCTTTTTTAGGTACTTTTGAAACAATCGGGTGGTTGACCAGGATTCCATATTTTGGGGGTCTTGCACCTGTTTTTAGATGTCTAAATAATGCTTTTTCTGCACCTAATAATTGTATTGTTGAGGCAGGAAATAAAACAAGTCTTTTTAAGGATCTTGCTAAAGCTATCAATTTTGCTCCTGTTGTAGTACCGGCAAGAGCTTGTAAGTTTGGACAATAATTTTCCATAATTTTTTCAAGATATTTCTCGTGATCGGTTCTTAGATTATATAATTCTTGAATCTTTTTAGCGAGATTAATGATGGGTTCAAGATCTTTTTTATCAAGGTCTGTTCCCATAGAATCTTCTTTATTTATTTTTATCTCTTCAAGAAGTTGTTCTTTTGTCTTTTTTAGGATTATTTCAGTAAAAGATTCATTATCGCCAATGGTTCGCGAGAACTCTGGTAGGTAAAGGCTGTACCATTCTCTTAATCTTTTTACAAGCATGTTTGCGCTTTTATCAAGTTCGTCTATGTTATTTATAGCATGTATTATGAACATGTCTTGATTTACTGCTTCTTTTACTGCTTTTTTTGTTAGTTTTATATTAGGTTTGAAAAATTCTTTGATGTTATCTTTAAAATATTTTGTAAGTCTTTGAAGTTTTTTTGGATCTTGCGTGAGTTTTATACCTTCTAATTTCTCATTTTTGTTTCCAATATAGAAAAGGTTTTTGCCTTTATATTTTGTTATGAGCTGCTTTTCATTATCTACCCATTCAAGAAAATTATCTTTAAGATTTATTTTGATTCTTTCAACTACCTTGAAATCTTCATCAAATACATACGTTCCTGTAATATTGCTGTGAATGAACATACATATCTGGGAAGGGGGTTTATTTATAAATGTTTTTCATTTTCATAAATTATTTAAATCCCTTAGATTGTTATTTTTTGAATTAGTATGATTTGTATATATACTGGACATATTTGTTATGAAGCGAGAAAAGGACATTTTAATTCTAATGATTTAGTAGTTCAGTTTGACGGGGGTGAGTAATGGTGCCTGCGCGTTTTCATATGGTTAAGTCTGAGCAAGTTAAGGATCAGTGTCCTTATTGTGGTACTGATTTAGATAAAGTTACGGGTTGGGAATCTGAGTTTCATATTGGGATGCACTATAAGAAAATAACTTGTTCTTGTGGTAAAGAAAACATTTTAAAAGTTGATTTTATTGGTTCCGGGCATGATACTTGGGATGGTAAACCTAATTGGAAGGGTAAGATTAAGGGAAAAGATGATATAGATGAATTAGTAGATCAAGAACATGAGATGATGTTAAATGGTGATATTGAGGTTGAAGAGGAAGATTATTAATTAACTATAGAACCTTTGAATTCTTTTCCTTCTAAACATTTTTGAGTATTTTTTAAGTTTCTTCCATTAAGAAGTTTAAGTTTGAGTTGAAGATTTTTTCCTTTTTTTGATGCTACAGGATCAAAAGGATAATTTTGTCCTGAGACCCATTTTGTGCCAATTATTTTTAGTAATTGGTTCCAGGATAGTTTTTTAAGTGGTTTTGCAGATTTATATTTTTTAGGGTCTTTATCGTAAATGTAATCTATATTTGTAAGGTTTATTACTTCTTTACATTTGTAAGTTTTTGCAAGAATAATTGCGTCATAGTCTGAGCTTGAACCAGGTTTATGACCTGCAGTGATAAGTATTTGTTTGAAACGTACTTTTTTATTTGGATCATATATGACTTTTGAATGTGTAGATTTTCCGAGGATTGTTCTTAAAAGTTCGGCGTTTAACCTTGTAGCTTGGATGCCTATCTTATCTTGGTCTTGAGTTGAAACTTTTGAAATGTTCTTGGCTGCGTTAATGTATCTTCTGCAAACTTTTCCTCCTCCGCAAACAATTATTATTTTTTCTTTTTTAGATATTTTTAAGATTAACTTTTTAAATTTTTTTAAGAAATTTATATCTATCCCGTCAGGAGCTATTATTGATCCTCCTAGAGATATAACTTTTGTCATAATTGAAAATAATGCTATAAATAGTATTTAAATGTTTAGTCGAACAAATTATGTTGTTTATTCACATTTACCTTGGTTACAATTACAGTCAAATTCTAATGTGTGTAAACAAGTATGACCTACTAATGAATCGCAGTAATATTCCATTAAAACGTCTTCTTTGTAACAACTGTCAAAGTGTTTGCCGGATGCATCTTCGCAATAGCTAGATGTTGTAAAATCTCGGCCTTCATCGTGGTCAGTGCATTGTAAAACTTCGTTATTTTCGTTTTCATCGTCGTCATTATCTTCTTCATCTTGTTCTTCTTCGCTAACATAGAACGCTACACTTCTTTCAATATTTTCGTTATCTTTTAAGAATATTTTTGTAGTGTAATCTCCTTCTTCAGAAAAACTGTATTTAATGTCTTTAACTTTTTGAGAATATCCTGGTTCAATAGTTTTATCAAGTTCAAATGTGTTTTCTTCAACTACTTTTGATCCTTTGAATATCTTAATTATATATTCAAACTCTGTACTGTCGGTAGTTCCTTGGTTTTCAAATACAAGAGTGAGTTCAATTTCTTGTTCAGCTTTTGGATACATAGTGTTCCAGTATGCTTTATCTATTTTGATTATATTTGTGTTTGTTGTTGTTTCAGTTTTGAGTTCTGTTTCTTCGCTGTCGTTATTTTCTTCTTCGTCTGAGTTAAGAACATCAATAGCGGAGCCGACTGAGTTAGTCTTAGTTTCTGATATGAGTGCTTCATCTTTATCGCAAACAGAATCGCCGTTATAATCTAGGCAGCATTCTGTGCCTACTCTTATATATGGTTTTTTACAGATTACTCTTGGACCTGTGCATGCAGTCATAACTAAGATACTAATTATAAGTAATACTAATGTTATTTTTTTCATGAAACCACCTTATTGTTCAATTGATAAGAGTTTGATTTTGAAATTGAGATTTTTACCTGCAAATGGATGATTAAGGTCAATTTTTACATCTTTATCATTAACTTCGATAACTGTTGCAATAATTGTGTGGCCTTCGGGGTCTCTTAAGCTGAGGCTTGTTCCTTTCTTAAGTTCCATTTTTTCAGGGAATGATGTCTTTGGAACTGTTTGAAAAAGAGTATCTTGATGTTCGCCGTAAGCATCTTTTGGTTCTAATTTAATGCTTTTTTCGTCTCCAGGTTTCATTCCGTGTAGAGCTTCTTCAAAACCTTTGATAAGTTTTTTATCTCCTATCTTAATTATTAATGGTTCTTTACCACTGTTAGTGTCAAATACTTGACCATCATCAAGTGTTCCAGTGTATTCAACTTTTACAGTGTCTCCTTCTTTAGCTGTATTTTCCATTTTGTTTTAACAGGCAGGTAAATAATATAAAAATGTTTGCAAATGACCTTTTTAAAGTCTGCCGTATTTTAAATACTCATTAATTTTGTCTTGAGAAAGTTCCATGTTTTTGCCTTTTTTTCCACTATTTGCTGTGAATTCTCTATTAAATGCTTTTTTCTTTTTATATATGTGTACTCCATACACTAACCCGCATCCGAGACCAACAAGGTGTGCAATGTTGGCAATTCCTGGAATTCCTATGCCGAGAGCACCAAGTAGGTCGATTATTGCAAATATTATCCCAGCAGTACGCATAGTCATAGGTATAAAAAATAGGAAGAGTACTTTAAGGTGGGGTAGGAAGATGATAACTAATGCAAGTATTCCCATGATGGCCCCGCTTGCCCCCAGAGCTGCAGGATAAAAGAATGATGATACAAATGATGCAGCTAAACCTGATATTATATATATAGTGATGAACCTTTTTGAACCAATACGTTGTTCAATTAATGGGCCGAATATGAATAGTGCGTACATATTAAAAATAAGGTGTGATGAATTTCCGTGAAGAAACATACTGGTTAATAATATCCAAGGTCTAACAAATATATCTTTTGAGAGTAACATGAAAGCTTCAGTGAACCCTGGAATGGTTTGTTGTAAAATGAATGCTATTATATTAATAATGATAAGAGTTAAAAAGGCGTTTTTTATTTTCATGATTCTTTATAAAGTTTTAATATCTTATAAATATAACGTAATCTTTATATACTCAAAATTTTTCTTGTTTTTTTATGGGGATTTATCAGAAGCACTATAAAAAGTTGTTAATCATACCTATGTTAATACTTTTACTTGCAATTGCTCAGATAGGTTATCAGTATGCTACAACTGGAGATTTTATTTCTAAGTCTATAAGATTGAAAGGTGGTACGACAATTTATACTGAACAAACACTTAATTCTGAGTCCATGGAGAGTTTTCTTACCTCTAAATTTCCTGAACATTTTTTTAGTGTTCAAAAGTCTGAGGGAGGAATTGGAAGTATAATTGAATCTGATTTATCTGATGATAGAGTTTCTGAACTTAAACAATTTATCGAGAGTAAAGATGTTACAATAATAGGGGCTATAACTGAAGATGCAGAGTTTAGTGCAAGTTTCTATAGAACTATGTTAATTGTTATATTGGTTGCTTTCGTATTAATGGGTATTGTAGTTTTTGTAAGTTTTAAAACGCCTATACCTAGTATTGCTGTAATATTATCTGCTTTTTCAGATATTATTGTTACTTTAGCTATATTTAATTTACTTGATTTTCAGTTATTGAAAGGTGGTCTGGCAGCTTTTTTGATGTTGATAGGTTATTCGGTAGATACTGATATTCTTTTGACTAATAGAGTTTTGAAAAGGAAACTTGGAACAGTATATGAAAGGGTTAAAGGTGCTATGAGTACTGGATTGAAAATGAGTATTACTACAATAAGTGCAGTTGCTGTTGCCTATTATGTTGCAATCCCTCCTGATATTAGACAAATAATGGTAATTTTGTTAATTGGTTTAGTGGTTGATCTTATGAATACTTGGATACAAAATACTGGTATACTTAGATGGTATATGGAAAAGAAGGGGAAGCGTCATGAGTAAATTTATTAAAATTATGACAAACTGGAGAGTTCTTATACTTTTATTTTTTTTAGTGATGGCTCTGTGGGCTATTTCGCCAAGGTTTAGTTCTGAAGGCGTTTCAATTGTTTCAATTGATCAAAATAGTTCGGCTGCTATAGCTGGAATTCAGCCTCCTAGAGAGGGAACTTTACCTTTGTATCGAGAACGTATTGTGAGTATAGAGGATAAAGAAATATTAACGGTGGAAGATTATGAAATTGCTATTTCTAATCTTGAACCTGAAAAGATTCTTCATATTGAAACTAATAGAGAAATGTATTCTTTACTTGTGCAACCTGAGATTGAGGTTATTATTCTTAACGAGACTTATGAAATGAATGTTACTGAAGAAGTATTTAATGAAACTTCAAATACAACTTTGAATATTACTTCTGTTAAAATATTTAATAAAACTGAAGAAAATGTTATAGGGATTCAAGATATTGGTTTAGCAATTGATGTGGTTCCTTCTTCTAATATTAGGCAAGGTATTGATCTTATTGGTGGAGTAAGGTTCAAGTTTAGACCTGATGAAGTTATGACTGATCAGCAATTTTCTGATTTGATGGATAATATGATGCAAAGGTTGAATGTTTATGGTTTGGCTGATGTGTCTGTAAGGAGTGCGTCTGATCCTAAACTTTTTGGAGGTACTGGTGAGCATTTTATAATTGTTGAAACTTCAAGTGCTAATGAAGAAGCTATTGAAACTTTGAAAAGGCAAGGTAAGTTTGAAGCAAGGATAGGTAATGAAACTGTTTTTCAGGGTGGTAGCGACGTTTCTTCAGTATGTAGAAGTGCTGAGTGTTCAGGTATTAGAACTTGTGGTCCTACTGGTGCAGGGTATGCTTGTGATTATATGTTTTCAATTACATTAAGTCATGAAGCTGCTGAGAGGCATGCTGATGTGACCAGAGATATGAAAGTTGTTACAGATGAAAGTGGTAGTGGTTATTTGGAGCATGAACTTGAACTTTATCTTGATGGAGAACTTCTTAGGTCTTTAAGGATTTCTGAAGATCTAAAAGGAAAAGCTACTACTGGTATTGCGATAAGTGGTGGAGAGTCTGGAATTACTCAGGAAGAGGCGATAGTTAATACTCAAAAAAATATGAAGGATCTTCAGACATTATTGATAACGGGTAGTCTTCCAGTTAAGTTGGTAGTTGTTGAACGAACTGTTGTGCCGCCTGTAGTGGGTCAAGAGTTTGTTCCTAACGCTATGTTAATGGGTGGACTTGCGATTTTAGCTGTATTTATTGTATTATTTATTTTCTATAGAAGATTCAAAATTGTTATCCCTATGGTTTTGACTGTTGCTTTTGAAGTTGTAATGTTGTTCGGTTTTGCGGCTTTTATTAAACAAACTATTGACCTTGCGGCTATAGCTGGTTTTGTGGTTGCAATTGGTACTGGTGTGGATCATCTTGTAATTATTACGGATGAAACCTTGAGGGGTGAAGCGCAAACGTACGATCTTAAAAAGAAGTTGAAAGCTGCATTTAGTATTATTATAGTTGCATTTTTTACTACATTTGTGGCAATGATGCCTTTGGCTTTTGTTGGTGCTGGTGTTCTTAGAGGTTTCGCATTTATTACTTTAACAGGCTTGTTGATTGGTGTGGTTATAGCTAGACCTGCTTATGCTAAAGTTATTGAATTATTGTTGAAGAAAGGTTAAATATTTTTAAAATTTCTAATGTTGTTTTAAAATTAGTTTTGTTAATAATAATAATAATAATAATAATAAATAAAAAAACTATAAAAGTGGGATATCTCTTTTATGGAACTCTTGTTCAATTTCTTCGGGCCAAACGCTTGAAATAACTTCTCCAATGTGTGCTTTTTGTAGTAAGAACATACATATTCTGGCTTGTCCTATTCCTCCGCCTATGGTTAAAGGAAGTTTGTCTTCAATGATTCCTTTATGGAAATCAAGTTCTTTTCTATGGCTGAGGTCGTGCATTTCTAATTGTTTGACAAGAGCTTTTGAATCAACGCGGATACCCATTGATGATAGTTCTAAAGATTTTTTTCTTATCGGGTCCCATACAATAATGTCTCCGTTTAATCCTTTCCCTTTTTCAGTACTGGTTGACCAGTCATCGTAATCTGCAGCTCTTAGGTCGTGAGGTTTTCCTGATTTGATAGGGTGGCCAATACCTATAATAAATACTGCTTTGTGTTTTTTTGTAATTCTGTGTTCTCGTTCTTTTGGCGTTAGTTCAGGGTATTGTTTTTCAAGTTCTTCGCTATGTATGAAGTGTATTTTTTTTGGAAGTGTTTTCTTTAGCTCTGGAAATTCTTTTGAAATTTCCTTTTTTGTTCCAAGGAGTGATTGGTAGATTTTTTTAACTGTTTTTTTTAGGAATTTTAAAGATCTTTCTTCCTTTGAAACAATTTGTTCCCAATCCCATTGGTCGTGGTAAATGCTGTGTATTGGGCTTACTTCTTCGTCTTTTCTAATTGCGTCCATGTCTGTGTAAAGTCCTGTTCCATGCTGAAATTTGTACTTGCCTAAAGTCCAACGTTTCCATTTTGCTAGGCTGTGTACAACTTCAATTTTGTCAGTGAATCGTGTACTGAATCTTACTGGTGTTTGAGTTCCTGCTAAATCGTCTTGTAATCCTTTCCCTATTTTAAGGAAACGGGGAGCAGATACTCTTTGTAAATGTAGTTGTTTAGCTAGTTTTTTTTGGAAAGTGTCTTTGACAAGTTTGATTGCTTTTTGTGTTTTAAAAAATGCTAGTTTTGGTTTGTATTTTTCAGGTATTTGTTCTTTCATTTTATTATCCTCCTGTGATTATCGATTGTCTGGGTAATGTTGTTATTACCTCTGTTTTTTTAGTGTAATAACTATCTGGAAGTCTTTTTTCCATTTCTTTGAAAAAGTCTAATTTTTTTGACATTATTTCTTTTGTTAATATCATATTAGAATATTGTAGGTTATTTTTCTTTAAAAAAGTATTCCCTTAATGTTGGTTAATTTTGCCATAAATGGGAAGATTTAAATATTACTTGGAACATATGTTCCATTATGGTGGAACGGATGAAACATTATAATGAGATGGCTGAAGTGGTTGAGTCATCTTGGTGTAATAAAAATTATGTTAAAGAAGTAAGTTTTTTTCTTAAGATTTTCAAACAGTATGGGATTAAACCTAATTTAATTTATGATGTGGCTTGTGGTTCGGGATCTCATGCTAAACTTTTGATGGATAAAGGTTATGGAGTTATAGGGGTGGACCTTAATGATGGTATGATTCGACTTGCAAAAAAGAAAGTGCCTAAATTAAGAATTGTAAAGCAGGATATGCGTAAATTGAACATGAATAAAAAAGCGGATTGTATTATTACTATGTTTAATGCTATTAATCATTTTAGTTCTTATAAAGATTTTGAGATGATGTTGAAGTCTTATAAAAATAATTTAAGTCCTGAGGGTATAGTTATTTTTGATACTATGCTTGAACAAAGGAATTGGATTGATGGTTTTCATGGTGCAAAATCTCGTAAGTTTGAAAATAAGATTATTGCAAAAGTTGATAGATCTTATAGGGTGAGTAAAAATAAGGGATTTACGCATCAGGTTTTTGTAGTGTTTGAAGGTAAGAATAAAAAAGCTAAGATTCTTGAGGGTGGTTATGAAAACTTTATTTATGATATTGATCGGATGAAGAATATAATTAAGAAAGTGGG
>JAYENX010000007.1:0-19693 GCA_034722435.1 Nanobdellota archaeon | reverse complement strand
CTGGGTCGTATTCAACCTCAAATCTTTTGATTCTGTATTTTGAATCTATACCATCATAGATATATTGTTTCTTAAATTCCTCATAGTCTTCACTATCAGAATAGTTGAACTCTTTTAAAATAACTTCCTCTGCTGTGTTACCCAATACATAGACCAACTCTGCTTTTCTCTTTCCAGTAAGATACATATAAGCTTGTAATTGGTAGATATATAATTTATTAGTTATCTCTGTATCAAAGAGAGGGAATGTATCCCCACTAAAAGATGATTTTATATCTATTACCTTGTCATCTGTCAAGAGGTCAGGTGTCCCTGTGACTCATTCATTTTCAAAGTGTTCTTCATTCTTCTTTAAGTTCTTGTATTCTGAATTGGCTTCAAGGTAATCTATATTCTCATCTTCTTGTGTGATACCATTCTCGGTATACTTATTAGAAAACTCAAACTTTCTTTTATATATCTTTTCTTTTAGTCAGTGTTCTAATGCTGACTTCGCTGTCTGGGATAGTTCCCCCCTGTCCTTCTTTAATTTGGGCTGGGTAAATAAATGCCCAACTCCAGATGCTCTTGATTTGTATAATTTCATAATAATTAATGCTATTAGGAGCATTGTCAAGGGGGATTACTGAGTTCTACCTTAGGAGTTAGCTCTCACAATCCAACTTATTCAAGTTCTTTCCCTTGACAACACCACCAATCTTAACAGTCTTCTTGTTCTTTAACAATAGCCTCTGCCATCTTAGCAATTTCAGCCTTAATATCTTTATTGTTGAACATTAAGTCAACCACTAAATCTCTTCCACTATTTGTTAATTCTAATTCATCATTAACAACTCCAGCTTTGATAAGGTTTTTATCTGCTTTACTCATTGTTAATTTTTTAAATGTTTGTTTTATTGTCATATTTTTATTGTTATTAATTTCTTCTTTTCACACACTCCTAGTTTTAAATTCTATTAGGGGATTGCATTCAGGCTCTTCTCATGCTTTTTTTACATATTTATTAAACTCCTCCTCTTCACCCCCCTGGAATCCCAACTTACTAATAGCTTCCCTTACCCTTTCAATGACACTAACATCTGCTTGTGGTTCATTAATTTCTCCCCCCCCCATTGCTTCATATACACTACCCGTAAATTCCTTTGTTGTCATAAGAGTGGGGTGTTGGGATTCCCGACTAACCTCCTCAAATTTATCATCTTCATCAAATCATCAGTATTTATCATCTCCAATTGATACTCAATCTTTTGGAACCAAAGTATCCCTATCTCAACCTTTTGATGGGTCATCTGAAAGCTCGAAAAGAAAGCCGTTTGTTGTTTCAATACCTGTATAATATCCTGTGTAAATTTTATTCTCTTTTTTTGTCTTGTATTCTTTTCCTTTTATTAATTCCATATTATTTTATTATTAATCTGCTAAAGTTAATAGCATTGTGATGAGAACAAGGTTTTAACTTGCAATGTATTAGGGATTCCTTTTACCTTGAATATTCTCATCACAACACCATCAAAGTATTGCTTACAAAATCTGTAAAGTATATACAAAATAGTCTTATAATAATATAAAAATGGTAAGTTTATACTCATTCAAGGAGTTGATGTTAGAAGTCTATTCCTTCTTCACCTTTTACAAGATACACTTCAATAGATTTAGCTGGTGCATTTCCTTTTGTTGCTGATGGAACTTCTTTTTCAAATTTAAATCCTAATGTGTCTCCCACCTCTGCTTTATTTGCTCTTGAGACTACATAGCTTTTATTTATTGAAATTCCTACATTAACATCTTCTCCATCATCTTTTTTAAGAACATACACTTCTTGTGCTGGGAAATTTCCTTGTCCTTCTTGATGTCTTCTTTCTACTAATTTACCTGATACTGAATCACCTACTTTATTAAATTTGAATCAGTTTGATTCTGGCTTGTTTGCCTCGTTAAAAATATCTGTCATAATTTTTTTTATTAATCTATCTCTTTATCTTTTTATTTGGAGATATGACTTTATAATTAGTTTTAAGACAGTTTCGGTCTTATCTTACCCTCTCGCCAGAAGATAAGGTGGATGGCTTTCAAGTCATTGACATAAAAGCACTTTTTTGTTATCATTAGTCTTGTTAGGAACATTTCGCTTCTCAGGGCTTTGTGTTTTTTTCATATTAATTAGGTAATCTTCATATAGAGTCGTCATAGTCTTTTATATCCCTGATATACTCTTCAATGAATGGTTTATAAATTTCCTCAACCTCCTCTTTGGTTACATCGTAATCCTCTGATAATTCTCCATCTCCTTTTAAATCTTCTGTAGCTAAATAAACAACATAATTATGATTGTTTTCATCAACTTCGTCAATGTATCCACCTTTAAATAGGTGTTCTATTTTATCTTTGATTAGTTTCATATTATTTAGTTAAATATTCAATTGCTTCTAATCTCCTTAATGTATCAACATTTATTTTTTCAATAAAAGAAATAAATTTCTCCCCCATTGCTACCATGTCTTCCTCACTTTGTATTGCTTCTTCGTTTAATCTTTTGCTTTCTGATATTTCAAATTCAAGGCTTTTCAGAATGTCATCATTCTGTGCTTTTAATTCGTTGTTGCTATCTCTTAAATCTTTATTGTAAGATGTTAAGCTTGTGATAGTATTCTCTTTAATTGTTAAAATGTTATTTAGTTCTTTTAACTCATTGTTTATGTATAAATGAGATGTTATTGCAACCACTCCGGCCACTGTTAGTGTTAGTATTATATTTTTATTCATATTTATATTATTAAAAAGCATTTAATTCTAAATTGTTAAATGCTTTATAAATAACATAACTTTGTTATATTGTTGACATCAACCAAGCAGCCCCATTTTTTCCCGTTATAATTGATGGGTGTTTTCCTTTGTAAAATTGTATATTTATTTCATTTGTTTTATCAGTCAGAATTTCACCCGCTTTTTTTATATACTCATAATTAAAAGAATTTTTAGAAGTTGTTTCTTTTACATCTTCGCGGGTGTTTATTATTTCGTCAAGGTCGGGGAATCCTGGACATTCTTTTTTTATTGATATATTGTATTTTTTATCTTCTACAATTAGAAGTAATATACCTTTTTCTGTATCTATTTCACTAATAACAATGTCATTCTTTTTAATTCTTATATCTTTTATATCAACGGCATCAATATAAAACTTTTCCAGGGTTTTATCTTTAAACGATATACTACCCGCTTTTACTTCAAACATAATATATCCATCTGTAGCATAACCATATCAGATGCCATCTACTTTTTTAAATTCTATTTTCTTAAGTTGTTCTTTTTTTGCTTTGTAATTTATTCCTTTTTTTGCTAATGTAACTATATTTTCCATATTATATTATTATAAAGACTTAATATTTCCCCTTGCCTTCATAACTCTATTGTATATCAAGGGGTTGAAAAAGTCAAGCGAGATGGTAAGAGTTATCCACAGGTTGACAATCACTTCTTATAGTCCTCTAATCTCTTGTTGTTTTTTACTATTGACCACTTGTGAAAATTGTATCTTAACTTCATCTCTCTTGTGGTGTTTTCTCTTCTCCTATTTTTAACTCTTGTCTCTGCTATATATTCAGTGTTGAATTTATTACTCCTTTCATTTTCAGCTTCGAGTCTTTTGATTCCTTCTGTGAGGAATTGTTTTACATTATTCATTCTTCTTTTATAATATCTGCACTGCTGTCATCTGCTCGGTATGTTTCTACCTTTCAGATTTGTGCATTGTTGTTTAATTCTCTTCTTTTATTAATAGCTTCAAAAAGCTCTTTTCTCTTAGATTTCTTACCAGTGGCAAGGTCTATTATCTTATATGAGTTTCTTATAAATTTCATATTATTTTAAAAGTTAACCTCTCCATTGTATTCTGCTAATAATTTAATTCCTTTAACACCTCTCATTGTTTTTCCATCTACTTTTTTAACCACCCCCCACTCAACATACCCAGGAAGTTTATGTTGTTGAGTTAATGTTCTAAACTCTGATGAGAAATTTCTAAAATCTAAAGGCTTTTTATTGTTCTCTTTAATAAATAAGTTGTAACCTGTTTCACTCCTAAACTCTGTGTTCCCATATAATTCTTTTGGACTAATTCAAGCATCTTCATCATAGATACAAGAAGTCTCCACAAAATCCTTAACTGGATTGATGATAGCTTCAAACTCAAGTGTTCCAGCTTTTGATTGCTCTGATAAGAAGAATGAATTGCTCTCCATCAATATACCTTTTAAAGCTCAGTTAAAGATAGCAGATAATTCTTTCTCTGCTATTCTTCTCTCAATATTCAAGATCTTTTCTTCTGGTTTGAGCTTATGATTGAATGGTACAACTACAACTCTCCTTTGCATACCAGTTGCATCTTTGAATTTTGGGTAGAAGTTACCCACGATTATAAAGTTTGCTTTTACTGTGTAATCATACATTCCACCATGTTTTTTATTCAACTTAATTGTTCCTTCTGATGTTGCCTCAGTGTATACTGGTGAATCAATATAACTCCTATTTGTTTCATCTGAAACATTTAATTTTTTATCTGCTAATCCTTCAAGTGCAAAGTCAGAGGAGGACTTGAATGAATCCAATTTAACAAAAGATACATTGTTATGTCCTAATAATTCTGCTAAAATCTTTCAAAAAACAGACTTACCATTGTCTCCAGTCGCACCATAGAGAAAGTGCACTACTTGCCTTGCATTACCTTCTTGCAATACATACCCAGCTAACTCTTGTAACATTTGAGATAGACCATCAGAGTCTTGCTCGATTACATCAAGATACTTCTGAAAGATAGGCATCTCAGTTTCTTCTGGGTAATATGCCAAATTCAGTTGGTTAACTGTGAAAATATCTTTGCTGTGTGGTATCAAAGTTCTTGTCTCTAAATCAAAGAATCCATTTTGTACATTTATTTTTTCAGATACCTCAGTAAATCTTTTATTAGGTAAGGTTGACAAGTGTGTGATTAATCTGTTGTATATTTCATTGTGAAAATTATCTTTATTATATTGAAACAGATTCTTCTCTTTCAAGAAAGTAGATATATCAGCTTTAACTTGTGTCTTTGATTGTTTTTCATAAAGTCCTTTTTCACTTCATTTATATATCTCTTCTATATTATCTCCTTTAACATATACTACATACTTATCATTCTCTCTTACAAAGTATTCCTCTACTCTCTCAAAGTATGCTTTCACTTTTGAAGCTGACATTTTAGTTGCTTCCTTTTTAATATCATTTTGTGATTGACCCTCTCTATCTTTAAGGATAATCTTTTTAGCAGATTCAAAAGTCTTTTTGATATTATCTATTTTCTCTCTCGATTGAATATCATTAGTAGCGAAGACTAAGTTTTCATAGATACCTTGGAACTCATCAGCAGTAGCAGTTTGTTTTAATTCTGTCAAGAAGTAGTTGAAAACTGTTATATTTCTTGAATGTAACTCTGGGTGTTCTGAAACATATATTACATCATCAATGGTAGTATGTTTAAAAGTTCCTGATGGACTCTGTGTTTGAAATAAGTGGTCTGGTGCATCTATTGGTTGCTGGTTGTCTTTGGTATTATATCTGTCATCTCCATTTGGTGCTACTACAAATCCTCCATCACTTCTAATATCTACCTCCCCAATGTTTGGGACTTTAAGATTCTGTGTTTGTTTTATATTGTCAGTATACTTATAGTATAAATGGACTCCACCTGATTGTGTCTCAACTGTGTGAGTATCAGGAAAATCTGATGGGTTAGCATTTAACTTCCCTTGCTCATTCTTATCTATATCTATAACAGTAAGATTTGAAATCTTACCAGTTACAATACCTATAGATAATGTTGGATCACTAAAAGCTCTCTCAACTTCTTCTTCTGACATTCTTTTTTCTTGATACTTCTTTCAACTTCCATTAACAAATGATAGTTTTTTATCTCCATTATTATATGAGATTTTCAAAGGAAAAACAGAGTATCCTTCATCTCAATATTCTAATGCTTTAAGTTGATTTTGATTCATAATAAATAAAAACTAAATTCTACCTCCCTAAGCCTTTTAATCAATGAGTACTTAGAGAAGTAAAATTTAGTCGTTAAAATTTTTAAACTCATTGATACAATCAGTGTAACATAGTCGGTTACAAAATGCAAGAAAAACTGTGGATAAAAGGTTACATTACTTTTTGTAACCTTTGGTTTTTTTGCTTTTTTCAATATTTACAAGTACCTTAAAGTGTGTTGTTGTAGAGTAAAAAAACCGAAAAATGGGTGAAAAAGGGCTGTTTTCTGTAACTTTGTAACCTTTTTGTAACTTTTTTGTAACCTCGGAAGCCCTTATTTTATAAGGTCTAAGCTAAAAAGGTTACAAAGTTACACTTTTTTTATATATAATAGAGAGTAATAATATATATATATTTGTATATTTCTCAAAAGACTTTTCAAATCAAATGTAACCTTTTGGATTTTAGTGTTGTAAAGGTATACTAATTATGTTATAATAAAGCTATGGAAAGTTTAGAAAAAAAATTAGAAAGACTATCTGATAAACAAAGACTATCTGTGTTATCAATAAATAAAGATTACCAATTTGTAAGAGGTGAAATAAAAGTTATTTATGATTTGAATATGGAAGAATCAATATCAGAGACAATTGATTCTTTAGAGAGTAATAGATTAGTAATGGATTATATCGAAAATAAGAGAATTTATGATGGTGTAGTTACTGAATTAAAAGCTCTAACTTCAATGGAAGAAAACAATTCTGTCAAGCTAGGTGCTGTGAACTCATACTTAGATAGGATGGATGGTAAAGCCTTGACAAAGACAGAACTATCTGGTAAAGATGGAGCAGAGCTTAATACTGTTGTATCAATTAATTATATAAAACCAAACGATAAAGATTAATAAATTATGGAAATAACATTAACACCAACAATAAAACAAGACATAGCTTGAGGCTACCTTAATGATGACCATACAAAAATAGTGGGCTTTGGTGGAGGTGCTGGTGGAGGTAAATCTTGACTCATATGTGAAGACCAATTAATATATGCCTATAGGTTTCCAGGCTATCGTGGTTATATAGCAAGGAACGAGTTAAAAAGACTAATGGCTTC
The DNA here is from genome assembly GCA_034722435.1 of Nanobdellota archaeon. GTDB lineage: Archaea > Nanobdellota > Nanobdellia > Woesearchaeales > JAHWHD01 > JAHWHD01. The sequence continues at coordinate 12,565 of JAYENX010000007.1, read as the reverse complement.
AACCTATGTTACTTGGAACAAAGTATGTAAACACCATAATATTCCAGAGAGTGATTGAAAGCTAGATGGTAAGTATAATATAATTAAGTTTAAGAATGGCTCAACTATTGATTTACTTGATATTGCATTTAAGCCAACTGATGCAGAGTACGAAAGGTTCGGTTCACTTGAATATACAAGGGGGGCTATTGAAGAAGCTGGGGAAACCCACTTTCAAGCCTTTGATGTATTAAAGACTAGGACTGGTAGACACAACTTATTTGATACTGAATTAAATATAATGGTGCAACCACCAAAGGATTATGAAACATCCCCAGAGAAGTATCCAAACATTATTGAGATAAAACCTAAAACACTCTGTACTTTTAACCCCAGCTCAACTTGGATTAAAAGATTCTTCCATATACCATATACAAAAGGGGAGCTTGATAGCAGTGTGGCTTATGTTCCAGTACTATACAGTGAAAATCCTTATGTTGCTAAAAGTTACAAGGCACAGCTTGATGGTATTGTAGATGAAAAAACAAAGAGAAGGCTAAGAGATGGAGATTGAGACTATGATGATGTAACTAATATGCTTGTATCACTTGATGCAGTTGAAGATATGTTTACAAACAGTATAATTGAGAGTAACGATATGTACTTAACTATAGATGTTGCAAGGTATGGTGGGGATAGAATAGTTTTTAATGTATGAAAAGGATGACATAGTATTAAAAGAGTTGTTAAAGAGAAACAAGGAATTGACAGAACAGTTCAAGATGCAAGGGAATTAGAAGTAGAATTTAAAATACCAAGAAGTCATGTCGTTGTTGATGATGATGGTGTGGGTGGTGGAGTATCAGACTTCTTAAAAGGTTGTAAGTCATTCGTTAACAACTCATCAGCTTTAAAAGCTAAAACAATCAGAAGACAAATTGTTCCTGGGATAGATACCACAGTAGTAAACTTCAGTAACTTAAAGTCACAAGCTGGATTTAAGTTGGCTGAAATGATAGAGGATAGAAAAATATCTATAACAGCAACAGCATTAGAAAAGGAAGTCATCGTTGAAGAAGCCTTGGCTGTTATGAGGCAGAAACAACAAGGAGATGATAAAAAGCTAGCCTTAATCCCAAAGGATAGTAATAACAAAAGTGAGGAAACTGTGAAGGGATATTTAGGGAGAAGTCCTGATATATGAGATACATTCTTATTCAGAGCTTACTTCGATTTATTAAAGACTGGGGTGAATAATGGGGAAGTAACTTCAGGACTTATTAGCAACAATAATATGAAAATTAGAAAGTTTGTAAAAAAAGGAATTTAATGTTATAATATAAATATATATGTTAGATACAAAAATAAGAGGACACATAGAAGGTCTTATAAAATCATATGAAAACAATCCTATAAAGATTGTTGGAGATATTGATTTTAATCTAGGAGAAAAAATCTCACAGATAACACATTATGTATTAAGTAAATACACTGATGGAGGTAAGGATGAGGATGGTAACACATATAGGTTTAGGAATGTAGGAAATGCACTCGTAGACCTTGAATGAAGAGCTAAAAATTTAGATAGAAAGAATATTGAATATCAAGCAACTGATTCAGACTATGTATTCTCAATGATTATTAATAAAGAAATTCAGCAATGAATGAAAGAAAATAATTGAGGAGAATTTATAGACAAGTTCCAAAGAAAAAAGAGCGAGTATGGAAATGTAATGTTGAAGAAGACTAACGAGATTGATATTGTTAATTGAAATTTTATTAAAGTAAATCCAAAAGATATTTTAAATGGGATAAAGATTGAAGAGCATGAATTATCACCATTAGAAATGAGGGGAAAGGGCTGAGATGAAGTTGATGAAGTGATTGTAAAACACTCACAGACAAAACAGATTTGAGAAGGTATAAAAGTTTATGACATTGAAGGTTGATTCCCATCAGAGTATTTTGATGAAGAGAATGAAGATTCAATGATATTAAAAAACATTATTGTAGCAACAGTGCATGGAGAATGATTTTTACTACATGAACAAGACTTAACAGAAACAAGATACAAATTCTTTAAGAGAAAAGAAGTTGAAGGTATTGATTGAGGACTTGGTGTGTGAGAAGAAGCATTTGAAGCACAAATTGCCATCAACGAAGCAGTGATTGAGGAAAGTGAAGCAAGGAGTTTGTCAGGTAAGGTTGTGATGAAGACTAACAAACAAAACCTACCAGATGCCAAAGCTATTGTGAATGGGGAAATGATTTATCTTGAGAATGATGAGTATGTTGAACCAATGAGCTTAATGCCATCAGGTGGGCTAGTACAGTACCAAGCTTCAATTGATAATTGATTTGAAAACTTACAAAGAGACCAATCAGCTTTTAATGCTGTAACTGGTGAAGAAGCAAAAGCTGGAACACCATTTGCTTCACAAGCTTTACAAGCAGCACAAGCGGGGTCAATCTTTAATAAGAGAAGAGATGATGATGGATTCAATTTAAGAGAAGTCCTAGTGGATTGAATTATGCCAGACTTAATTAAAAAGATTAATCAAGAGCATGAGCTAACAGCCTCATACTCACCAAGAGAGTTAAGATTAATTGATGAAGATATTATCAACAAAGCAAAAGGGGAGTTTGTCAAGGAAAGAATATTAAGTAATATTGGTAATATGAATGGTAAGGGTGCAATTACAGCAGATGACTTATCTAACATAGAGGAGATGAAAGCTAAAGAGTTAGAAAAACAAGGTAGTGAAAGAAAACTAACAATTCCAAAAGAGTACATCACTATGGAAAAGATAACAAAAAAAGGATTCTTTAATGTAACAGATGAACAAACTAATGGACAGAGAAAATTAGATGCACTAGCATCACAGTTACAATTATTACAACCAGGTGACCCACAAAGACAAACACTTATAAATGAAATGATGGAGGTACAAGGTATATCATCAGCAACATTTGGTGTTAGTGGTGGAGCAACTACTGGAACAGTTGATACTCAAGGTAATCAAACACAAACACAGGCAACTATAGAGCAATCACTACCACAAGGACAACAATAATATGGAAGAGAAACTAAAAGAATTTTATAATGATAAAAAGATGCAGGAATCATTGGTATCATTCTTAATAGAGCATAATAATAGAAAAGCTTTAGAAGATGTATACTCTGGAAAAGAAACTGCACATTATAAATTATCAGCAGACTTACTTGCTTCAGGGTTTAAATCTTTGAACGATAAGTTTGAGCCAAAAAAAGACAGGAAGACTAAATCAAGAGGAATATAATTAACACGGGTTATCACTCCCATGACAAAAGTGAATTAAATAACTAGAAAATAACTATGACAAAATTAAACAATACCGAAGAAACAAACTTTGAGGAAATAAATAACACAGATGAACTTAATATTGATTCTTATGAAGAGGAACAAAATGAAGACATCGAAGGAGAGGTGGAAGAACAAAAAGAGGAAGTAAGTGTTAACAAAGGTAACAACCTTAAGAAAGAGTTAGCCATTCAAAACAGAGTTCTTAAAAGAGAAGGATACACAAAAGTAGAGGGAAAGTGAGTGAAGACAAAACAAGACAACACTGAATCTACAAATGCATTATCAAGGGAAGAAGGAAAACTCTACTCAAAAATATTTAATTCACAAGATATACCTTCTGAATTTGAAGACGATGCAGTAGATAAAGTTATTCAGATTGCTAAAATCGAAGGGACTTCATTAGACGAAGCTTACAAATCAAGTTACTTTAAAACTTGAAAAGAGACTAAGCTCCAAGAGGATAAAAATAAAAAAGCCCAATTAGGAGTTAGTAGAGGTTCAACAGCAAAACAAAAAAAGACACTGCAAAGTTCAGGTCTTACAGATGCTGAAAGAAAGGCTCTTTGAAAAGCACAGCAATAATATAGGTGTTGTCATATTAACAAATTTTAAACAAAAAATAATATGGCATTAGGAACAAACCACTATACAGCAGTAGACGTTGCAGTATTTACACCAGAAATCTGAGGAGCATCAGTAAATGACTTCTACAGAGAAAACTTAAGAATTGCAGGATTAGTAACAGATAGGTCAGATGAGGTAGCAAATGGAGGAGATGTACTTTACACTCCAAGCACAACTGCTTTTGCAACAAACACAAAAGCAGCAGGAACACAAGTTACTTTACAAAGCCCAACTGAAACAGCAATTACTTTAAACATTAATACACATAAAGAATCATCATTTGTTCTTGAAGATACAGACAAGGCAGCAGTGAAAGCTTCATATGTATTCCAAGAAAGAAGAATGAAAGATGCAGGTTATGCAGTAGCAGAAGACTTAGAAAATGCTTTAGCAGCATTATTTAGCTCATTTACACTTACTGTAGGAACAACTGGAACAGACTTATCAGATGTTACATTGAGAACAGCTGTTTCAAAATTAAAACAAGCAGTTAAAGGTTCATTTAATAACAAAGATGTAGCATTCGTGCTTTCACCAAAACAAATTTGAGAAGACTTAATGACTTCAGATAGATTTGTTTCAGGAGACTTTGGGCAAGATGGAACAAAAAACAATGGAGGAGTTGGAAGAATTTATAACATAGATGTTATTGAATCTAACTCAGTGTCAGATGATGGAACTGATTTTTCAGGAGCATTACTACACAAAGATGCTATCCACTTTGCAACAGCAGCTCTACCAGGAGCATTTGTAGATGCAAATGGAACACCAGGAGTTAGAATGCAATCAGCTTACCAATTAGAATACCTTGGGGAACTAGTTGTATCAGACATCAAATATGGTGTTGTAGTAAACAGAGCAGATGCAGGAATTGAAATTCTATCAGTAGTAGCATAATCGCTAGTTTAACAATCAAAACTTGGTTGTTTATACTGGTTATTATCCAGTATAATTTATATATAACATGACAGCAGATAACAAAAAAACACAAATAGCTATTGATCCTAACCCAATCAAAAAAATAGACATGATTGATAAAGATGGGTTTAAAATAACAGGTAGCTCAAGAGCAGAGGTAATGAAAAAATGAAAAGAGAGAAGAATTAATGGAGAAATTAACTAAATAAATCATATGAAAGAATATACAAGAGAAGTTATTGTAAAAGATGACAAATTAAAACCATATATAGAAAAGAAAGAAGCTTATTTGGTAAAAGCAAAAGAGATTACTAAAAAAATAGAGGATAATAATGAAAAACTAAAAGATATGTCAGAAAAGTTGATGGAGGAAAATCAGCAACTAACTAACACTATAAAACAAACTGCTCAAAACTTTAATGAAGTTAAAAAAGATGTAGTACCATTATTAGAAAAGATTGAAAAGAAAGAACAATCTTCTAAATTTGAAGTCCTAGAGGAAATCACAATAAAAGATGGAGAGATTGTAGCTATATTTACAGATGTGAAAGAAAAAGCAGGGCATGAATTTTTAGAAGCATTAAAAAACACTAAATAATATGCAATTTTCAGACACAATAAATCTACAAGGTTTAATACAAGATATAGATTTCAGGTGTTCAACTAATGATAACAAATATCCTATTAAGGATAAGACAAGGAATTTAAACAATTCCTATGATAAGGTTATTAACTTTATCATCTTGAACTCTGGAAAGATTAAACCAGCAGACACAAACACAACAGCACCATATAACCTAGCTGATTATAATTTAGCAGATGGTGTTAATCTTGTTCCAATTACAGAAGTCAATCACTTTAGAAGAGCAGAAGTGAAAGATGAAAATGGGGTTTGAACAAACCTTAAATTAATTGAAAAGGAACAAATTAGTAGTGCGGTACAAGAATTTTTTAACGATGATGGTGGTATTCCAAGATATATCTCAATAGAAGGTGATTCAGCAACATTATATCCTACTCCCAACTATACTAAAACAGATGGTTTAAGAATCTACGATATAAAAAGAACTACACTTTTCGATTCAACAGACACAACAGCAGAGCCACAAATTCCAAGACTAGCACACACATTATTATCAATAGAAGCTTCCCTTGCTTATTGTTCTATTTACAAACAAGACAGAGTAAATACTCTTAAAATGGAGAAACTCGAGACAGAAAAAGCTTTAGAGATGTATCTTAAAGGTCTTGATAATGTAAAAAGCATAATGAGAGGAAAGAGAGTAAATGCAAAATAACAATGACAATTAAAGAAATAGATTTTAAAAAATCAATGTCTTGTGATGAAAGAGACACAAGGTTTGCTCAATTAAGAAGTAAATGACTTGACAAAAAAGGATTATTCCCTGTGGCAGATATGGAGACACTTACAACTTCTAATGGATACCATCCACAAAAATTTATTCAAGGAGATGGTTTATGAATTATAGGGGAAGATGATACTTATGATATTATGTTCTCTGAAGTTACAACAGGAAACTCTTTTGGAATTACAACAGGGGTTGAGTCTCGTGATACTGCAGAAGATTTAGGAGATGCATTGTTCTACCATGATGGAGTTGAGAACTGTATTTATGGTATAGAAGAGGGTTCAGGAGATGTATTTAAGTTTGTTACTGGAACAAAAGTTTTTACAGCAAATGTGGATACATCATTTGCATCAGGTGGAGAATACTTGATGGGATACAATACATCAACAGATAATCTTTATTATATATCAGGATATAACTTATATAAACAAGATGGAACAACATTTAGTGCTTCATTAAAAACCTTACCTCAAGGACACGAGTATAAAAAGATGATTGAGTATAAAGGTTTCATGGCTATTTTTGCTGAAGTGGAAGCTACTGGAGAAACAAGAATGTTCTTATATGATGTTATCAATGAACCAGCAACCTTTGAGAAAACTATATCTTTAGGGTATGGGTTCTTTATAGGGGCAGCAGTGCTTAATGAAGCAATCACAGTTATAGTTCAAAACATAAAAAGCAAAAACAGTAAAGAGAACGAAGGGTTTACATGAATTAAACAATTTAATGGCTCATATTTCAATGTTTTAAATAGATTAAAAAATATAGATGATGCTTGGGGTAGTGCAGAGGCAAGATGAAATACATATACTGATGGCATTAACTTGTATTTAGGACTAGGGGAAGAAGTAGCATATAATGGGATTTATCAAATAAATCATCTAGGAGAAGTATCAGTTGTAGGGGTTACAGGAGATATGGAAATGGGTGATGGGAAATTCTACACAGTGAATGAATATCATGGAATTTTAGTTGCTGGATATAGAGATAAAGATAACAATTATAAACTAGCACAACTCCATGATGGATATAGTGATTATTCTGATTTTACAGTAGATTCTGAATACATCACTTCATACTTTGGAGACACAAGTGTAACAAAAGAATTAAGGAGTTTTACTCTATCTTTTACAAAAACTAATCTCACAGACTTTGGTGAAGAGGAAGCAAATGTTTATTATAGGACAATTGACCCAAGCAATATAGATAGCCACGATGATGAAGTAGCTTCTTGATCCAAGATTTTAACTTATGATATTGATGTAGATGGAGAAGATGATAGAAAAGTTCAGAGATTTACTTCTGGACAATCTCTTCCAGAATACAAAGAAATACAGTTCAAAATAACTTCAAAAAGAGGATTGAATATTACTAGTGCAAAATTTGAATATGAAGTTAAAGAAGATGATTAATATGAATGAAGAAATTAAAAAAGAAATAAGAGAAGCTGTCAAGGAAGAGTTAAGTAAAAAAAATCTCGACTTAAAAAACTATGTCGAGGAAATATTAAAAGAAACTTATGGGGATGATTTAATCTCTACAAAAGAATACCTAATAAAAAATATATAGAATGAAACAAGGATATACAGGTGATGACCTAAAACAGTATCAAGAAAAGCTGGGAATAACTGCTGATGGTATTTTTGGAAAGCAAACAGATAAAGCAGTAAGAGATTTCCAAACAAAAAATAACTTGACAGTTGATGGAATAATCGGTAAGAATACTATCGGTGCTTTTTCAAAACAAAATAATAGTATGGATGTAAATGAGCTAGGAAATGTACCTGACATGTCAGGACTACCAACAGCACCAGAGCCAACAATGAGAAAGACTCCAGATTTTAATAATCTACTCAAAACAGCACAAGACTTTTACAAACAAGATGAAGTAACTACACTAGAAAGAGAAAGACAGCAAGGGATTGTAACTGCTTTGCAAGGACAAGGAGGTAGAGCAGATTTATTAGCAAGTCTTGGAGATGAAGCTGGTCTTGGTACTAAAAGAGAAGCTATGACTGCCGCATCTGGAAAGTTAGAAAGATTGCAAGCTGAAGAAGATACTCTTTATGACCAAATGAGACAAGAGGAATCTGAAGGAAGAGGATTGAGAACTACATCTGCTTATCAAGGAGAGTCAACAAGGAGAGCAAGAAGAATTGGTATTGATAAAAGATATGCAGCAGCAGACTTACTAGCAACACAAGGAGATTATCAGGGGGCATTAGAGCAAGTTAATCAAGCTGTGGAATATGAATTTGCTGATAGAGCTGATATGCTTACAGCACAAAAACAACAACTTGAATGACTTAATGAAGAAACTGAAAGAAAGACTGGAAGAAAAGATAAAGAATTAAGTCTAGCATTTACTATGTTAGAAAGAGAAGATGAAAATATTGCATTACAAAAAGAAGAGAGGAATAAGATAGGGACACTAGCTTTAGAGGTTGCAAGACTTCAGCAAGCACCTGCTAATGTTATTGATAAAATATATAAAGCAGAGAATATGGGTGAAGCACTAATGTTGGCATTACCTTACATGTCTACTGAAGAGAGTATAGAAATAAAAACAGCACTTAATGAATCTAAGGGTCTTACTGGTACTGAATTATTTAAAACAACAACTTTAAATAATTTTTCAACTGAAGAAAGAGAGATAGCTGAATATATTATAAAGATGTTCCCAGAAAATCCAGATGTTGCATTAGCAATAGCCATGGGGGAAAGTAATCTAAAAATTGATGCTCATGGAGATAAAAATAATAAACTAGCACCAGAAGGGAGTCATGGAATCTTCCAAATAAATACTGCTGTACATAAAGATAAAATTGGAGATTTAGATGTTAATGATTGAAAATCAAATATTGATATAGCAAGAAAAGTGTATGATGAAGCTGGTGGTTCATTTAAACCTTGAGGGGCTTTCACAAATGGAAGTTATAAGAATTTTTTAGAAGAGGCATCTGACAGTGAGGAACTTACAATAGCAAAATCAATAATGGCTGATGGTAGTACACAAAAACTAACAGATATATCAGTAAAAGATAATCTAAGAAGTAGGGTAGACCAAGAATTAAACAAATTAAAAGATGAAGCACTAAAAAAAGGGGATTTTATAGGGATATTAAAAGCAAGTGCAGGGGGGAAAGATGTTAGTGACACATTCATAAATTCTTTTGAAAAAGGTTTAAACACACTATACCAAGTATCAGACTTGCAAAACAATATAAAGAGTCTTGCAACTGGACCTATTTGAGGAACTATAACAAGCAATAACCCTTATGCAGAGAAGTCACAAATAGTAAAGACACAATTATCTGCTATCGTTCCCAATTTAGCCAGGGGTATTTATGGTGAAGTTGGAGTTCTAACAGATAAAGATATTGAAATATATTCTAAAACATTACCTAATTTAACATCAACAAATGATGTAAATAAGGCTGTGTTGGGTATTACAATTCGTTCAATACAAAGGTCATTGGAAAACAAATTAAGGCTAAGTGCAAAACTAGGAAGAGATGTGAGTGGTATGGAAAATATATATATAGAAATAAAAGGTACAGCAGACGAATTATTAGGATTAAGTGGTATGGGGGGTGAATCATCAGGTCAAGAAAATTTAAGAACAAAATATAATTACTAAAAAATATGTTACAAGAACAAGATAGACAAAAATTAGATAATATTGTAAAACAAATGACAACTAACAAAGAGAGCCAAGAGAATATCCAATTTGTTGTCAATGATTTTAAACAAAAATATTCAAAAAAAGAAATAGATAAATCTGTAAAAGGAGAGAGTTTGTTTGAAGATATAAGGCTTGGACTGGCTAAATCTGAAATTGGTTTAGTAAAAGGTGTTGGTTCTCTTTTTGGAAAACTAGGAGCAGGAATAATGGCTGTACCTCGCTCATTAGGGGGTGAAGAGTCTTTTGGGGAGGCATATGAAAGAGGAAAAAGAATAGGGAAAAAAAATGTTGAGAGAATATTTGGAGATAGGGTGTTTTCTGAAGAAGCACTAAAAAGAGAAGGTGCAGGTCAACAAATAGGAGGAGCTGTTGGGGATATTGCTACTTTCTTAGCACCAGCTGGAGCTATCACTAAAGGAGCGACAGCTGTAAGTAAAGTAGCTGGAGCGGGTAAAACTCTCTCAAAGACAAGGGGATTACTCGGTAGAGCTGGAACTGAGGCATTAGGATATGGAGCAGTTGAAACAGCAAGACAAGGAGAATTAAATGAAGAAGTTGCAACAGTTGGTGGTATAGCAGGTGCATTACCTATTGTTGGAGCAGTTGCTAAACCAGTGATAAGTAAAATAGCAGATACAGGTGGCAGAATTTTGAAATCAACTGCAGGTGTGTTTTCAGGGAAAGGAACTGCTGTAATAGATTCGATATTAAAAAACCCTGTTGCAGCATTAAAAGGATTGAGGGGTGAAACTAGTTTAACAAGTCAGGCTAAAGATATTCAAAAAGGTGTAAAAACATTAAGAAGTAATGCGGGGAAAGAATACAGGGAGGCTGTAGATAAGTTACCAGTGAAATTTAAAAAATTCAAGAATGGAGCAACTCAAGTTATAAGCCAAGAGGGTAAAAAAACAACAATAACAACAAAAGGAATTTTAGAGAACTTATCAAAAACACTTGATGATTTCAAAGTCACAATGGATGGAGGAAAATTAAATACAAAATATTCCCCATTAGACAATATCGAAGCAAAAAGATTGGATGATGTTTTTGATGCTATTAACAAATGAGATGACACAACACCAGAGGGGTTGCTAATGCTAACAAGAAAAATTAAAAATTTCAGAACAGCAACACAAACAAGTGAGCTTAATTCAATTATTGACAGAACCTCAAAAAATATACTTGATTATTTATCAAAAAAAGTACCTCAAGTTAAGGATATAAATAAAAAGTATGCTACATCAATGGATATTTTAGATGTGATGAAGCAAGAATTTGGGGCTAAGGGTGGTATCTCTACAGCAGAAAGGATTAAAGTTGAAAAGAAAATAAGTAATATTTTTTCTGGTGAGAAAGGAACTGGGATTGAAATGCTAGAAAAAGAAATAGTTGGTGGAAAAGATATTATTGGGCAAGAGGCAGGTAGGCTTTTATCAGAAGGGGTGTCTAGGTCCACTGCAAGTATTGGAGATTTGGTTAGGGGATTGTCACAAATAGTAATATCACCTAAAATGGTTGGAGAACTAACTGCATTAACTGGGATTACTAAAACACAAGCTGTAAAATTTATTGCGACACTGGAAAAAGCAGACCCTGTTACAAAAGGGATACTACTGGAATGAGTGTCAGAGCAATCACAAGATTAATCTCTTATTAGGTCTATTGTAGCACTTACAACAATCAATATAAATATAATTGTTCACATATACTACTATTATAACACAAACATTATGAAAAATCCATTTAGAAATAAGAAATCAATACCAGCAGAGTTATTGATAAAAATTAAAGTCGAGAGCAACGACATTAAAAAAAAGGCTCAAACATTAAGAAAAATATATTATGAAAAATAAAAGAAATATACAAGACATTCTAATGAATGATAAGACTGCTTCAAGTAAAGATGCAGTTATAATGACAGTTCTTTCAGATATAGAAGATTCAGCTGATGAAATCAAGGAGTCAGTTCGTGATATAGACTTTAGAGATGTTGATTTCGTTAAAGGAGAAAAAGGAGAACAAGGAGAACAAGGTATCCAAGGGGAACAAGGTATCCAAGGAGAACAAGGAGAACAAGGAGAAACTGGAGTTCAAGGACTAAAAGGAGACAAAGGGGAAGGTGGAATTGATGGACTTGATGCTGATGAGGAACACATAATAGAAGAAGTATTATCAAGGATACCAGAGAATGAAGAAATCATTTTAGATACACCAGAAAAAATCAGAGATAAATTGGAATCTATAAAAGATGAAGATGAAAAGCTTGACAAATCTGCTATTCGTGGTTTAGATAAAATATTGAAAAAGCTTGAAAAAGATATTAAGAAAAAACAAGGAACAAGTTTGTTTGGTGGAGGATCAACAAGACTGAACATTACAGAAGAAGATGGCTCACCAGTAGCAACCACTAACACTCTTAAATTTGCTAATGGGTCAGTAACTGTTAATTCAGATGGTTCAGTGTCTATTGCAGGTAGTGGTGGAGGACATACTATTCAAGATGAGGGAACTCCACTTACACAAAGAGATAACTTAAATTTTGTAGGAGATGGTGTAGAAGTAACTGATAATGGAAGTGATACAACAACTGTGACTATTAATGGTTCTACAACCTTTGATACCTTAACAGATACACCAGCTTC
>JAYENX010000006.1:0-20140 GCA_034722435.1 Nanobdellota archaeon | reverse complement strand
ATAGTCATCTCAACTATTTGATCAAGAGTATCACCAGGAACCTGTATCCCTTCTTCAGTTTTTAAATAATGTTTTATCTCGTATTTATCCATTTTTTATTACCTCCATCTAAATTGATTTGAAAATAGAAACTAAACTAAGTCAATGAAAATTACAATCGCCACCAAAATCCACAAATACAATTAATTAGAAAAGAAAACTTACAACAGCCAGGGGCAACCACCCTTAATTATTTTTTTCATGATAAATATAATAAGTTGACAATTTATATAACTTTCTTCGAACTTCCCGTAAAATTTCCAGGAATTCCTATAATCACATTATTCATCGGCGTTATCTTAGAATCAATTCTCTCCAAAAATACCGAATACCCTTGTTCACGCAAAAATTGCACTCTAAACGCATCATAATAATCTTTCTCAGAATCGTATAAAAGTTTACGATTATCTGGCGGTTCACCCAAAGTATAATTTTTCATTCTAGAATTATAACAACAAGGAATAACTGCCAAATAACTTTTTGAAGAAACTGCGGCCTCAATAATAAGATCAGTTAAATTTCCACAAGCATGTACTGCAACAAGAATTGAAGGCTTCTTAATTGAAAGATTTTCAATACCATTACAATTTAGATCATAAGGTGTTTGAATTGAAGAAGTTATAGTCTTAAATTTTCCCACCTCATGAACATCTACAAAAACTATTCTTTCAAGGCCAAGCGAGTCAAACTCCGCCCCAACTTTACCATCTCCAGAACAACAATCATAAAGTGTAAACCCGGATAAAGAAGGTAAAGAAGAAAGAAAAGGAAAAAACTTTTCAAAAAAAGCTTTCGCCCTTACCATTTTACAAGATTAGGAATCTCCCGTTTTGCAATCTCATAATGTTTCTTACCCTCTTGCTCAAGCACTTTTTTAAGATCATCAACACCTTCTTTAGTATTATGCTCCATCACCGTCACAAAAAGACCAGCGTACTTAAGCTTGTCACCATTATTAGAGGAATCTACTTCATTCTGCTGTTCCAAAGTTCGAATTAGCATACTCTCATCCTGAGAAATATGATGAAAATGTTCACTCGAATGTTTTATGTCTCTATATATGTTAACATTATTCTGCCCATTTCTACCCGTACTTACCCCCTTTGGAACCCGTTCATTCAATCCAGGCCCTTTGAAATAAAAACCAACAACCTGAGTTTCGGGTTCACACACAAGTTCATAATACTTAGAATCATTAATATATTCTTTAAAATCCTGAACCAAACTCCAAATTTTCTCTTTCTTAGCTCTCATACCCTTCAATCCATAATACATATAATATGCCCAAATCGCCATAGGATTCGAACCGCTTCTAGAAGTAGGTATAGTTGCAAATATCGAAGACGAATCTTGGACTTTTGCATCAGTCATATCCAAATAATTAGTATTACAAATCGCCCTCAAATCAGAATGTACTACATCTTTCCAAGTTTTTAACATTAGCATACCACAACTATAAGGCATTGGTTGTTTATGCGGATCACCAATTATTGCTTCTACATCTGGTATGTTAAAAGATACTTCAGGCATTCCACCATTATACTGTTCAGAATCTTTCATAAGACCTATAAACATATACGCACCTGCAGAATCAACAACAGTAGGAGGAACCCATAACTGATTTTCAGAAAACCTCATTTCATTATTACGCTCAACAGCACAAGATCTTATAACTTGATTAATTTTTCTTATATCATGCACTTTACCCCTATTAACATCTCCACCACATGCATAATGCATTATAATATCATCACCCGCATTATAAACAGATTGTACAACTCGTTCAACAGATCTAAGATCTGCATCAAAATTATTATCTAAATCATAATAAACAATTGAATCTACACCTAAACCCATCAAATCAGCAGCTTTCTTCTCACTAAAATGTATATTCACAGGAACTAAAATCCGAGGATTATGTAACTTAAGCATATCATCAAGTTTTTGAGTCTGAGCAAATCGTGCAAGCGCCATATTTTGTAAAGCCTTACCAACACCAATCTTTCGAACATCATTCTCCCCATTTTGACCATAATGATGAAAAAATTTATTCCTATACATCCAAAGCGCTTGATTAATTGATTCTGTCCCGCCACTAAGAAGAAATCCCGAACCTAACTGTTTAAGATTATTACCGCCTTTACCAAATAATTGAGCAGTCATAGCAATAACCTCAAGTTCTTTAATTCTTGTTCCTCTAAACATCTCCCCATCTATCGCATTAGTATTATACTTCTCTTGCATAATTTTTTCTGCTGCTATACAAATTTTATCAACTGAAGTTCCCGGCTTCGCCATTGTCAGGATCTTATCATATCTTGCCAAACAATCCTGACCCCCTAAATCTATCCCTTCCAAAACTTTCTCTTCTGATATGCCTTCTTCAGGAATTCCATCTGTAGTTTCAGGAAATTTAAACTGACTATTCCTTTCATTCATCTGAGCCATCATTTACCACCCAGATAATCCATCAACATTTGATGCTTCACTAACTTCATAGTGGCCGAAGCAATAACTCTTGCCCTCTCACATCCCGACTTTAAAACCTCTGCCACATAACTATCAGTTATATCTACTCTTTTCTCTCGAAAGGTTTTATAAGCTTCAAAAATTTTCTCAGGCAACATCTTTTTACAATCACCACAACCTAAATTGGCAGATCGACATTTTGAAGAAATATTCTCACTTCCAACTTTATCATAAACTTCATGTAAATCAAACACACTACAATTGTAAGGATTCCCAGGATTTTTCAAAGAACCTCTTTGAGTATCTGTCACCATACTGCGCACTTTTGCAAACAAAGTATCAAGATCATCCATTGGCGAAATTACATTATTGTAACTCTTCGACATTTTTCTCCCATCAGTTCCAAGAATTCGCGGTTTATGTCCCAACTTAGCTTCTGGCACAGGAAAAGTTTCACCATAAAGATGATTAAACCTCTTCGCCAACTCGCGCGTAAGTTCAAGATGCGGCAACTGATCCTCGCCAATGGGAACAATATTAGTTTTATAAATCAAAATATCAGCAGTTTGCAATACGGGATAACCCAGAAAACCATAATTAACTTTAGCTCGTTTAGCCTCATTAAACTGTTTAACATCTTTATCATCTACCTTAATAATTTCTCGCATATAATCATTAAAAGTAGGCAATCGTTCTAGTCTACCAAGATTCACAAGCATAGAAAAAATAGTATGCAAATCAGTATGTTCAGGCACCATAGATTGAATAAATATTTTAGCTTTCTCAGGATCCACTCCAAAAGCAATCCAATCTTTCACCATATCAAAAGTATCCTGTTTCAAATCTTTAGTATTTGTGTTTGTAGTAATAGCATGATAATCAGCCACAAAAAAATTACAGTCATGCTCTTTCTGTAAATCAACCCATTCTCTCAACACCCCTTCGAGATGTCCAACATGTAGCTTTCCAGTAGGTCTCATCCCACTTAATACGACCTGTTTATCAGTCTGTTTATCAGTCATTAACATCACCAATAATTAAAAAGAGATTTTTTTTAATATGCATTATCAAACCATTATCGACGATAATCCGTACAAAGTCGAAACAATTTCAATAAATTTTATAAAAACAGAAAATATTCCAATACCAAAGAAAAATATACTAATTTAACTTTCACTATTGAAACAGAAATATTTATATAGTTTAATCACCACATATATAGTAAGGGGGTGCTATATGAAAAGGAGGATAATTAAGCAAGGCCATTCAACGCATACAATCACCTTACCCGCTAAATGGATTAAAAAATATAATTTCAATGCAGGTGACGAAATTGAAATGCTTGAACAAGGTAGAAACTTAATTATAAGTTCTGATAAAGACTACGCCTCGTCATGCGCCAAAGTTAACATCACAGATCTCCCAAAATTCTTAATTGAACATTACCTCTTAGCCATTTACAGAAATGGAGTTGACGAAATCGAACTACACTTTAATAAACCTCTAACCAGAGATTTAAAAAAGAAAAAGAATGTCAAAATTCTAAGCACAATTCAAAAAAAAGTTAACGAACTCATAGGTGTAGAAATAATTAGACACACTGACCAAAGTTGTCTCATAAAACAATTATCAGAAATATCCGAAAACGAATTCAACAATGTATTAAGAAGGATATTTCTTTTACTAACCGATCTCTCAAAGGAAACCTTACAAAATATAAAAAAGAAAAATTACGAAGGTCTATCCAATGTAGAAGTAAAATATAAAACTATAAACAAATTCGTTAATTTCTGCCTCAGACTCCTTAATAAAAGAGGACATCGCAATTATAAAAAAACCTCTTTAAGTTATCACCTAATTTCTGAACTAGATCTAATTGCGGAAGTATACGAGTATATTTCACTCGAAATTGCTCGCGAACAATGGATTCTTGACCCAAAAGCCATATTGGTATTAGAAGATGTAAACAAGTCACTTCATTTGTTATACGAATTAGTGTTCAAATTCGACAATAAAAAAGTAATTGAAATTCTTAAACTAAGAAGAAAAATTTTTGATAACATTAACACACAATCTAAAAAGCTTAAAACAGAAAATATTATTGTCTTCAACAGACTCTCATTAATAGTCGTCACTATAATGCACTCCGCAGAGACACAAGCTTCTATGCAGCTCTAGAAAAACGCATTAAAGAACTATAAGCTTTTCTAACCCTCGAACTCCTAACAGGCAATTCATTACATTTCAAATAATTTCCAAGACCACCCTTATTAATATAATGTAACCATACATTTTTCAAAGATTTTAACTCAGGGTACGTATTTGAAATCCTTGCAGCATTATTTACAAGATTGTGCAACATCTGACTACTTTTTCGATTATATAACGCAGCAGTCTCTTGATCAGGAGATTTTATTTGTGAAGCTTCATAAGCCCTAAACATCCCAAATGTTTTTGGATCTCTCACATGACAATAAAGTCCATACATGTCAACATATTCGTCCGTATCACCATAACTAGCCACATAAGGCATAAACTCTTTTCTATCAGAATTCATTGCAGCGGTTAACAAATTCTTAAAATCGCCCTTAGAATCATTCAAAGATTTTCTAAACAAAAAATAAAGCCTCACAAAATCGTTTTTGTTCAAACTAGTAGTATGTATCTGATTACGTATATCTTCAAGAAAATCATAAAGATCTGAAAAGAAAAGGTCATAATGAGCCTGATCATTATCAATAAAACTCACGTACGGTCTGTGTCTTGGATTCAAACAAGGATCATAATCAAGCCTGCTCACATCGATTATGTTACCACAATGACAATCCCCCTGTACAACACCATAAAGAAGAGGATCTTTTATCTTATCCCCATATAAAAGTTCGTCAAGAGATTTCGCACACCTATCAATACCTCGCCACGCATCATGCACCCTCTTAATTCCAGTAAACTCGGACAAAGACAAATACCTCTTAGAATCAAATAAAGCTGTTGTCCAAGTTTGAGAAACTGATTTGGTTTTTTTAAAAACATTACCAGTTTTATTCTTTCCAAGATTAACTTCATGATGCAATCTCGCCATCATAGCAATTGCTTTAACAGCGTATCTTTTAATTTTATCAAGGGTACCATCTTTCAAAGAAGAAACATAAGACTCACCATGAAGTATAAGCGTAACAAAATGTGGCTCACCTTTATGCCTTATCAAAGCAACAGGTTCAGATATCAAACTTTTCTTTTCAAGTTTTTGATGCATGTAATAAGATTTAGAGAATTCCTCAGCCACATTCAATCCTCTCTTAATCTTAAAACTTAAAACCTCTTCAATAGGAAGCGTAAAAACCTGCCTCACAGGATCAAGATCTTGTTGAAACCTGGAATCAATATCAGAAAGTTTATACGTTTTTACAAGCGCACGCTTAAGCATTTTATGTCCATAAGCCCTCCTACCTGAATTCATATAAGAACAACCTAACATACATAAACTAGCAACCTCGTCAAGCGAACCACCTCTAAGAAATTTAATATTCAATGCACGATTAAAATCAACAGCAGCCTTAGTATAATTACCTAAAGTATAAAGCACCAATCCTCTCTCAAAAAAATTACTAGAATTATCAGGATCAGCCGAAATTGAATCGTTGATAGGTCTAAGGATTTCTTCCAAATACCCTTTACGAAGATAACACAATTCAAGAGTCTCCATTACATCAATCCCTTCTTGTTTACTACCTGCACTAATTATTTCACTATATTGTTTAATTACTGCATCAAGATCTCCAACTCGTTCATGGACCTCAACTATTTTCCCCATAATCCTAGAAGCTGCTTTTCTATGTTTATTTTTTAAATAAATATCTTCAACATTCGACTGCCTCCTATGACAAGTCCAAAGACCAACAAGCGCCTGAAGAAGAAGCTTCTGATTATCACCTGATTTATGAGCTAAAGCATAAGCCTTACCATAATGTTTAAGAGCTTTATTATAATTTCCGTAATCACTATAAAGCCTTCCTGCCTGAACCATCGCATCCAAATTAGATTCAGATTTAACAAGATTCTCAAGAATATTTATTGCTTCTTCAGAAGGTTGTTTATTACGTGCACCAATATTACTTAACGCAATAGCAAGTTTTAATCTAGCTTCAGAATAATGCTCAGAATCTGAAGAAACAGCTTTCAAAAATTCGCAAGCCCCCTTATCAGCACCAACAAACTTTGACATGTAAAGTAAACCCATAAAATATTGAAGATCATCACTCATTGGATCATTAAAGATTAAACTATCAAAATCTTTCTCAGAACCCCTATGCTTAAAAGCTTTAGACCGATGCACTTGTTTTATACTATCCTCTGCGAGCTCCTCTTCAAAAACAGCCTTTGCACGTTCTGCAGACCTTCTCGCATCCCTTTCCAGATTAGTACCATGCAAAAATCGAGGATAATTCGAATAAAGCTCTAACTGTTTAAGATAAACATGACCAAGATTAATTCGAGCATTACGTTTTACCGTTCGACGCCTATCTTTAAATATTACACTTTTAAACGTTGATGCTGCAAGAGATAACTTTTGTTTAATCTGTTTTACAGTTTCCTGCATAAACGATGTATCCCGAACCTCAATTTGCACATCCAAATCACCCATTAAAAATTTCGCATGTTCAAGATAAGATGTAGCAAGTAAATAACGTGTATTAAAATCAGTTTTCTTAAACGTCTTTATACGACCTCTCTGCTTAAACCGCACCATATCAGCAGGAGTTGGCTTTACTGCAAGAGATGCTTTATAACTTATTTCCGCAGCTTCATAATCATGCTCCTTAAAACAAAGATCGCCTAAGACTCTGTGCAATAAAGATTTCACTTTCAAAGGCATCTGTATAGTTTTCAACAGTTCAGGCTTTTCAAGAAATTGCATAATTCGATAAATTTGGTCATAACTTTCAGAAGTTTCAATTTCAGCCTTACCTAATTCTGTCATTGACATCCTAATCAGGTCAAGACTTTCATTAACTCTAGTTTTTAAATTATCATCAGGATGAACATCACCTAACTGATTACCCACTACATGAATCAAAGCAACACACGAAATAACAGCATTTGAATAATTAAAATCATCAATTGCAAACTTTGCATCTTCAATATACTTCTGAGCTTTATCAAGTAAACTCTCTAAAGTTCTTTTCTCTATCCCAGTTTTCGAATTAGTCATTTTGAATATCGTAATTATTAGCCTCAGGATTCTTTTCAAGCCGTTCCTCTAATTGCCCCAACCGCGGTATTGCCTGGCTAAGATCTGGAACAGTAAAAAAACCGTGATGTATGTATGCTTGTCTTTGTACATGAAAAGATCTCAAACCTAAAGAATAAGCTCTCCAATGTTCCTCTGGCGAATCAAAAAACCCGGCAGTACTTGCAAAGTCTTGCTTAAGCTTCTGCCCATCTAAACCCAACACGTTAACAATTTTTGAAAGATCGCGCATCCCTCGAAGTAAACCTATCCTATCTTGAATTTCATCAAGTCGTTCAAGTATTAAACTTTGATATGCATCCCAACCTTTATACAATAATAACATTGCAGCTATATACGGAAGATCAGACTCAGATTTTAATGTTCCAATCTCTTGCGAAGGTATAACTCTTTCAGGAGGTACACCATACTTCATCAAAGCATGCCTAATATCCTGCGCAGAATGAGGCGCATCCGTAAGTATTGCATAATCTAACGAACTTCGATTAAGATGTTCAAGAAATTGTTTTGTAAATTCATAAGCCTGAAGACCTTTATCACCCTCATATACATGCTTCAACTTTTTTGCCTCAGCAATATAAATATGTTTATCAGGTAATCTACTCTTCGATTTACGAAAAATCGCACGCCTTACACGTTTCTTTATCTTTTCAACATTATGCGTCTTAGAAAAATACCAATTAACACCTTCATATATTGAAGTAATAATTTTATCATAAGTTACACCAGGAATCCTATTTGCAAAATTCTTAACCTCCCTAAAAAGAACCCTGACCAACCGTTCAATATCAGAATCTCTTGAAATATATTTAGCAGATATATTTTGAATTACAGCTTCATCAGAATACTCAATCTTATCAACCTTAAGAATGCAGCCACCTGCATCTAATATAACCTTCTTTACATGTTTAAATTTAGATTCTAAATTCATATCAACCTCCATTTAAATATAAGTGAGCACATTATATATGCATTATCCTTATTAGATATATACTTTATAGAAATCAATAGTGAAATATCAAAAAAAACTAAATTGTCTAACTCTTAAAATACATATCCAAAGCACCTAAATGCAATGTAAATATCTCTTTAGGAGTTTTATCAAATATTGTCTTCAAATCTTTTTTCTTTATCCAATGCACGTCTTTAGTATCATCACCGTTCTTTTTAAGCCTACCAGAAACTTCAACTACAAACACAAACCCTATCCAAGGCCTTCCAGCTTTAACCTGCTGAATACAACAAAACGGTTTAAACGCAAACGCGCCATCTTTCTTAACAGAATACTTTTTAGTTTTTTCAGAAGTAACCTTAACAACATTCAAACCCGTCTCTTCATACACTTCACGTTTGAGACACTTGAAAATATTCTCAAACTTTCTAACCTTACCACCGGGTAACTCAAACAATCCTGAATACTTAGGATCATCCTGAGGCTTCCACCTAGTCTGAACCAACACTTCAGTTTCACCTTTCTTAACCCTCTCAATAATGCAAGAGACCATAGGAATCGCAAAGGTTTCAGTATCGTCTGTTAGTTTCATATAAAGAATTATAATGGTTCGCATTTAAAAATGTTACTCTTAATAATTATAGTTACAATTAAAAATCAAACTCAATTAAGTTTTATTGAAAAAGAAACTAATTCTTTCTTAAGTTGTTCATTATTCTTATAAAGTAAAGTTTTAATACCTAATTTAGCAGCATTATCTAAATTTTTTTGATTATTATCAATAAATAATATTTCTTCAGATTTTACTTTTGCTAAATCTACAGCAATTTCATAAATATTTAAATTCCCTTCATCCTTACTATGACCCACTTCACAAGAAATTACTCTTAAATCAAATAAATCTAAAAATGAATATCTTTCAAAATAAGGTAAAATATCTTTAGGTTGATCTGCTAAAATCCCTAACAAATATTTTCCGTGCAATTTCTGAATTAAACTAATTGTTTCATCTATTGGCACAAATATGGAATGCCATAAATCAACAAACTTTTGAACATCGATATTTTTTAAATTTAACTCTTTAAAAAAATTATCCCATCTTTCAATCCCAATCTTTCCTGCAGAATATTTCCAATCATCTGTTTTAATATAAGCATCAAACAATTTTTCCTCATCAATGTTTAACTCTTTAGAAAATAAAGAAGCCGCCCTAGCAAAACCGTCAGTAACTATAACGCCACCTATATCAAAATAAATTACTTTAATCATGATAAAAATAACTAAACTCGAATTTATATAACTTATCTTTTATTTTTTAAATTACTAAATATTTATAAATCCAATTTATATTAATCACTCGATGCATGTTAGAGACAACATCTGGAAATTTGGCATTTACTCCGCCATAGACCATATTAGACTAATATGGATGATAAGTACTTTGTACCTCCTATGGCTAGGTTTTAATTTTACAAACATAGGTATTCATGAAACAATATTCGCCATTGTTATAGTCTTACTTGAACTTCCAACAGGTGCACTCGCAGACTTGATTGGCAGAAAAAAAGCAGTCATGACATCTTGCATTCTCAACGGTACAGGATTTGTAGCGATTGGATTTATGAACCTACCCATGCACTATTACATGATTGCATTAATCATGGGAATTGCATTCTCATTCATATCAGGTGCAGACGTAGCACTTCTCTACGACTCTATAAAAAGAATAGGAAAAAGAAAACAATACAAAAAGATTAGAGGCAAAATCAATACGTATAACACAATAGCATCAATTATAGGAGTATTCTTGGGACCTTACCTTTTTACAATAAACCCAAGACTAGGATTTATAGTAACCGGCGCAGTATATATTGCAGCCGCAATAGTTGTATCTACAATGGTAGAACCATATAAATGGCACAAAAAACTTAACCTAAAAAATCATTGGAACCAAACAATTAAAGGTTTGAAGTACACTTTAAAAAATAAACAAATCATGTGGCTAATAGGTTTTTTCTTTTTATCCAGTATAGGCGTAGAATTCTTCTTTGATTTTTGGCAACAACCTCTTCTCGTATCCGCGGGTCTTGATGTAAAATTCTTTGGTATACTATTCGCAGGAATGATGGGCGTCCGAGCATTAATATCCTGGTACACACATAAGATTGAAAATAAACTTAAAGAAAAAGCATCTTTAACATTTATCCTCGTATCTCACGTTATTCTATACATAGTATTCAGCGTAGCAGGATTTACAGCTTTAATTATTGCTTTCGCAATATTTTACGGAGTCATCGCATTCCAAGAAATAGTGTTCGAAGATTACCTTAACAGCCATATTAAATCACAAAGCAGAGCAACAGTATTATCAGTAAAAAGTTTAGTCTACAACTTAATCGGTGCAGGCCTATACGTATCCATAGGTAAACTTATAGATTTATACTCCATCAACTCAGTTCTAATGGGTGCAGCGGCAACCATCATGATAGGTAGCATGATACTTTTCAGTTTAAAAAAATTTAATGTTAATGCTAACCTAATTGACTAATCCTCTAACAATTCAACACTTTCAAGTAAAAACTCATTTCATACATAAATTTGCGAAATAGTTATAAAAGATTTTAAATATACTTCATTAATAATATATATTTAAAATTAAAGAGGGGTTTATTATGGCTGAATTAAATTTAGAAGAATTCTTAGGTAGATTACCTACTACAAGCGAAAAAAAGATTTTAACTGAAATGTTACGCAGAAAAAGTGCTCTACATCAAGAAATGATTAGACAACATAAAGAAGAAGTATCAGATTTTCTTGAAACAGAACCAGGCAAAGTCCAACTTGAAGCAAAAGCACTAACACATTTAGCAGATTACTTTGTACTTATGAAAGCGGCAAGTAGTTCACTACCAGAAAATCTTGTTCCAATGCTGCAACCAGCAATATCCTCAACTGAATTCGACAGAAAAATGTTCAGAGGTAGAGATATCCATAACGCTTTTGACCAATACCTTGAATCAATGTCAAGAGCAGTAACAGAAAACATGAAATACGCTACTGCCAAAAGCAAAAAAAGACGTGTTCAAACCATAAGACAACTTCAGTTCATGCAATACGCGATGCGTAATGTCCCCGAACTTAAAGCTTCATTTAAATCAAGAAAAGATTATGCATATGAACAATTAAGAAGGAACTCTAACCAAGCACACATTTTCTTACCAGCTTTAGACGATGCGCTTATAGATGTAACAACTCCTACCGACAGCTTAATCCTGCCACATTTAGTTATGGCTTATAACAAAGCTTGCGCATACATGATTACAGCACAAAAAAAATTTTTAACAGGAAAAACAATTATTGTACAATCTGCTAAAGACTTTAAAGAACAACTAGAATTATTAGCAGAGAACCAAATAACCACTACAATTGAAGACCAAACACAGCCTCATGCAAACTGGCTCGCGTATGCAATTTCCAAAGTTCCAGAAATACCAAAACTTGAACCCGTATACCAAAGTTAAATTAAATTTATTATTTTTTTATAATTCTTTATACTCATATCCTTTTTATAAACTTTAGAAGCATCCCTTAACTTATCTATATTAATCTTAAACTTTTTCTTGTTTAACATTTCAGAAAGCGAACAAACATACTGCACAAACTGAGTTACATTTTTAGGTTTCTCAGTCTTAGTGGCTCTCTCAAAATCAATAAGGTGCACTTTCAATTTATTATCTATAATAACATGCTTCCTCGGCCTAGTCATTTCTTCTTTATTTGTCTTAAGCTTGTCAAGTTTATACATCAACTTAAAAACATCCAAGAAAACTTGTTTAATAGCTTCTTTACCCTGAACCTCCACAAAATCTTTGATAAAAGCCCCAGAAATAAATTTATAAACAAAATAATCTTTACCAGAAAATATAATTTTAGGACCTATCCCCTTCTTATTCAATACCTTCAAAAAATTAATCTCATTTGCAACCCTCGTAATTGCTGCGACATCTTCTCTTTGTTTCTTGACAACTATTTTTTTACCTTTATACATTCCAGTAAATATCCAACCCCTGTGCCCTTTAGTCAACCTTTTAAGATTAGTAATACCTTTTTTCTCTAATATCTTCAAAATATTCGACTTATAAATTCTATAACAATAAAGTTCCTCAAAAAACACTTTCTTGCTTGACAACTGTTCAAACTCAAGCAAATTATTATTGATAATCTCCTCAACCTTCTTTTGCTTGGTTAAAGAAGAAAAAACTAGAAATACATTACCTTCAGGTTCAAGATACTCATTCACATCATTCAAAAAATCTTCTACAATCTCATAACCATATTTACCACCCGACACATAAAGATCAACTGACTGCTCTTCCCCTTTATGCATTGGCAGATACGGAGGATTAAATATTATAGTATCAAACTTAGTATTCTTTTTATTATCAAAAGTTAACTTAAACTGTTTACGTTTTTTATCATAATCAACAAAATTATTCTTCAAAAACGAGAAAAGATTACTATCTCTTACTAACATATTTTTTATTTTTTTAAGAATCCTTAAATTCCCAACAAACTTCACAGCATCAGGATTAATATCAAGAGCTACCACCCATTTAGCATTTTTCTGCGCTTCAAATGCAAGAATACCTGTACCAGTCCCCATTTCAAGAACTTTCCCTCTAGACAATTTTTGAACCTGCTCCAGGATCAAATACGTATCCTCTTGTGGTTGATACAATTCCATCTTATTTCAAAAACTTCTCATCAACTTCTTTATAATAATCTTTAACCCTTGACAAAACTTGCGTAAGCAAGAATTGTTCAACTTTCTCTTCAAACGTTTCTGTTAATGAAACAAACTCTGTAATTCTATAATTATTAACATTTTTCTCAACAATATACATATCCCTTAACCGTTTCAATTGCCTTCTTATATTAGAAGAAGCAACACCTACTAAAGTAAGGTTAAACCCTCTTCGAGACTGAATGACTTCATCACGAACCTCTTCAGAGTTCATCTCTTTCTTTCCCTTGAAAGCTTTCAATAATACATAAAGAACATCGACAATAACATCCCTAGAATCTCCCGGTTGCAACAGACCAGTACTAAGACAAAGTTTCCTAACTAAATCTCTATCATTAACACTTGGCTTTTCATACCTTCTAAGGGTAATCTCAACCAAAGGAACATCTTTCGAAATCACAGCCATACAAACACCTTTTTTTATAAATGATTAAAAGAATTAAGATAATTCAAATATTTAAAGGTTCTGATTATGATAACTTAATAGAAAGTCTTGCCAAACTGGCCAGCGAAAGCGTTACCTATTATTTATATAACAGGAAGTGGTCGATGACAATGTTACAACATCTTAATTTTTTACTCGACCACCTTGAACGAAAGACTTTCTACAAAACCCATTACACAAAAGCTAACCTACTACAACAAACCCAAAAACACTCCTTAAAAACATCCATTCTTTAATAGAACCATCTTCAAGTTCAACCTTTTCAAGTACAATATTAGAATTCAAATCAAAAGCTTTCAAAATACCTTTATACTTTGTTCCATCCCATACTTCAACCAGAACTCGTTTATTTTTTGCAGCTTGTAAAGCATCTAAAGGTCTTTCCATTTTTTCACCAACCATAATTTAAATACCAAATGGCAATAGTCAAAAGAAAAATAAATTAATATTTAAAGGTTTGCATAGCTAAAAAAACACTATTTAAACAGAAACAATTATAAAAGAAAAATGAATAAATAGATAAATGTACAAATTCAATAAACCAAACTACAAAAACGGAAGTATTGTAAATTTAATGAGCTCAATTTCTAATAACTATGGTAAAAAACATAAATATAAACAACTACCATCTCTCCAATCAAAAGAACTAAAAAAGTTCAAGAACATAGTATTAATCGTTATTGACGGGATGGGATACAAATTTCTAAATAAACAAAAAGAATCGTTCATGTACAAACATCTTAAAACACAGATAACTTCAACCTTCTTATCAACAACTACATGCGCAAACACAACTTTCCATACAGGTTACCCTCCACAACAACACGGATTAACCGGGTGGGATATTAATCTTAAAGAGACGGGCGCCATCACAAGCATCCTCCCATTCACACCCCTTTTTGGCCGAACATCATTATCAAAATACGGGTTCAATATGACAAACTTCATGAACATAAAACCATTCCATAAAAGTTTCAAAGCAAAATGTTACACTTTAATCGATAAAAGTATTGCTCATAGCGAATTCACAACTTATGTCGCAAGCCATACAGAAATCATCCCAACCTCTTCAGAAATTAATACATTTACAAAGATAAAACAAATAATCAAGAAACGTTCAACTAAAAGAAAATTTATCCACGCATATTTCCCTAACTTTGACAGTATGGCACACTCAACAGGAATCAACAGTAAAGAAGTAAAACATATTTTCAAAGGTCTTGATAAAAGAATAAAATCTTTAACAAAAACATTAAACAATACCAATACAAAATTAATAATTGTAGCAGATCACGGTTTAATTGATACTGTAAAGAAAAACGAACTATGGGTTGAGAACATAAAAGGATTAAAAGAATGTTTAACCATACCAATGACAGGAGAACCAAGAGTCAGAGATTGTTTTGTAAGACCAGGGAAAGTTAAAGATTTCAAAAGAATTATTAAAACTAAACTATCTAAATACTGTTGGTGCTTCAAAGGAGAACAATTAATAAAAGATAATTTATACGGACTAGGTAAACCAAGTAAAAAACTTCTAGACAGGGTGGGAGATTATGTTTTAATTATGAAAAAGAATTACATTCTAAGAGATAGACTCATAAATAAAAATAAACCAAAAATATTCGGTAAAGGACATCATGCAGGGGTTACAGACGATGAAATGCTTATCCCCTTAATAACTATTGATTGTTAATATTAATTAAAATTTATCTATTAATCAAACCTTTTCAATTCCAATCTCAAACTCTTTACCTTTAACCTTTTCTTTAGCTTTATGTTCAGTATCAACAGAACTAAAAACTAGAACAGTAGCTCCACACTTTTCTTTGATAAGATCAACATGCGCTTCAAAAGCAGACTGAAGCTCACCAGCATCTACGGTCAAATTAACTTTATCAGATTTACTCAGACCAGCTTTTTTACGTAAAGCTTGAACTCGCCTCATAAGCTCCCTGGCAAACCCTTCACCAAGCAAAGCTTCATCCTGGTCAAGGCTCAAATAAACAGTACCTAACCTAAAATCTGAAGCAGTGTACGGTGCAGGAACCTCTCTCACAAATATAAAATGGTTCATATTAAGCGATACTTGTTCACCACGCACATCAAACGTATAAGCACCTTTATCTTTAATATGTTTCATGATACTTTCAGTTGACGTTGTTGAAAGACTCGCAATTATTTCAGCACTTCGCGCTTTAAACTCAGGATTAATCTTCGAAAAATCAGGTTTAATGGTTTCTTTCACACCTTCTACAACCCCTAACCTAACTTCTTTAACATTAGTCTGAATCTTAATAAGATTCTTAAGCAACTCAACAGCCTTACCAGCTCCTTCACTTGTAACTACTACCTCTTTCAAAGGCCACCGTAAACCTACTTGAGACTTATCTCTGGCAGATAAAACGCTCTGGATAACGTTCTGAGCAATCGCCATTGAACTCTCAAGCTCTTCATTTATCAAAGACTCATTACATTTAGGCCATGGATAAAGATGTATACTTAAAGGTTTAAGATCAAACTCAGTTCTAAGATTTTGATATATACCTTCCGTAATGAACGGCGCTACTGGAGCAAATATTTTTAATAACTCCAAAACCACTGTACCAATTGTAGATAAAACTGCACACTTTTCATCTGCACTTCCAAGAGCAGCTTTATCTCTAACCAATTTAATATAGGTACGAGATAATTCAAGATATAACTGTTCAACACAACCCGGCGCAGAATCTAACAAATATTTATCAAATATTTCAGTCTGTTTCTTAATAGTAGAATGCAACCTTGACAAGATAAAATTCTCTTCCAGACCCATATCTGCAGTTACAGTAAACGGATTCTTACCCAACTCTTTAGAAAGATCAATAAGATACTTATGAACATTCCATAATATGGTCAGATTTCTATGCTTTAACTTTGCTTCATCCCAGCTAAAATTAATATCTTCACCAGCAGGCGTTCCGCATACATAAGTTCTAAGAGTATCAGCTCCATGCCTATCAATAATTTCATAAGGCGAAATAACGTTACCTAAACTCTTTGACATTTTCACCCCTTCAACATCTGTTAACATCCCATGCATATAACAAGCTTTAAACGATATCGGTTTATTCATTGACACTATTGAAGCCACCATTAACATGTTAAACCAACCACGCACCTGCTCTTTAGCTTCAAGTATAAAATCAGCTGGCCACCATTTATTAAAAAGATCTTCACGTTTAGGATAATCTAAACAGTTCCATGAAGCAGTACCTGCATCAATCCATACATCCAAAATGTCAGGAATCCTGTTCATAGGCTTACCACACTTTTTACAGGGTATAGTAATTTCATCAATCCACGGTTTATGGAGATTCTCAGGAACCCTTCCAGCTTTTTCTCGAAGCTCTTCCACTGAACCTATCACATCATAATCCCCGCATTCACATCTCCATATAGGTACAGGCGTTCCCCAAAACCTTTGCTTAGTAATAGAATTATCTCTTAAATGTTCAAGCCATCCACGCATAGCATTTTTACCGGCTTCAGGCACCCAAGAAATCTCATTATTAGCTTTTACCAGTTCATCCTTAACATCTTCTACTTTAAAGAACCATTGCTTTGTTGTTCTATATACAATCGGACTATGACATCTCTCGCAATGAGCATAATCGTGCTCAACATCACTAGTAGCTATAAGAAAACCAGTACTATCCAACTCTTCAATAAATTTAGAATCATCAGTTTTAGCAACCCATCCAGAAAACTTACCCATGGTTTCATTAAAAACCCCATTCTCTTTCAAAGTATTGTAAGGCGGAATATTATTTTTATGACCAACTTCATAATCTTCAGGACCGCAACCAGGAGCCATGTGTACTAAACCAGTACCAGCACTTAAATCTACAAATTCACTTGAAAGTACAACAGTATGAATTTTTGGATGAACTTTCTTCATCTCAGCATAAGCTTTAATCTCTCCATTCCAAGGATGAACATATTCTAAACCATCAAGCTCAGCACCCTTAAACTCTTCAACCACTTGCAACATCTCATCTGTAAATGTTTGAATCACTGGAGCTGCTAAACCTTTAGCAAGTATCCATACTTCATCTTTAACCTGTGCCCTTACATAATCCAATTCAGGATGTACCATTATACCTAAATTAAAAGGTATTGTCCAAGGCGTTGTTGTCCATATAACTAGAAACTCACCATCTTTATCTTTAACAGGAAATTTTAAGAAAATTGATTTATCTGTTACCTCTTTATACTCTTGCTCATGCTTTGCAAGAGCAGTTTGACATGAAGAACACCAACTAAGCGTACGTAAACCTTCATACAACCTATTATTCTCATGCGCTTTTTTAATAAGCCACCATTCGCCTTCCATATAATTAGTATTTATAGGATAATATGCATTATCAAAATCCATCCATATACCGACCCTTTTAAGATCTTCATCCATCACTTTTGCTTTTTCAACAGCATAATCCATACAATCCTGTGCAAACTTTTTAAGACCGAACTCTTCAATCTCATGTTTATCTTTCAAACCATGTTTTGCCATGACTTTATGAGCAGTTGGTAAACCGTGCATATCATATCCAGCCCTATCCCATACATCAAACCCAGCCATACGTTTATACCTTAGAACAAAATCTTTCAAAGAATTATTCCATGCATGACCCATATGAAGTCTACCAGAAGTATAAGGAGGACCTTGTAAAAAATAAAATTCTTCTTTACCTTTACCTTTCTCTTTTGCCTGTTCCCAAATTTTATTCTCTGCCCAAAATTCCAACATCTTAGACTCTAATTCCAAAGGATTATAATTATCTACCATAACTAAAAAAGAAGAAATAGTTCATTTATAAATATTGTTGTTATAATAGTTTATAAACCCACTTCAGACATTAACTTTTTACATCCTCTTAACTTTCTAAGCTCTAAACATACATCTTTAAACCTTTCAGATATATGATAAAGAAGTTCTGTCTGTTTTACTACAACATTTCTAAGATCTTCAATCTTATGTACGCCTTCATGACTTAACAACACTTTATTTTCTAAACCTACTGAAATCAGATTAACCATATCAATAAACTTCATATAAGTATTTTCAAGATTATCAAGTTTAACTGAAAAATCCCGAATCTCTTCAGATACATATTCAAGATTCAAATCTTTTTGCTTTACAAACTTGTTAAGTATCCGTTTAATAACTTTCAAATCCTTCGTAAGTATCGTAACTTTTAACCGCGCAAGATAAGCAGCCAACCCTTCAAGATTACTATTAATTAACTGCTTCATAGAAATTTCTTTTGTAAGAAACTTTAAATCAGCTACTAACTTATTTACTCGTTTCAACTCAAAATTTTCAAGAGCTTTAAACATATCCATATGATCTTTTAATTTTGCAGTATAACTTTGTCTAAAAGATAACACTAAATCTTCAACATCAACAATATCATAAACCTCTTCCTTTATCTTATGTATGGACTTCTTTTTTTTAGAAATCTTTAACTGAACTTTAGGAATAACAGAACCAACAGTTGTAGTTACAATTTTCTCCATGTACGAATCTAACTCCACCACCTCGAATTTAACC
Source organism: Nanobdellota archaeon (assembly GCA_034722435.1). Taxonomy (GTDB): domain Archaea; phylum Nanobdellota; class Nanobdellia; order Woesearchaeales; family JAHWHD01; genus JAHWHD01. Next base: position 587 of record JAYENX010000006.1, on the reverse strand, counting down.
ACCTTTAAAAATAAGAATAAAAAAGAAAGTATAAAAAGCTTATGTTTTAAATTTCTTTGACTTCTTAACCCAATACCAGACTCCTAAAACCACTGCAATAGTCAACACTGCCAGAAGCGCAGGCACTAAATTTCTACTACCTTCAGTTTCAGAAGTAATCTCAGAATCTACTACAGCCCTATCTCCATCCACTATAACATTTCCATCTTCATCCACTGCAGAACCATCAGAAATAACTTCATCAACATCTTCTTCTTCAGCTTCCGTATCAAGTTCCTCTTGTATCCTTTCAAGAGGCGACACTTGTTTAAGGTCAATAGTTACAAACTTACCTTCAATTTTAGTAAGTGAAACTTCAATATCATCTTCACCATCAGCATCTAAATCAACTCTCTCAGTCTCGCCTTCTTTAACATCAACAAGCACTTCTTCACTCTTAAACCTAAGTGTAACAACGTCACCTCGAAGATCTTTCACATAGACAGAATGTTTATCGCCATTAACCTTGAAAGCAACTATACTTCCTTTAAAAAGTTTAAATGTATGTCCACTTGTTGACAAGTCTGATGTTGGATAATTAACAATTG
>JAYENX010000005.1:0-50872 GCA_034722435.1 Nanobdellota archaeon | reverse complement strand
AAATAGCAACCTTTATAAGTTACCTATTTATCCTGAGATGTATAACCGTTATACTATCCAAAGGATAGGAGGTCACTATGGAAAAAGACAATATTTTAGAAGCTATCAAAAAGCTTAAGGAAGAAGGAAAGAAACGTAATTTCTCGCAAACATATGATTTAATCATTACTCTTAGAAATTTTAATATTAAGAAAGCTGAATATCAACTTGAGTTCTTTGTGCCTTTACATTTTTCAATAGGTAAGAAAATCAAGACTTGCGCTGTTGTTGGATTGGAATTAAAATCTGAAGCAGAAACTAACTGTGATAAAGTTATCATGGCATCTGATCTTGATGTACTTATGGGTAAGAAAAAAGAAATCAAAAAATTGGCAGAAGAACATGATTATTTTATTGCGCAAGCAAATTTCATGGGTAAACTGGCAGGGGTCTTTGGAAAAGTTCTTGGTCCTAGAGGTAAAATGCCAAACCCTAAAGCAGGATGTGTTGTTTCTCCAAAAACTTCGCTTAAACCTTTAATAGACAAATTACAAAAACTTGTTAAAGTGTCTACAAAAAAAGCGCCAATGATACAAGCAATCATAGGTAAAGAAGATATGAAAGATGAAGAAGTAGCAGACAATATTCTTACATTGTACAAAAATGTTGTACATAATTTACCTAATGAAGCTAATAATATAAAACAAATAAAATTGAAACTTACAATGGGAAAACCTGTTGAAATAAAAAAATGAAACCTAAAGCCAAAGTTGCAGAATATAAGAAAAAAATCATAGATGACTTTGTTAAGTTATCTGATGAATATCCTATAATTGCAGCCATCAATATGGAAGGTCTTCCTACTGCCACTCTTCAAAAGATGAGGGAACAATTAAGGGGCAGAGTAGTCATTAGAATGACTAAAAGGCGGCTTATGAAAATATTATTTGATAAGATTAAAGATAAAAAGCCAGGCATTGAACAGTTAACTGAACATTTAAAGGGTATGCCGGCGTTATTATTCACAAAAGATAATCCTTTCAAACTATTCAAGATACTTGATAAAAATAAAACGTCAGCACCTGCTAAAGGTGGACAAATAGCTCCTAAAGATGTTATAGTAAAAGCAGGACCAACACCGTTTGCACCAGGTCCAATTATTGGTGAACTAGGATCGTTCGGTATAAAATCAGGTGTTGAAGGCGGTAAAATTGCTATCAAAGAAGATAAAGTAGTTGTAAAAGAAGGCGAAGTTATTAACGGTAAACTTGCAGGAATCCTAGGAAGATTAGGAGTTCAGCCAATGGAAATAGGCATGGATTTGACTGCAGCATATGAAGACGGCACCATTTATGCTAAATCAATATTAAGAATTGATGAAGACGAGTTCATGGAAAAGTTAATGAACAGTCATAGATATGCTTTCAATCTCGCATTCGAAATTAGTTATCCTACTAAAGATAATATTGAACTTATGTTACAGAAAGCTTTCAAAGATTCAAGAGGTTTAGCACTTGAACAAAACATTCTTGCAGATGCTGTAGTTGGGCAGCTGTTAGAGAAAGCTGAGAGGCAAATGTTGAGTCTTAAGAATACAGCTAACATTCCTGTTGAGAGTAAACAAGAGGAAAAAAAGGAAGAACCTAAACCAGAAGTCAAAGAAGAGACAAAGGTGGAACAGAAACCTGTTGAAGAAGTAAAGGAAGAACCTAAACCAAAAGTCAAAGAAGAGACAAAGGTGGAACAGAAACCTGTTGAAGAAGTAAAGGAAGAACCTAAACCAGAAGTCAAAGAAGAGACAAAGGTAGAACAGAAACCTGTTGAAGAAGTGAAGGAAGAAAAGGCAACACCTGAAGAAATAGTCAAACAAACAAAAGAAGCATTTGCTAAGGGTGAACTTAAAAAAGAACCCGAAGAAATTAAGCCAAGCGCTGAAGATATCTTAGATGAGATTAAGGCAAAAGAACCGCCTAAACCTGAAAAAGTACCGAGTGCGCATGAGCTGATGGAAAAAAAGAAAAAAGAAAAAAAATAATAATCATTATTTAATGGGAGGATATCAAAATGGAATACGTATACGCTGCAATGTTATTGCATAAATCAGGACAAGAAGTTAATGAAGCTAATGTAAAAAAAGTATTGGAAGCTGCTGGTGTCAAAGTTGACGAAGCAAGAGTGAAAGCTTTAATAGCCGCTCTTGACGGTGTTAATATTGAAGAAGCAGTTGAAAAGGCTGCGGTTGTACAAGCAGCTCCTGTAGCGGCTGCCCCTGCTGAAGCGGCAGCACCTGCTGGTAAAGAAGCTCCAAAAGAAGAGAAAAAGGAAGAAAAATCTGAGGAGCAAGCAGCAGCTGGACTAGGAGCATTGTTCGGCTAAATTTTTTATTTTTTTTACTTTTTATAATATAACGTAACAACAGGTCGTGAGGATGACAGAAGATAAAAAAGAATTACTTAAGAATTTTAATGCACATCAAAAGACTATTTCTAATCTTAAAAGAAAACTTAACCAAATTAATGACCAGAAAGAAGCTTGGTTTAAGAAAAAAAATGAATTTTCTAAAAATATAAGGACTTTAATAAGAGAGAGTCAAGATAGTAAGAAGAAACGGGACGAGTTTACAAAGTCTATAAAAGAAGAAAAAAATAAGAGAGAAAAATTAAATAAAGAAATTAAAGAACATATTAAAAAAATAAAAGATTTTAACCAAGAAAAGCGAAAAACATTACAAAAATATGATATAAAAGGCGATCCTTCTAAACTTAAACAAGAAATTGAACAATTAGAGTTTAAAATTGAAACTGAAGCTCTTCCATTCAAGCAAGAAAGTGTAATTATGAAGAAAATTAGAGATCTTAAGAAAAGGTATGGAGAGAGTAAACAGGTCAGCGGAGTCTGGGAAAAGATACACGGGATATCGACAGAAATTGATAAGTTAAAAAAAGACGCTGAAATAGTGCATAAAACCATTCAAAGTAAGGCTAAGGAAAGTCAAATCAAGCATGAAGAAATGATTGAGAGTTCTAAGTCAATTAAAGAATTACGTAAAAAAGAAAAAGAAATTAATGAAAAAGTTACAGAGTTTAAGAAAAAGTTCGCTGAAGTTAATGAGGAATTAAAGAACGAGTTACAAGCTTTCAGTAAACTAAGAGGAAAATTTTCTGAATTTAAACAAGATAGTTTGAAACAAAAAAAGGTAAATATAGCGAAAAAGTTAAAGGAACTTGAAGCTAGTATTGAAGAAAAGATTAAAAAAGGAATGAAAATTACTACAGAAGATTTTCTTGCATTTCAAAGTAGCAATAAAAAATAAATTATTAATAATTAAAGTTTAAAATTAGTAATTTAAGTTTAAAGAAAATAAAAATTTAATTCTTAGAAATAAACTCAACATAATGACATTTGCCGCATGTTAATCTATTTTTATGTTTTGCAAGAAATACAGCAGCTCCACATTTAGGACAAGTTTTTCCTCTTGAAACAGTATCCCCTTCAACCTTGTAATGTTTATACTTAGCAGAAGTTTTTTTAGGTTTCTTTTCAGTCTTGCCTGATTTAGATTTAGCACCTTTTCCCATTATTTGTCACCTTTTTTCTCTTCAGCAGGTTTAGCTTCTTCTTTAGGAACTTCTTCTGGTTTCTCTTCAGCTTTTGGTTCTGGCTCTACAGGTGTTGCTTCTGCAGTTGCTTCCTCTTTTGGAGGTTCAGCAGGTGCTTCTGCTTCTTTTGCCTTTTCTTCAGCTGCTTTCTTTACAGCCTCTTCCTCAGCTTTTCTCTGCTTTTTAGTCTTTACTTCGTAAAGGTCTAAGTCTTTTTTATTCTCGTAAACATGAGCAATAACCTTTGATAACTGTTCACCAAATTTAGTATAAATATGCCTTATACATACAAGACTTTTGTCAGTACCTAGCTTTGAGGCTAGAGAATCTTTTATTTGGTCCTCTGAAGGTGTTGAACCCTTGTAACTTGCTTCTGCTGTAACCCTTGTCCTAGATAGGAGCGGGCTTTCGATCTTTTTCTTAATTGTCAAATCCATTTTATCTACACTTAATACAATATTCTCCTTTAACTTTTATTTCTAATTTTTGAGCAATCTCTGATTTGTTGGCATCAATTATGTTTATCCTACCCTGCCAGTTTGTCGAGAAAGATTCCCCTTTACAAACAGGACATTGTGAACCTTCAACAAAAATTTTACATGATTTGCAAACCTTTTTCTTCATTTTTTACCCTCTTTTTTGGTATCTTTAGTAGCAGCCTTAGCAGCAGTTTTTGGTTTATTCTCATCGTCAATCCATTCAAGCTTTCCCAAGCCGCCTTGACGCATTGTAAGTCCGAACTTTGGATTAGTAACATCTTTATAGCTTACAGCTATCATTCTAGCTCTACACTTGTCCCCTATTTTTAAGACTTTCTTTGATTCTTTACCTGAAAGTACTTTCTCTTTACTAAAGGATACAAAGTCGTCCATAGTCTGAGATACGTGAACCATACCTTCAATAGGACCCAAGGACATAAAAACACCGAAATCTGCAATATCTTTAACCCTTCCTAGAATAACTTCTTGCATTTCAGGTTTAAATACTAATAATTCAAATACGGCATCGTAATATGATGCACCATCACCAGGTATTACTACTCCTTCACCAATCTCATTTACTCTGTCAACGTCAATAACAATACCTATTTCTTTGGATATAAAACCTTCATAGTCTTTCTTTATCCTCTTAATAACGGCTTCTTCTTTTGTCAGATTAAATAAATCTGGCGGTACCCTGATATGATCTTTTATTTTTGTTCTGTAAAACATTTTAACACCTTAATTCGAGATATTTCTTTTGTCTAAGCGATATTATGTTGGATTTTATCCTTGTTTTTAAAGGTTTATCTTGTGTAGCTACAATATAGCACCCATTATCCAATAAATCTAGGATTAAATCGTCAACACTTTTATCCTTTTTTGTGCATATGATATTTATATCTTTTGCTTTTATAAGCTCTAGAGCCAATTTTGCGGCCCTTTTATCAGCACTTTTCTTTGCCGTCTCAATTATACTGTTAATCTCGTCAATAGTCTTATCGACAATATAAAGTTTATACTGAAAATCACAAATCCTGCGTATCTCGTCAAAAATATCTACTTTGAATTGACCAGGGATAAGTAGGAAGTTAGTATCAAGTATGATCTTCTTCATTAGTTAAAATGAGAAAAGGTTATTTATAAAGGTTATCTAGTTTTACGGAGTAGTTGTAGGTGAATAGGATTTTGCAGGCTCAGGAAGTTCAAGACTTTTAAAAGTTAAAACCCTTAATACCTCTTTTAATTTTGTAGGATCTTCGGCATCGTATATTGTGACTCCTAACGATTTAAGAGGTTTAAAATAATCAGATTTTGTGTGGTAAGCAACAATACTTAGATTCGTTTGAACATCACCAATAGCCCTATTAGTTGCAATTATAGATTTCCAAACATCAACAGGATTCCTACCAGAATTACTCATACCATCTGTCAATAGAATAATATTTTTTTCTCCTGTAGCAGTTTTATCTAATTCTCTTTCAGCATATGCAAGCGAAACTCCGAGAGGGGTATCTGATTGGGCATATAAACTATGCAATTTTTTAGAAAGGGTCGAATAATTAAATGATGAAACTGGATGAAGTTTTGTAACAGTTACTGGATTTTTAAAATAAAATAATCCCACCTCAACATTTTTATGTTTTTTATGATGCTTATCATATATCTTAAGAACATCTTCAAGAGATTCCTTTGCAGCAACAAGTTTAGGAATACTTTTACCTTGAAATTTTATGCGATTGTTCATAGATCCTGAAGTGTCAACAATAAATGCTATAGATTTTTTTTTGTAATCTACCTGTCGAACAACTGCAGGTCGAGTATTATAGATATCAGCAATATCCAGTTCATCAGTTTTTGCATTACATCCTCCCAGAGTTAAAGCTAAAGCCAAAGAAAGGGCTGCAGTTGATAGATATCTTCGAATGTTCATATATAACACAGAACAAATCTAGTATTAATAATAATTCATGTACTGGAATCTATATTTTCTTAAACCATTTCATCATCTTCAACGCGTCTCCAGGAGGGTCGGGAGCTTCGCAGACTATCCAAGCAGGTTTTTTCCATTTTTTCAATTGTTGTGCTAAAGGGTTAAAGAAGGATTTTGTTAAAGGGATGTGACGACGTTCGCCTTTTGGTCCGAATTCTATACCTGAGAAATGCGCATGAATATCGGGAAGAGCTTTTATTTTTTTGAAAACTTCGTCGTAATTGATCTTGCCAATATTTCTGGCATAGATGTGTGCAAAGTCAATACATAAAGAACAACCAGTATCTTTTCTTAACTGAAGCAGTTCATCAATATCACCAAACTGTGAAGCTTTACCAGTTGTTTCCGGAGAAAGTTTTATGTTCCATTTTTTTTTCTTAAGAACAGACTGCATATCTTTCACTTCTTCAACCACCCTATCGTATATTTCGTCTTTACCAAGTTTGCCATAGTAAGCTGCATGAAAAACTACATCTTTTGCGCCCAGATGATGACCACGTTCGCAAGCTGTCAGGATACGTTTTTTTGAAGCAGTAATCTTAGCTTTCTCTGTAGATGTTAAATTTATGTAGTAAGGAGCATGAATAGTTAACATAATGTTTTGCTTTTTTGCATAAGCGCCAACCTCTTTAGCTTTATCATTTTTCATGTAAATCGAATGTGTAAACGCTATCTCGCAAATTCCTAATCCTTTTTGTTTAAGAAAGTCAATCATGTCATAAGGTTTCGAAGATAAACCGGCAGGGCCGAAGATTATCATTTAATCACCTTAAGCCTCAAGAAATATTTAGAAAATTTAATAATTATTGTTGATAAAGTTATGCTATAAAGCAAGAACATAAGTACAATGTCAAGCATGGTTTTCATACCCGGAATAAACTGTTCCGAACCAGGAATTGTAAAAGCTAACAACGTAGAAGCAACGACAGCAACTGCAATACCTTTAGGCGCGTTAAGAGTCATAAACATTTTTTCTTTCCAGTTATACTCGCCTGAAAAAAAGGAAAGGTTAATAGCGACGAATCTTATTGCAATAAAGATTGCAAATAATGCAAACGTGAGTAGGAGAAATTTTGGTTCAAAGGATATGTTCAATAAAAGACCTACGAATATAAAAACAATTATCTCTAAAAAGTTTGAAAATATTAGAGAGTATTCTCTTAGCTTAGTTTTTTCTTTAATATAAAAAGTACCGAACATGATACCTGCCGCAGTAACTGCGATTACTCCGTTTCCGCCCAAGAACTCAGCCATAACATAGGTCAAAAGCGCTGCACCTATCAATGCCAAAGAAGAAAGTTGTTCTGAATATTGTTTACGCATTATTCTAAAAACTACTAAACCTACGATAACACCGGTCCCTATACCCGATATAATTTGTAAAGAAAAAGGGTGAATCTGTTCAATAAAAATGCTAAGTGTAGGAGCTGATTTTGCGCCCACTAAAAGATCAACAATGAGGAAAGGTAACAAGACAATGAAAGGAGTGTTAACAATAGATTCGATTTCTAAAAGTTCAAGCACTTTATTCTTTGTAGAACCTACCATTGCAAGTACCGCACTAGGAGAGGTACCCGCCATCAATGCAGCAAACATTAAAGATAGAAGAATTGAACCTGGCTTGAAAAGGAAGTCAGTTGCAATTGTTAGAATGACCATTGTGAGAATAAGAAAAATGGCGGTAAGTTTCAATGAACTAAAAGAAAACTGGTCAAACTCTTTAAACTTAAATCGAGAGGAACTATCAAATACGATAAGTACAAGTGCGAGTATACTAATGCTAGTTATGAACACTGTAGGAAATTCAATAAGTTGCTTGCCTTGGAAAGATAAGTTATTAAGTATCAAACCTGCAATCAAAAGAAGAAGTACATTTGGAATTTTTGCTTTATTAGCTATAATTGAACATATAATACCTATAAATATAACAATTGCAAGATATGTTAAAAATAGTAATGCAGCCATGTGAACCTCTTTTTAAATATTTTAATTTAAATATGTTTATTAATGTTTCTATTGGTTTCCACACTATAAATAGTAAATAGAAAACTATATAAAGATAACATTTTTATTTTTTCTTGGAAATTGGTGGTTTGAAATATGAGTTGGATTAAAAAATTTGTTAGAAAGATTCTTAGTAATATATTTAGAAGAAAGAAACATCTTAAACTTGGTCTTTACGGTCCTCCAAATGGTGGGAAAACGACGATTGCGAATAGAATTTGTGAAGATTGGCTGGGTGAAAAGATGGGTTCTGTATCAAGTATGGCTCATGAGACAAGAGAGATTCAGGTCAAGGAACAGATTTCTATCAAATCAAAAGGTAAAGAGCTTACATTTAATTTAGTAGACACCCCCGGAATTGCCACAAAAATTGATTATGAAGATTTTCTTAAGAAAGGGATGAAAGAAAAAGATGCAAAGTCAAGAGCTAAAGAAGCTACTAAAGGGGTGATTGATGCTATCAAGTGGTTAGATAACATGGATTGTGTCATTATTGTTCTTGATTCAACAAAGGATCCTTATTCACAAGTTAACATTACAATCATAGGTAACTTAGCTGCAAGAGATATTCCTGTATTAATTGTAGCGAATAAAATTGACCTTAAAAGGTCAGATATCAAAAGAATTGAAGCAGCGTTCCCTCAATATGATGTTGTAGGAATCTCTGCTAAACATGGCACTAATACAGAAGAATTTTATGAGGCTTTATTTGTACTAGCCGGATAAAAAAAAGAGAGGTTTAATTTAAAATGGGACTTACACTTGAATTCATTCCGTACGGTCAGATTGATGGTCTGAGCTCTATCGGAAGGATAAGGAAGCTATTGAATGTAGCAAAAGAGGGAAAGATTGTTTTGTTACAAGGAAGGCTGAAAAAGTCAGAAGAAACTGAACTTATCAAAGTTACAATGGAAGAAATTAACAAAGATTTCAAAGGTATTGAACTAGCAGTAATTTATCCGGATGCAAGTAAAGAAGTTGCAACTTTCAAAAAGATCCAAAGAGGATTTATCAATATGATATTAGGGGATAGGCAAGGTCTAACAATAATAGGTCCAGCAAATGTTGTGAAAAGTATTAAGAAAGATCCTAACAAAATTGAACTTTACACTAAAGATGTTAGAAGTAATGGTAAGAAAAGGAGAAAGAAATAATGCCAAACCAATGCCACCTGAGGAAATAAAATGCCGCACCAATGTGTAAGATGTAACAGGTTCTATGAAGATGGAGCTAATGAAATTCTAAAAGGTTGTAAGTGTGGTGCGAAATTATTCTTTTTTGTGAAAAAAGAGCAAGTTGAAGCTGCAAAAGAAATTTCTACAAATCTTTCTAAAAAAGAGAAACAGCAAATTGAAAATGATGTGTACGACATAATAGGGCAAGATAAAAGAAAAGAAGATGCGCCAGTTGTTCTTGATCTAGAATCAATAAGAATTCTTAAACCTGGAAAGTTTGAAATCGATCTCGTACACCTTTTCCAAAAAGGACAGCCGTTAGTCTATAAACTTGAAGAAGGCAAATATATGATTGATATTGTTACATCGCTTAAAAAGTTGTTCGATAAAAAGGATGATGAGTTTTGATAGGATATTATATTTCTAAAGTTAAACAGTATATTTCTAATACATTTAAAATTGATAACGAAAAAAATGTACGAGGATTAAGTGCTCTTGAGTTAACGTATATGAGAAAAGAAAAGGCTTATGAAAATATAGAATCTAAGTTTTAGTTCACTTGTCAGCAACAATTTCCATCACATCGCGATGTTTAAGTTTATGTTCTTTACCAACAGTTCTTTTGGTTTTTACATCGATAGCTCTTATGAAATTCTTGCCGAAATCTGTATGAATAGTGAAAGCGAAATCTAGAGCAGTAGAATCTCCAGGAAGCAAGAAACAGTCAGGAAGTACATTGCCATCTTTATCTGCTAATTTATTGACTCCACCAGGAAATATTGCAATATACCTGAGAAGTTTGAAGACTGCTATATCTAGCACATCTTGAACTCCGGTAGAGTTGAACTTTGCAAGAATATTATCCTTTACAAATTGTAAAGCTGCCGACTGTTTTTCGTTAACCTTTTCAGGATGTATTATCTTAAAATCTGATTCGCCAGGGATGTACTCCAAGATATCATTTTTAGCTGCAAGTCTTAAGACAAGTTCAGACTCTGCTGAGCAAGGAATCAGAAGATGGTCAGGAAATTCGTTCTTCAGACGTTCATAATTTTCTTTACCAGAAGGCATATCTACTTTGTTGCAAGCAACCACCATTGGTTTAGTGATTCTTCTTAACTCTGTAGCAATACCTTTGAGTTGTTCATCAGTCCATTCATCAGGTTTTTCAATATTAAGCGCTAATTTTTTTAAAACGGATTCAACCATTTTTTCATCAACGCCAAGACCTGAAAGTTGTTTGCCTAAAGCTCTACCAACCTGAGATTTTTCTTGCATTATCTGCCTTGCAAATTTAACCCAACCTTTTTTTATGATTCCAAGGTACCACATATCGAGTTCTTCTTCAAGAAAACGTATATCGTTAGCAGGGTCGTATGAACCTGCGGGAACAGATTCGCCCTTCTCGTTAGTAGTGCCGGCAATGTCAATAACATGAACTAGAACGTTTGCTTGTCTTAAATCGTCAAGAAACTGGTTACCCATACCTTGACCTTCATGTGCACCAGGTACTAATCCGGCTACATCTATAAGTTGAACAGGAACAAATCTCCAGTGATTCAGGCAAAATCCTACTCGCGGATTGCATTGTTCATTGAAATCCTTGTCAACGCATTCTATCTTTACATACCCAACGCCTGAGTTAGGTTTTATAGTTGTAAAAGGATATGAAGCTATATCTACCTCTGCAAGTGTAGCTGCTTTAAAGAAAGTTGATTTTCCAACACTAGGTTTTCCTACGACACCGATCATCATTTTACATTTTAGAATAACCAATCATATATAAAAAATTTGGTTATGTCGGTTATGTTTAAGTTATTTACAATATAGCAAGTATATATATTTTGATATATAATTTAATAGATAGATTTATATATAATATTTGTTTTAATTGGACAGTATGTCAGCAAATAGATCTAGATTACAGTTTCCTAACAAAAAACAGTACACTATAACTATTCCTAAATCTTTAGTGGGTGCTAAAGGGTGGAAAAAAGGGGACGAGTTGGAGTTTGTTCTAGACAATAAAGGCGATATAGTTCTTAAAAAGGTGAAAAATGCAAGAAGAAAGTAGAATGCAGAACGTAAGCAGAGCAGGGAAAAAAGGACAGATTACGATTTTTATAATAGTCGGTATTGTGATGTTAGTGGCTGTTGCTTTATTTGTTGTATTGAGATTTACGGGGCCCGAGGAGAGTCTTGAATTGAATGTAGGGGCTGTAGAGAGTTTTGTTGAAGAATGTTTAGAAAAATCTGCGACTGATGGAATAAAGTTGATGGCCGGCCAGGGAGGATATATTTTGTTGCCTGAAGAATATATCGATACTAATTATTCCGATGTACCATATCTATACGACGAAGGAGCTATTTTAACCTTGTCACGAAAGCAATTAAGTGAAGAATTGGATAGTTATGTGAATGAATTTGTTCCGTTATGTCTGAATAATCTTAATGCGTTCAAGGATCAGTTTGATGTTGTTATTGGAAAGCCGAACGCGTCTAGCTTGATAAATGACGATAATGTGATAATGAATCTTCAGTATCCTGTTATAGTAAGTTCAGGAGATATTAGTAGAGAGCTTAGTAAGTTCAATACAAAAATCAATGTGCCAATAGGAAAAGATTTTGATATAGTTAATACAATAGTAGCAAGCATTGCCGATAATCCTAATTATATAGATATGACGTTACTTCAAGAGTTTGATGTAAATGTTACATTATTGCCTTATGATGAAAATTCATTTTTATACGGAATAGAAGATCCTTTTGTAATCTTTGGGGATGAAAATTTTAAAATCTTATTTGCTGCGAGATTTAAATGAAGAATAAAGAAGTAGTAGGAATGCGAACGATTTCACTACTTTTAATAATTATCCTTGTGATGTCTACAGTAAGTTTTGCGGCTGAAGGAGATGATAAAACAGAAACTAAACCACAGGATATGAATCTTGAGCAAATTACAGAAAATATAGATACGCTTGCAAAAGATCCTGCACAAGTAAGACTTCTGAATCCTGAAGTTATCAAATTATTAGGAGCAGATTTGATTACTAAAATTGTTGAACATTTAGGAGATAACCAATACACTGTTTTAACGGCAGTACAGATAGGTCCTAATCTTAATAAATTTGAAGATTTACAGAAACTAAATAGAGAAAGTCTCGTTACTGCCATTCAAAATACGGCGACAGGATTAAATCGACAAATAAGTTTAGAGTTCATAACAGATGCGAGATTTTCAGGGACGAGTTTAATTGCTCCAGATGGACAGATGCTTAACCTGAACACAGTTATTTCTAATAATATAATAAGCATAGTAGTTGTGAAAGACGGTTTTGTTATCAAACGAAAAGGTCCTACACCTGGTTCATCACGAGAAATCACCATAGAAGGGGATGGAGATTTGACGATAACGTCGGATGATGAGGGTAATGTGATTGTAACAAGAGAGGGTAAAAAAGTAAAAGTTATTTCTGGAGATGTGAAGTTTGAAGGTAAGACTGTAAAAATGGACAGCGGTACTGAGATTGATATTGAAGGTGTTGGAGGATTAAAATCTGGAAAGAAGAAAGTGTTATTTGATTTTGATTGGACAAAGAGTCAAGCGTTAAGAAGTAAATCTGCTCAAAAAAGAAATAGTGAAATTTCCAGGAGAGGTAAATTTAACAAAGAAATTGAAAATGCTGTTAAAGAATTAACCAACAATCATGAATACGCGTATGTATCGGCATCCTCCGACGGTAAACAGTTTGTTGGAACTGGACAATATACATTCACATCTAAATTTGGAACTAACCTCGAGAAAACAATTTCAGGTATTGATGAATCTGCCGTAGTTGATTCATTTATGAAAGAAGGTAGAAGACAGTTTAAAGTTGATAGTTATGATAACCCCGAAAAAGGAAAAAATCTTGCAATGATAAGATCTGAATGGGCTGCAGAAGATATTCAAGGAAATAAACAACTGGTTAATGGAAAGAATCCGTTCTACGAATTTGTTATATCAAAAAATGGTGCTAAGATTTCTTTAGGAATGTCAGTGAAAAGTTTGTTACATTTTGGACAAAAAATAGTTGATTCTAAAACTGGACAAATTAAGTTCGGGTTTGAAGCGCTCGAACCGCCAAACATAGACATTGCAGGAGTTACAGAAACTGGTAAAGGAGATACTACGATAAGATTGGATGGGAATTTCTTATACAGGATACCTGAAATATTTAAAGGAGGTATAAAAAGTGTGCTTGATCATGTTTCTAAGTCTGAAGCTGCAAAGAAAAGAGCTGAGGAGAGAGCTGAAGCTATAAAAAATAAGAAAGGTGAAGAGCTTGCAAAAGCGTACGATGAAATTTTGAAAAATGGGGATGATATAGAAATTAAGAATTTGATGGTTGATCTTATCAATAAAAAAGAATTAAATGAACAGGATGAAAAGGCACTTTCGGATATTCTTAATTCTTTCAAAGAAAAAAAAGGATTAACAACTAATGATTATACATTACTCGCACAAACAGCAGGTAGATTAGGGCGGAAAGATGAATTTAAATTAAATCTAGAAAAGGCCGTTGCAGGTGCTAATGGCGAAAGATTAGCAACAATAGCAAAAAATTTAGTAGGGTCGTATTTAGGAAGTTTGGATCAAAACGATTTCAATAAGGCTAAGGATTTAATGAAAAATATTATTGCAGATAATAAGCTTACAAAAGAACAAAAAGATGAGGCACTTGCAAATTATGCAAATAATCTTCTTAAGATGCATCAATATTCGCCAGAGTTAAGGCAGCAGTATGAAAGTAGTATTAATAATATTCTAGAAAGTATATCTAATCAGAGAACAAAGAATGAGATTAAAGGTGAACTTGAAGCAAGACAGACTGTACTTTCTGCACGAGGTATAGATGAATTAAAAGGAAGCTTGGATAAGCTGATAGAAAATAACCCGAATAATGCAGACTTTATTAGGCAACGAGCCTCTGCGCATCTTGCAGAAGGGAATTTTGAAGAAGCAAAGAAACTTCTTGAACAAGGATTAGGAAGTAAAGATGTTCCAGAGTCGCATAAAAATATGCTTAGGCAAAGTTTGGCATTAATGTATGATGCTATAAATGATAAAGAGAAGTCTGCAAAATATTGGGGTGAGCTTGCAAGCAATGCTGTACAAAATAAGGAAAAATTACAAAAGACTGCTGACAATAAAAAAGTTGATTGGTATAAAACTTTAATATTTAGAGGAAATGTTGATCTTGCAGAATATGAAAACGATCAGTTATTTAAAAAGGCTCAAGCGGAAATAAAAATTACTTCAGATCAAAAAATAAAAGCACTCACTAAATCTTTCGATAGTTTAGCTAAAAAAGTATTAGATACTCGTAAAAAGGATGTTGCGCTTCAAACAGTAGAGAAAGAAATGAAATTGAATGCGTGGGATAATGTTCCAGGGATTTCGTTCTTGAAAGCAGTTAATAGAGTTAGACTCAGCGTAGGAGAAGACAGCATATATGATTTACGTAGCGAAAAAGAAGCTGCTGAGAAGTTACAAAAACAAAATGAAAATGATTTTGTTTCGGCATTCAGAGGAACTAACCCCCAAGTTCAAACTGATTTACTTAGAAAATATCAAAATAGTGGGGCGTTCTCTGAAGAAACTCTTACAGAGATGCACAGAATTCAGGAAATAACGAGATTTACATACCTTGATAAAGCTGAACAAGAAAATATAATTAAAAATAAAAGAAATGTTTTAGATCAAACTAATTCTGAGTTTATAGCATTACAATTAAAGCAAGGTAGAGGAGAATTGACTAATCAGATTGAAATTGATAGACTCACAACATTAACTGACCAAGTTAAACAAACTGGAAGCTTAATTAACATTTTTGAAGAGTCACTTGCAAGAAGGATGACTCCGGAAGAGTTAGCTGTGCTAGTTAAAGAAAGACAGGAAAGAACAGTTCAGAGTGCTTCATTGTATGAGAATAGGATTGACATATACAACGAAGCAAGTGACGAAGCAAGTCTGAGCGAGACAGTTTCAGATGTATTTGGGGCGTTAACAGGTCGTAAAGATAAAGATACGCTTGAATGGAGAGGATATGACGTATGGAATAAAGTAAGTAATTGGGACAAATATAGAGGAATGCAAAGTTTATTAGGTGATGAATCTGATAAGCTTAGAGCAGATTATCAATCTGATAAAAATATATTACAAATACAAAGTCAATTTTATAGCAGAACAGGTAATGATCTAAATAACTATTTTGGGGAGCAAGACTGGGCAAAGGTATTAACTGAAGAACACGGGAAAAAAGTTCTTAGTTCATCGAGTGATGCTGCAAAGATAAGTGCAAATAATAAAGTAATAAATGAGTGGGAAATTCAAGATGCATCCCAAGAATTTGGAAGCACGTATAGGAACTTTATGGCAGAAAAAACAAATTCTCTTGGCGGGGATGTTTGGAAAGCGGTTAAAGCTGTACCTGTTATTGGTTTAACTTATTTAATTGGAACTGTTGGAGACACAGTGGGCGGAGCGTATAATGGTGTAATAGGGGATTCAATATCAAATAGTTACAATATTGATGCAAGATATAATTCTCAAGGTGAAGAAGCGGAAGCAAAAATAAAAGATTCTATTGATAAGCTAACAAATATTGAACAAAGTTATGATGCGTTAAAACTTCTTAACATAGAAGATGCAGCTCAGAGAATAGATAGCGATCTAGGAACATTTATTGAAGATCATAATAAACCTGGTTCGGGAAAAATAGGACTTGCAAACGATGTTCAAGGAAGTCTACAAATAGGAGAAGATCTAATACCTTTCTTATTTACAGACCCGAATACTGCAGATGATAAATATAGGGAGTTTAAAATTACATTAAACAATGCAAGGGATGCTGAGAAAAACTGGGAACAAACTAAAGAATATAGAGAAAGATGGAATTTAAGGGACGCTCCAGTCAGTATTGGCGGGGTTACCATATTAGATGAAGGAAGTTTTGACTGGTTCGCTGCAATGAGAAGTTGGGGAACTGCAGGTGTACAAGCTGGTAATTGGGTTGGTAGAGGTGCCCAAGAAGTAACAGGAACTTTGAGTAGTTGGACAGGATATGATTTAGGAGGTAATACAGCTTTTACCAGAGAAAAAGCTCTTGAAGATAAAAGTTCACTCATAATTGAATTACAAAATAATAAAGAAGAACTTGCGATTGCGCGTGGACAAGGGGAAAATATCGCAAATACTGATTTGAAAGCTTTACATGAAAAAGCAATGATGCTTAACCCAAGTTATAGAGAGTTTTCAAGAAACCAAGGCATACAAATACAAGAAAAAAGTATATCTGATAAAATTAAAAACTTGGCATCGCTTTCAGTAAACGACCCTCAAAGAAAAAATATTGAATCCGATATTGAACAAAAAAGGTCTGAACTTGAACAGTATAAAAAGCGTACACTTGCAGATCTTCAAATGTCAAAAGTACATGAAGCTTTAGTGTATAAAGATTATACATCTGCTAGAGAATTTTCTAAAGATGCTGCTTTGTTAAACCCTGAAAAATACAAAGGAGTAGATGATAGTTTACAGAATACCCTTGACTGGCAAGATAATTTTGAAGGTATGAAAGGTATAGCTGAACAGACTGCGGGCAGCGTTGGTGCAATGGCTCAGCTTTATGCGTTCTCTACACCTGTTAGATGGCTCGCACATAGTTCAGTTGGTGCGAAACTTGGACTTTCTAAATATATAGGAGTTGCTGAAGTGCCAACGGTTAGTTCTTTAACCGGTCAACTAACATCTAAACAAGCATGGACAGAAGGTTTAAAACAGTATATGAAATTTTCTACAACTTTTTATAATCCTAAAGAATGGCTTAGTCCAACAGGCGAAGCATGGGACGAAGTTTGGGAAGATATTGCTGAGCAAGCAATATCTCAAGCAGGCATCACCATAAGGTCTGATAGAAAACCCGGTGCAAGAAGTGATGGTATAGGCGATGATTTGGTTAATTTTTATAAGCAATTAAAAGGGGATAAATTTGATATTGATATTAAATTAAATAGTGATGTTAAGGTTAAAAGAAATGCTCAAAGTACACATAATACCAGGATAAGTAGCGGTGTGTATGGAGATGCAATGTTACAAAGAACAAATGGTGTTAGTGTAAGAATTAGCGCGGATCCTGCCGTTGTAATGAACGAACTGAAAAGCGGAGCCAAATTTGTTACTAATGGTATTGTTAGTCACGACCTTAACAACATGTTCTTAGGAGATATGCAGGCAGCAATACAAAATATAAAAGGTCAAGATAATAGAGTAGAATTGGCGGCAGCAGGAATAAGTCCTGTAGTTATCGATAATGAAGTTTATGAACAGGCAAAAGAAAAAGGACTGGCTAAAGAATTTAAAGAGAATCTTCAAAATTCTAAAGATGAATTAGTAATAAAAATACAAAGTGAACAATCAGCAATTGGACAAACTGTACAACAAGATGCGGACACTGTAAGAGGAAAAGCAAAGATTGCAGAAAAGTTAAGTGGGCAAAGTGAAAATTATCAAAAGTTAGCAGATATTAATTCTCAACAGGCAAAGATTGCACAAGATGAAGGAGATGGAATTGCTGCTACAGATTTTGAAACTAGTAGAAGATTAAATGAACTTAAATCTTTAGAAAAACAAAGAGAATCTGAAAAAATAAAAGGGCACGATACTGTTTCAATAGATAGAGATATTTCTTCTGCAGAATTAGCATATGAAAAGAATAGGGTAGAACAATTAAATAATAAAAGACAACTAAGAGAAGAAGAAAGAAATAATGCGGAAGAAGAGTTTAAGAAGAATCCAAGTGATGAAAACCAGGAAAAACTCAAACAGGCTGAGAGGGGAATTAATAGCGTTGATAAACAAATTGAAGATGCAGAGAGTTATGCAATAGCTTTAGAATTTGAACAAGAATTTCTGCAAAAAGTAGATAACGGAGAAGAATTAGATGATGCGGAAAATGAGCACCTTACCCAAGTAAAACAAATAAGGGAAGCTAGAAGGGAAGGTGACGCAGGAAATGCAGAAATAAATGATTTGAACCAAAGGCTGGTTGAACTTAAACTTGATAAAGAATCAGTTGAAAAAAGAGATGATCTTAATGATGAACAAAAAGCGCAATGGTTATTTTCGTTAAATGTAGAGATTAATGCTTTAACTCAAGATGTGAATGCGCTTTATAACAGACAAAACTTACTAAATCTTAAAAAGAAAATTTTGATTGAACAGAATTTTAAGACAGTTGATGATGCAACACAGAAATTAAACGAGGACATCCTTGAAGCTAGCGACAGAATCGCTGACAGAGATAATGATAAGAGTGAAGAAACCATACTTCTGAAACGTGGCGAAGTTTATTCGGACCCCGTAAATAATAGATACTCATATGTTGAAACTGTTACGGTAGATGGTATAAAATATGATAGAATGAAAAATCTTCAAACAAGTTCTGAAACATTGTTTAAGAGAGATACTTTACTCGATAATTTCAGACAAGGGGACGGTTCAACATTAAGAGGGGTAGCAAATAGTTTAGCTGTAGCAACATCTGCCGAAGCAAAAATTGCATGGGAAAATAAAGTTGCAAGAAATCTTGAACAAGAAATTAGCCAGCTTGAAAGTGAAGCAGCAACTTCTACAGGTAATGAATTCACACAAAAACTTCAGGAACTTAAACAGGGAACGCAGAGATTATTCCAAATGGAAAGCGAAAATAAACGGTTAGTTGATGAGTTAATTGAAGATAATAATCGTAAAGTAAACCAACTTAGTACCCAAATTGATGCTGCAAAAGATGCTGGAGAAAATGATAAAGTTGTAGCTTTGGAACAGAACAAAGCTTTGTTAGATGATAAAGCACAAAAACTTGAACAAAATAAAGAAAAGTTGCAACAAGATGAAACTCAGAAAGTTGCTGAAGGTAGAGACGGGTTCAGCAGATATGTAAATGCCATGACTGAACTAGACATGCAATTACAAGATCAAACAAGAACTTTAACAGGGGACGAAGCTACAAAAGCTGATGAAGCAAGATTGAATAATAAAATAGATATGGAACTTACAAATCTACAAAGGGCCGCGGATAATGCAGAAAATAATCCTAACCTTGATGCTAAAAAAAGTATACTTGCAGCAAATCTTGATAATATTGCAAGAATAAGAAAAATATTGCAAGAAAAACAAAGTAAAGGTTTTGAAGTTAAAGGAGAAGAAACTGCTCTAGTTGATGAAGAGAAAGGTTTACCTGCAACTCTAAGGTCTGATATTGAAACTGTAGATAATGCACAGATTGAACTTCAATTAAATAATCCTGAAGTGGCAGTAGCTTCTGAAAAAATTAATAAAGATACAATGGAGGAAATAAAAGCAAGAATTAAGCACGAGGTTACTATTGATAATGGATTACTTGACTGGGCGGGAAATAAGTTCAAAAGTCCTGAAATACAAGAAGAGGTTCGTGAATTTAAAAAAGAAATTCAGGGTATGAGAGATCCAGATAATAAAGTTCTTCCTATGCACCCTTCAAGTTACTTAGAAAGTATTGCATTAAAAGCTTCAGGATTACGCGGCGATTATGAATCAGGAAAGATTGATGTAAATGATCTTCTCAACGGGCTGAAAACTTTGAGACAAAAGTTCAATAATTTATATTTAAGTGATAGTAATCGTATAAAAATTGAGGTTCCTGCAGCTACAACTGATAGGGTTGCTGCAAGATTAATATCTTTGAAAACAGGAGATGCAATTGCAAAAATATCCAGTTTCAGAGCTAAACATGGTTTAAGGCAACTAGCTAAAGGAGATTATATTCAAACAGGAGGTTTAGCGAGTCGCATAAATAATGCAAATGTTTTCGAATATGATAGTATGTTTGAGGATGAATCAAGTGTGGAAACTGAACAAGTGACTGAAAGTTATAATTCAGAAGAGTTTGCACAGTTAAGAAATTCTATAAACACAGGCAGTGTTGTGATAAGTAAAGCTGATGCAAAACCTGAACTAATTGAAAATGAAGATGGAACATTTGAAGTTAAAGGGGATTTCCTCACAGCTTCAGAGAGTGCTTCAGAGAGTGTAAAGAAACTTACAGAAACTGCCAATAAAATTATGAAAGCTGCAACCGTGGCTAAAAGAAAAGCAGTCGGAGCAGCCTACACTGCAAATGATAATCAAGCAGAAATTATATTAGAAGCATTAACAACTGACGGCAGAATATTCAAATCTAAAGCAGGTTCTGGAAAAACGTCCGTAATGATACCATTTGCAGCAGCTTTAAAATCTAAGATGAGCGGGAAGAAAGTTGTTCTTCTGTTCAAGAAAGGAAGTGTCGAGGGCGAGCTGCTCCCGGAAATTGGGAAAAATTTAGAATTCTTTACAGAACAAGGTTTAACGGCAGAAGTATTTGATTCTGCGAACCCTAAAGGAGATTCTGATGTGATAATTGCTGACACAGATTTATTTTTTGAATTTGTAAAAACCACGTCTCAATCTAAGAGATTTATTGATAATCTTAAATCTGGAAAAGGGAGTGCATTAATAGCTGATGAAGCTCAAAGTACTCTTGAATTAATGGGCAGATATTCTATGACAGAAGGAGCAAGACAATCAATAAATAGTCTTGAAAATGGAAAAGAGCAAAAAGCTGTTGGTGAGTCTTTGAAAGGGTTACTTGACTCAGCGGCAAAGCAAGTTGGTCTTGAAGGTATAGTGGACAGAGAGAGTATGCTTACTGAAAATAATAAAAAAGATTTAGAGTTAAGAGAAGATATTAGAAATGCATTATATTTAAGACTCGCCGCGAAACATAATGTGAATGTTCCCGCAAATGCCGACCTTGAAGAATTAATTAAACTTGAAGTTGTAAATAATCCTAGTTTAGCTAAAGATGTTAATATGCTAAATATTATGCAAAGAGTATTATCAGAGACTCCAGAAACTGATTACGGAATACAAGAGGGAGAAGTTGTTCCAAGAAGTAAAGGTAGAGATAGTGGAAGACATTATAGTTCTGTAGCTGAAGTTGTTGCTTATGAATTGTTAGGCAGGGATGTTTTAAAATCAATTGCAACAGATCCAACTACAATTGGTGAAGCAGATTGGAACAAAGCAGGAGTTAGTTTAGATAGTAGACAGACAACCACTCAAGAGATGGTTGCAGACGTTTTTTCAGAAGTATATGGTTTTTCAGGAACTCCTGAACTTGTACAGAATCAAATTGCAAGAAATCTTGGAGTTAGTACTAGAAGCGAGACAGCAACTGATTTCTTAGGCGGAAAAGAAAAGTTTGTAGATAGTAATGTTGCTAATAATGTTAATGGGATGTCTTTAGAAGGGCTTGCTCAAGATTCAAATAAAGACCATACGTGGGTTGTTGCATCTGATAGGGTGGCAAATCCTTTAGCTGTGGCTAAAATATTAGAACTGGAAGTCGGTAAAGGTAATCCTTCAGAAGTTATATTTGTAAGGGCTAACGGAAATTATGAAAGTGTAAAATATGATGCTGCGGGTACAGAAGTTTCAAAAGAAAATTTCGAAGATATAGGGAAACTTAAAAATTATCTTAACTCAAGAAATTATGAAGCAGGACCTAGATTGGTTAAAATATATGAGAAAGGACGAGATGTTGGAACCGATCTGGCAATAAGAGGTACTGCAGAAGATATGTTTGTAGTGGCTGATAGAAGTTCGACGTTTACAGATATTGAACAAGCAAGGTTAAGAGATAGAGGTAAAGGTGTGTCGCAGAATTTGTTCGGCGAAGAATATTCAAACGGACATTTAATTATTTTAGGAGCAGATACTGGAACTTCGTTAGCCGATATGGTTGCAGAAGGTGGAATTGCAAGACAAAACGAGCAAAAGATCCAAAAAGAAAATAATCTCAAAGGTATTGAAGGGGCGTATTCAGATATTGTTACAAGAGCCATAAGAGATATAGGCACGGCTGAACGTGCAGCAGTGGGTCTGAGTACAGATCCTGGACATGTCACTGAATTATTAAGTAAATGGCAAGTAAAGGCTGGCCAAGATTTAACAGTAGGGGCTAAAAGTTATAGAAGCAGCGAAGAATATCTACAGGATAGATTAAACAGTGCTCTTGAATTCTTGAAAAATGTAAGGAATGGACAAGGAGACTATGCGAATATCAGATCAAAATTATCGTTTGAGTCGTTAGCGATATTAGATAATATGATAGGAGATGGTAAACTGATCAGTCTCGAGTTACAAGACGGTAGCGCTTCATTAGAAGGGAAAAAGTCGTTGCTTGATGCCCAGTCTATACAAGATGTTGCCAGAATTACTAGAGAGACGACAGGTAAAGATGATATACCTATTGAAACTTCTGGCGAGCCATTAAGCAGACCAGAGGCCGTGCAAGAAGTTGAAACGACTGCAGATACTGAAGCTGAACAAGAAATAGAAAAAGAAGCTGAACCTGAGGTAGATGAAAAAGTTGAAGTTGAAGAAGGAAAAGAAGAAGAAAAAATTCCTGTTTCCTCAATATTTATAGGACAAGGTTTTAAGTTTACTCAAGAAGAAAAATCTGCAATTGAAGTTGGTGAGCTTGACTTAAGAAAGCCAATTGCCGCAAATGTATGGGATGAAAGAGGTCAGCCTGAAGGAGAGGATGAATTTAATTTTATATTAGGTGAACAAGTATTAGCTAATCAAGAAAATCCATCTATAGAGGAAGAAGTACAAGCTTTATCAGGTCTTACACAAATAGAACTTGATCCAAGGCTAGGAGTGAGTGAAAGAACTGTTGTTGTTGCGCAAGCTATTGCAATGCTTCCAGTTGAACAAGGCGGAGGATTAGAAACTGCAAGATATTTTGTAAAAACTAAAATTGCTAGTGCGTATTCGGAGTTTGACGATAAAGGTCCTGAAGAAAACTGGTTTAGAGCTGAACGAGACTATAGAAGAGGCATTGTTGTTCAGAAGTTACAGGAATTAAATAAAGAAAACGGAGTATTAACAGATAATGGATTTAAAACAGTAATTAAATTTATAGGCGGGGAAGATGCTCCAGAGGTTGTAAGGAATCTCCCATCAGTAGTTGCAAATGCAGTGGATAAAAATATTGTACCTGAAATGGAGCTTGCTTCAGCTACTAGAGTATTAACAGCAAGAACACAATCAGATTATCTTCTTTCAAGAAGTATAAGAACCTCATTAGTTGATTTAATTGGAGACGGTTTAACAAATGAAGAAGCGACAGGAATGGTTGATTATCTTTCGGCATTACCGGATGAACTAAAGACTAGCGTTCATGAAGATCTTATGAATAGGTTTGTTCAGTTAAGTAAAAGAGAAGTAGAAGGACCAGTTATAGAAGAAGAGATTATAGAAAAACCTGAACTTGAAGATTTGATTGATAAATATTCTAAACCAATAAACTATAAAGAATTAGAACCGATAACTTCTGCTGCAGAGATAAACGCCAACCCTATTGCTAAGGAAATGGTACAACAAGGAATCGAATCTGGAACAATTGAAGAAGTAGATGGTGCATATTTCTTTTTACATAGCCGTGCAGGAAAAGTTCTTAGAAGACCTTTAATAATTGACCAAAATGGTGATTTGTTGATAGGTAAAGAAACTATAGCCGAGACAATGAGTAGAGAAATACTTGGATCTGAATTTTCAAGGTTAATGGGATATGCAAGTCCTGGTTTAGTATACGGAGAGATTGAAGGAACAAAATATTTGTTCTCAAGGTACATTCCAAATCTTCAAAAAGTTAGTTCAGCAGATGTAAAGAAAGTGTCAGGGTCACTAGTTTCAGTTTTACTTGCGAGTCCTGTTGAAATATATGACGGACTTGGAAATTATATTATTGATAGAAATATAGGTAATTATCTTAAAGATTCACAAGGAAATGTTTGGCTTATTGATTTTGAAGGAGGGGTTACAGAAGGTTATTTACCTAATCCATATGAAGTATCTAAACAATTAATTAAATTAAATCACATCGACCCCGACAAAGGAATTGCGCAGTTCAATGCTGAACTTGAAATATATAGAAAACTTGCATCAGGGGAACTTGGATATGCGAATGCAGAAGATTTCATAAGTGCTAAACTTGAAGATAGTGGGTTAAAAGAAATATTCGGAGAAGTAGAATTTAACAGTAAAGTTCAAGGATTAGTAAAACAATTTAATGATTTAGAATTCTTCTTAAATGAATTACTTTCTTTTTCACAAGCAGTAAATCTGGAAATAAAAGCTAATGCGTTAAACAAGGAAGCATCAGAATTGAATAGACAAGGTAAACTGGATAAGGCGATACAATTATGGGATGATGCTGCAAAATTTCAAAGAATGGCCTTAGATAGAAGTAATGAGCTTTTCAAAGACGAGTTTCCGGCAGTAACTGATGATTTAGAGGCTGATCTTGAGATATATGAAGAGTTGAGTAAAGAATTAAAAGATAAACTTGAAGAAGCTGAAAAACCTGAAGTTTCAGAAGATGAAAAGATAAAAGCAAAACTTTTGGAGACAACACCCGAGGAGGGTATAATGTTCCTTACGAACGCTAGAGAGGGTCTTGATTTACCTAGTGTTGATACAGCAGAAGGTGTTGCTGCTAGAGTGGATGCGAAAGATGCTGCTAGAGCAAATGATGAACAGGAATCAAGGTTGTATGCAAGTATGCAAGAGAATAATCCTAATATTTTCAAGTTTTCAGATGTGTTTGAACCTGAGCTAAGTCTTGAAGAAGAACAAGCAAAACGCGATTTTATTGAAATGAGTGATACTGTTAATGCTTTACTTGATGTAATGCCTGAATTTATACCTAAACAATATTTGAATACTGAAATTTATCGAGATATATTAAATAATCTAAATCAAGAATCTGAAATGGCTGATGCAGACTATACTTATTTGAAAACAAATATGGAAAATTTATTATCATTTATCGATAAATCGTTTGAAGTTGCAAAAAATAAAGTAATAAGCGATATCACATCAGAAGTAGGACGGTTACTTCAACAAGATAAGTACGATGAAGCGATTGCGAAGATAGATGGTGTGCCACTAGAATTACAGGATGAATTTGTTGTAATAAGAAGAGGTATTGAGAAACTTAGAGAAGCTCCGCAGGGATTGAGAAAATTGGCAAAGTTCATAGAAAATCCTGATGATAGTTTCAAACCGTTCCTTGCAGACAATTTTAAAGGAATGATTGGAGAAGGACAGATTTTTGAAACAAGAGAAGAGCTCTGGGATATCCCTTCAGATTTAAGAATAGTTACTTTACTAGGAAAAGATGAAGAGTTAACAGTGAATCATATTGCGATAAGAGCAGGAGGTGTGCCTGTAACTGCTGAAACGCAGGCGGCTTATGAAGCTTATCAGGCCCAACAAAAAGTTGAACATCCTGATTTCATTGTTGGTGAAGACATCTCAGGAAGTAGCAGGTTTACCTTGCTTAATTTCATGCTGGAAGAATTAGAAAAAGAAAAGAATAAATTAAATATTATGGACAGATTACAAGGTAAAGGGACAAAAATCGATGAAAAAATTTTGGCAGTACAAAAATTAAGTATTTTAAGTATGAGATTATATACAACAGACCTTACCAATGCCAACAGATTGTTTACTATTTTAAGAGATTTAGATATTGAATCACAAGTTAAAGTGTTAGAAGCTAATCCTGGATTAATTGACAATATAAAAAATCTTGATGATGAAAGTGCTGCCGGTCTTGTAAATAATGTGATGCTTGGTATGAATCAAGATTTAACATATAGAAAACCAAAAACATTGTATAGAGGTATGAGACTAACATTAAATGAATTGCAGACATTAGTTGATCAAGGCGTTATAACATCAAGAGCGTTTATAGGTACAGGTATTACGAATCCTGAGATTATTTCGAGATTCGTAGATCAACGAATTGCAAAAGCTCAATCAATTGCAGGAGCTGAAGCAGGTAGCGAGAGAGCAGCTTTTGAAGAGCACGTACAACAAGACCCTGAAGATACTGTATTTATGTCATCATCTATTTCTGATGAGGTTGCTGAAAAGTTCGCCCTTGAAAATTTATTAGATAATCAAGTAGGAGTAGTAATTGTAATTGAAGATTATAATCCTGAGAATGTTGTAGGATATGTAACACCTGGCCAAGTTAAAAAATATCAAGATAGAGAATTAAACTTTAAAGGACTAATTGACTTTGACATGATTAAAGAAATTAAGTTAGTAAAAGATAATACCGGACAAGTAAATCAAGATATGTTGGATACAAGTTTAATTAATGGAAAACAAAATCTTCAATCAAATATTGTTGATCCTGTAAATGCAGAAGTAGCAATGGTTAATACTTTATTTACGAGGCATAACATTAAAGATATTGGAGAACAAGATGTTCAAAATTTAATAGCCGAGTTTGGAGATTTTAATAAATTATTAGAGGAGGTGTATAAAACAGCCACTGATGATGGAATTCCAATAGGGGGCGGTGTTGGAAGAGTAAGAAGTTTAACAAAAATTTCCATGAGTGATTCATCTGCAATGAAACTAATAGAATTTAGTATTTCATCTGTAAAAGCAGGAAAGCTTGTTCCAACAATGATTAAAGAAGGTCAAGTTGAAGAAGCAAGTTATGAACTAACGTTTGAAGATGCTAAAGGAATATTAGTAGGGGAAAATATTAGATCTGAATTAAAAACTAAAGTTCTTGATAAATTATTAAATGGAAACATACAAATACCTGGATATGAGTTTAGACAAGAAGGAATCAATATGAAAATTAAGCAAGGCGATCAAGAACTTCTCGGTTTTCCGATGATAGGATTAGAGTTCGATGCAAGTATGGCCAAGGATGGTGTAGTACGGATAATATTAGATGTACGTAATAAAATAATGTTAGCTGTTGAAGATATTGAAAGTGATAATCCTGTTCTGAGAATTGAACAATATAATCCAGACAAAAAAAGGATTGAATTGTTATATTATCAAGATGCGAATCCAGAAATTATGAATGTTTTAGAAAATGAGATTAATAAAGAATTAGGAGCAGAGGTTCAAGTTGAAAAAGAAATTATAAAATCGGCACCTATTAAAGAATCTGGTGCTTTGCTTTCAACAGTTACTTTGACTGAAGCTAGTAAGGGACGAGTCAGTGATTTAGAATCAAAAATACATCAAACATTAAGTACAGCATTTGCAACTGCGGAAGTTTGGTCAACGGGTTCATCAGCTTCGCACACGTATGTTCCATCTAGCCAAGGAATGCCAGGGGATTTTGATTTCTTACTAAGAAGCGAGTCAGGCGTTTTACAAAGTGAAAATACTCTAAGGGCAATTATTCCTAGTCTGGAACAGAAATTGCAAGAAATATATGGTAATGATGTGAAACTTCAATTAGATCAAAGACCTGCGGGAAGCGAAGATTATGGTAACACATTTTTCTTAAGATTGTGTAGTGGTGGATGCGTATACGGAGTACAGAGTGATGGAAGTTATGGAGCAAATAATGAAATAACTGGCATAGATGTAACCATAAGAAATCAAAGACAACTAAGTTTAGATACAACTCATCTATATAGAACAGAACAAGGGTTTGAAGGACAAATGGATAACATAGTTAGTAAACTTTCGCCAAACGACCAAGAACTTGCAAAAGAGTTTATTGCAGAACAAATAAGATTATTAAAGAAGATATTCCAACAAGAAGGAATCTATAAACCTAAAGAGTCTGGGCTTATAGGGGTAGGCATAGAACAACTAGTGGTTCAATTATCCGATAATCAGCCAGTTAATAATTTAGAAGAAATTATTAAAACATTTAAAAAGGATGTTGCTTTAGATAAGCTAATAACAGAAGAATCGAATCTAAAATTGATACATCCAAATTCTAAAACAGATCTCATAACAGATTTTGCAGAAGGGGGAAGACCTGTTGATTTCAAAAGAGTTATTGAAATTGCTAAAGAGTATAAAGAAATATCTGTAGGAAGTTCTGTATTAGTCAGTCAGCAGATACAACATATAGGTATACAACCGACTGCAAACATTATAGAGAACGTTGTTAAAATAAAAGAAGAGATAAAATGTTAATTTGCAACTTCTGAAACATCCTTAAACTGAGGGTTTGCATGTTTTAAAAATAATTTTTGTGCAAGATCTCTGGCTTTTTTTAATTCTTGAGGATCTAATTTCATAGTCTGCATAATAAAATTAAAAATTCCTTCTTGTGCTCCTGCGATTGCACCAGTTAGAGCGGTCACAGTATCAGAATCATCACTTCCATAATGTTTTGCATAGTTCATCGCTATATCAAATGAAAAAGGATTTCTCAAATAAAAGTAAATAGGAATTAAAGCTTTAGAATCTTTTAATCCTTTTAAAACATCTGAGACAGAGCCGTTAAGTGATTGTCTAAAGCCATCTATAGTTGTTGAAATATGATGATCTTTTGAACCTGTTTTGTTTGCAATGTAGGATTCAACACTTTTAGTGTAATCTACAAGAAAGTCAATTATTTTGTTACTATTAGATTTATTATGGTAACTTTTAGCGTAAATAATAGATGCTACAACTGCTGCAGCGCCTGTAACTGCTTGAGGATTATCGGAATTAGAATCGTAAAGGTTTTGAGTTAAACTGTCTAACGTGTCTAAATTATGCACTAAGCCCAATGGTACTGAGTTAAGTGCGAACATTAGTGAATCATCAGAATTAATATTTACAGTTTGGTCAAATGCAATTGATTCTGAAAAGTCTAAAAGGTGTTGAGGTTTTTCTTTTACAGAATTACCCTTGAACGAATGGTAGAAATCTCGAGTACCTGTACCCATTTGAAAACCAAGTAATGCACCAACTAAAGCACCTTCATATGAATGAAGTTCTCTTTCAGATGATTTTTTCAATAAATGGTATAAATTAGTCATGATTGTTCACCATGTCCAATAGATTAATTCCTAAGTTTTTAATTTTATCTTTTTCTTCAAGAGCAGTCAATAGATGTTGAGGGATTGAATCTTCTCCCAAGTATGCGCCTGATAATGCACCAGTGATGCAAGCCACTGAATCCGCATCCCCCCCTGCGTTAACAGCTGAAGCAACAGCGTCAAGAAAATTATCAGGATGTTTAAGAAAATGGAATATAGCCGTAGGAACTACGTGGTTAACGTAACCTGTAAAACCCATATCTTTAACAGCAATTAATGGGTTTGACTTTGCAAGATAGATAGGAATTCTTGAAATTCGTTTTGATAAAGGGTCTTGAGGATTAGTATTTAAATTTTTATCAGCATAATTTTCAACAACAGGTAAAAAGTAAGTAAGAAATTCAATAAGATCGCTTGTGTCTTTATGTGCTCTTAAGTAAATAATAGAAAGAGCGACAGCTGCTGTACCTGCTACTGCTCTCGTATCTTTATGAGTAATTATTGAAGCGTCATAAACGTCAAGCGTAAGTTGGTCTAAAGAATATTCGTCATGTATAAGTCCCAAAGGATGTGCACGCATTGCTGTTCCGCAACCTGCCTTACCAACTATCCCTGAACTGTACCAAGATCTACCTCTGCTAAGAGCTAGGCCAGCCCTTTCACAAGTCTGACCACGAGACCTTGAAAAACCTGGAGAGTTATACCATTTAATGAAATGTTTTGCGAGATCTTCAGCATCAAGTCCTTTACAAGCCAAAATTGATTCAGCCATTGCAATAGTCATTTCAGTATCGTCAGTATATTGGCCAGGCGTTAAGCCAGAAGTTCTTCTATCAGGAGTTGCTTGGATATAAGATGTAACATTACCATATCTATCAAAAATTTCTTTTGGTGAAAGACCTTCAGTTGGAGCACCCATTGCATCTCCAATAGCAGATCCCAACAATGTTCCAGTATATGATTTTAGTATATCCATTTTATCCGAAAATAAACCTCGCAGATGTTCGTAATACCATTTCTAAAGATGTGTCTTCAGATGTTTGTAACAGTTTTTCAATAAATTTGTCACTTTCGAATACGTGATGTCTAACTTTGGCTTCTTTCATTTCATAAGATTCTTCAAGTCCTGCTGCTTCAGCTATAGGAAATTGATGAACGACATCGACAGAAAGTTCATGAGAATAAATTCGTTTATTGTAAATTATCCAATTAGTAACTAAATTCTTTGCAAGTGTATAAGCCCGGTCAAGATCAGGTTTTCCTTTTGTAGTTCTATCAGATAAAGATATAGTAGTTGGAGAATTGCCCTTAAGAACGTGTTTCAAGACTTGCATTTTAAGTAAATTATCAAGATTAAATTTTTGAGTTATCTGACTAAAGTATTCAGACGGAGTCATTATAGCTGAAGTTGAAGGTTGAACCTTTTGAGAAATCCTGCCATCTATAACTTTGATACTGGCTGTTCCATCTGCTGAAACCTCGTAATCCGTAGGACAATCTAATAATCTATATTCTTGAACTGTAGATTGTAAAAAGTTATATCTATCAGAAATAGGATTAATTAATTCTTTTAACTTCTTATGATCAGCTAAAATATCAGCATAACTAATCTTACTACTAACTATGTTTGACCCCCTCATAATTACCTTGTAAACGAGGTTTATTTATAAACGTTGTTAGCGTAGAGTGACAAAATGAGCAGTATTACATACAAGTCACATAATGCCTAACTTTTAGTTGTTTTTAGTAATTGTTTTTGTTTTTATCTTAATTAATAGCTTAAAGTATTAAATAATGATTTGTTAAGATTAAGTATTAGTAAAAGTAAACATAAAACATATAAATAGTAGTATATTCCATACATTATTAGTACAAAATGAACATAGATTTAGGGAAAAAAGAGGTAGAAGTCCTGTTCGGAGAGTTTATTGAATTTCTTAAACAGAAAAATATAAAACTTGAGAAAATAGATAAATATTCGATACCAGTTTCTATATTTACTAAAAAATTAAGTGCAAGCGAATCTATAATTAAATTTTTACGTGAAGAGTATAAATTAGATTATAAGAAGATTGGAGAGTTATTACGCAAAAAAGCAGGACCAGTAGGAGTCACATATAGAAATGCTAAAAAAAAGTTTTCTGGCAAATTAGAAGTCATTAGCGAACATTATATTCCTATAACTGTTTTTGATTCAAAGCAAACGTTATTTGAGTCAGTAGTAAAACATATGCACGATGAATTAGATTTTTCTTTCAAAGAGATTGCTTCAGAATTAGGAAGGAACTACAGAACAGTCTGGACAATATACAAAAGAGCAAAAAATAGAAAAGTAAAAAATAAGAAATAAAATGAATTTTAAAAAAATCATAAGTCTTGTATTTATCT
The DNA here is from genome assembly GCA_034722435.1 of Nanobdellota archaeon. GTDB lineage: Archaea > Nanobdellota > Nanobdellia > Woesearchaeales > JAHWHD01 > JAHWHD01. The sequence continues at coordinate 19,320 of JAYENX010000005.1, read as the reverse complement.
TCATACTAGTTCTAAGTGTTGTAAGTGCAGGAGATATGTGCCACACACAGCCAGGCGCTAAACAGGCAATAAATGAAAAGATTGAACAAATTTTGACAGAAGCGTATGAGAATGAAAAATCTCCTGAACAGATTGCAGAAGAAGCTGAAGCATTTACAGAATTTTTAATGAGAAGAGAGAAGTATAAAGATATTATTAAATCAGATTCAAAATTAAAACAGATTTTATTGATAGATGCTCCGGCAGGAGAGATAAGAGAAGAGTTGAGTTCTGGTTTAGAAAGTCAGTTAAATGAACAGTTAGATGAACCAGGTTTTGATCTTGAAGAGTTGGAAATTCCCCAGAGTTCATTAAAAGAGGTTGAGCAAGCAGTGGTTGCTTCGCCTGCAGCAGTAAGTTTAGGACAAAAAGTTGATGGTTATGAGATAACTGGAAGAGTGGGCGAAGGAGGGTTAGCACAAGTCTTTAAAGCGGTTGATGAAAAAAGCGGCGACGAAGTTGCACTGAAGTTTATGATTATTTCTAAAGGGGAAGAGCGATATAGAGAAATATTTACAGAGCTATTTCGTAGAGAAGCAAAAATATTATCGCAACTCGATCATCCAAATATCGTAAACTATATAGGACATTCTGAAGGTAAATATCTTGCACAGGAATTATTGCAAGGCGAAACTTTAGAAGATAAATTAAAAATGGGACCTCTAGAGGTTAAAGAAGCCACAGACGTTATGCAACAGTTGATGGATGCTTTAGAATATTTAAGAAGTAAAGGTATAGTTCACCAAGATATTAAACCAGGAAATGTATTTATAACCGATTCGGGGATTGTAAAGTTGCTTGATTTTGGGATTGCAGGTTTTGATGATAAATTAGGACAATCGTTTTCTAAACTAGGAGGAGCATCTTTAAACACGCCAAATTATGGAGCTCCTGAACAAATATATGAAGTTGAGTGGGACAAACTTACGCATGAACAGAAAGCTAAATGGGATTCGTATGCAGCAGGTACCATGTTTTATGAAATGGTTACAGGAAGGTTACCAGTCGAAGCTAAAGACCTTTTTGCAATAACATATAATAAAGTAAAAAAAGAAGCGCATGATAAAATTCCTCAACCGAGAGATATCAATAAAGATATTCCAAAAGATGTAAATGATATGATAATGGGGATGCTTGCACATAATCCGTTAGAGAGAAAGAGTTCTTACGATGTTGTTGAAGATTTACGTCCAAGGATTAGCGTAGTTATTCCTGCGTATAAAGAAGGAGAAAATACACTAGGAAGAACTTTAGAGGCTTTGAAGCATCAAACAGGAGTTAATGAAAGAGATATTGAAATTATTGTTTCAGTAGGTACGGATAATCCTAACACGGATGAAAGTGTAAAAATTGTTAAATTATTTATGGATGATAATCCTGGAATAGATATTAAGTTAGTAGTAAGTGAACCTTCAGGACCTGCAGGGCAGAGGAATAATGGTGCAAGGGAGGCGTCACATAAATTAATGGTGTTCTTAGATGCCGATGTTGACTTAAGACAGCCAGGTTCTGAAGATGAATATGAATTTGAGAAAGATTGGATTGTTAAAGCAGTCACAGAGATAAAAGATAAAGATTTAAAGATTGCAGGAACGTATGCGTCATTAAAAGATCCTGAGTTTGATGCTGGAGACCATTTTTTCTGGGGAATGACTAACTGGGGGATGAGAGCTTTACAATTCTTTAATCCGCAAGCGTTAGGTCAGACAATATTTGTAACGAAAGACCTATACGAAGACATAGGAGGGTTTGATGAACAAATCAAGTTTGCAGAAGATGCAAGATTCGTTAACAAAGCTGCGAAAGAAGCGGGAAGGTTTGATAAGTTTAGAATGCTTGGATCAGTGAGAACAGGTCTTAATAGAAGAAGGTTTACAGAAGGAAGGATTGGATTGTTTAGTAAATTAATAGGAATAACCTTATATAACACATTTATCGGGCCGGTGACTGACGAACTTGGATGGTATCCGTTTGGGGAGTATGATGTTGAAGAAATTGAGACAGCAGTTATAGAGACTCAACCTGATGAAAAAGTATCATTAGAAACCGAAGTAGTTGAAGAATATGAAATGGGAAGTAGAATTGGTGCAGGAGGAATGGCACAAGTATTCAGTGCGATTAATGTTCGTACAGGTGAAAGAGTTGCAATAAAGGAATTTTCTAAAAAAGGAAATTCTATTGATGATTTATTTCAAACTGACGAAGAAGCAGAAGAAGATGTAGTTGGGGAAAGATTGTTTCAGATTGAATCAGACAATCTTGAGAAGTTAACAGAGCATCCTAATATTGCAAGGTATATAGATAGATTTTCAAAAGATGATTCAGAGTATTTAGTGCAAGAATATGTAGAAGGAGATACTTTAGAAGATAAGATTAAGTCAGGAGATATTACAAAAGAGCAAGCGTTAGATTATGCGTTGCAAATTATGAGCGCTTTAGAGTTTGCACATTCTAAAGGGATAGTGCATGCAGACTTGAAACCTGCAAATATAATGATTACTGATGAAGGTTTAGTTAAAATAATTGATTGGGGGGCGTCAGGGTTTAAGGAACTTCTACAGGAAGAATCTGATCTTCAAGGGGCATTATTCGGCAGTCCGTACTACGCAGCAATGGAAGAACTTAGAGGAGAGAAGATTGTTGAAGCGAGTGATTCGTATTCTTTAGGATTAATATTATATGAAATGCTTACAGGTGAACAACTTAGAAAAGGAGATAGTCAACAAGTTATCATAATGAGACTTTTGATGGGACATGATGTAAAAACAATCGATTCTACTGTAAGTGATGGGAAAATAAGTTCTGAGATTGGAGAGTTCATAAAAGAACTTACTCGAACGAGAGATACTGAAAGATTGTCTGATAAAGTTGAAATAATTAACAGGTTGAATAGTTTTAAAGACGCAGATGTTAAAGTAATCGGAGATTATGAAATAGGAAGTAAAATAGGAGAGGGCGCGAGTGAAGTGTTGGAGGAGTTAGATGTTGAATCGGAAGAAAGTTTTAATGATGCGTTTGAAGATGCTTCTTTAGATAAAAGAAAAACTGAAATTAATCTTGAACTCACAAGTTTAGGGGTTGAAGGTGATCTAGAACTTATCTCGACAAGACTCGCTTATCTAGAAAGAAATACTGGTCATTATGAAAAAGGTGTTATGGATTATCTAAAACAAATGAATCCAGGAGATAGGGATTTACACATTGCAGGTTTATTACACGATATAGGAAAAACAGGCCCAACAGGGTTAAATCAAGAGCAAACTAATTTGTTTACAAAAGGACTTGATTTGGCACATAGCGCAGTTACGATGGCAGTAACTAAATTGTATAGCATAGAAGGAGTTAAAGATGTTAATAAAGATACAACAATTAAAACATTCGTTACAAATGCTGTTGAACAAAATAAAATAAGTAACGAAGAAGGTATAGAGTTAATAGAACTTCTGAGTATAGTTGATAATCCGTTTACAGGAAGAAGTTTTGTTGTTGTTGATACAATGGGCGATTTTTGGGACTCACATTCTTTATGGAGCGTTCAAATATTAAAAAATGCAAATGTTAAAAAAGAAATAGTTGAAGCAGTTGCTCAGCATCATAGAGTTGATGTTTATGGAGATAAATCGTTCGTATTATATTTAGATGTTGATGCTGAAACTTTGAAAAGGATACCCGCCGAAGAAGCAACAGATGAACAAAAACAAATATCTAAACAAGGTAAGCAATTGCTTATTGCAGATAAGTATGAAGCGTTTAGAACAAGATCAAAGTTGTCGCATGATAAAACGTTATTTATCTTGAATTTGATTTCTGAGAAAAGTGTTTCTGATTTTAGTGATGAGATTGGTGAAGTTAAGTGGGTTGAGGGAGAGATAAATCAGCTCGCACCAAGAATTATTGATAATTCGCCCGAACCTGAATTTGAAGGGGAGACTCCAGTACGAGTAGTCATACAAGAACCTAGCAGTAATATAAGACAATTTGTAAGACAAATTCCAGCTTCACAAATTGCTAAAAGCGAATTAAAGAATATACTCGGAGAGGTTAATGTTGAGAAGGTTCAAGTAATCAATGCTGTTAAGCAAGTAAAATGGGATTCGTTGAATGTGATAAAAACTAAAACTCCTGAACAAAATAAATTACAAACTGAAAATATGAAAATAGAATTCCAGGGTAACGAGATACCAATAAAAAAGGGGTCTGATCCGGAACTTGGACCAATATACTCTAAAAAGCAAGATGATGGAACATGGGAAATAGTTATTGATACAGATTATTTACAAAGACAGTTTTTCCCATTATTAGAAGGAACACAGAGAACTTCAGCCTTAAGAGCCATGATAGCTCACGAGCTAGGCGAGATACTTGCAGATGGTGCTAAACTAAATACAGATCAAGGGCATCTTGCAGGATCATATTTTGCAAAGAGAACTTTGCAAGAACTTCTGCAGGAGACTAATCAATATTCAATAGTAAATAAAGAGCTTAATAATATTGCTTTTGCACAACGTGTAAATGATCCGCTACAGGTTGAAAAAGATATAACTGATTCATTAAAAGAATATGTGTTAGGAGATTATCATTTCGTACGGAGTAAAATAGCATACCACAATCATCTTTGGAAGATATCAGAGGGCAAAATTGCAACTACCCCGACAGCGACGGTACACCATAAAGCAGGTAAAACTTTCAAAATAGTGTTTGAGCATGATGATGGAGAGGTGCAGATTGCTACAGTAGATATTCAGGATTTTAAGAATCAAGTAAATACAAGATATGGCCACATAGTAGGGGATGATTTCTTGAAGCAGACAGGACGAGGGCTAGAAAAGGCTTTAAATGAATGGGACGGAAGTAATCCTGCATCGTATCTTGAGAATATCCTCAATGACGAAGAGTTTAGGGCAGATATAATAATAAAAGTGCCAAATCAAATTGTAGACGAACCCATTTATGCTGATGAAGCTAAGAAGGGCGATGAAAGAGTGCTAGATCTTGATGAATTAAATTTTTATGCAGGAGTTTCAGAAAAGACCAGAATTAAAAATTTACATCAGGCACAAAAATTGAATGACCAATCAACAATCGCAGGAAAAACTGGACAGTTAAGAGATATTGCAGGGATAAACATAGAAGAATTTGAAAATTTGGATTTAGAAACTACAATAGCATTACAGGAAGGTCAAATAGTTGATAGAGATATTGTGTCGAGGCTGACAAATAATCAGATTAATAAAGATGCAAATTTTGATGAAATATTAAACACACTTAAGAGATTGAAAGGTACTAGCGTAGTGCAATATAGCAGTATAAATGATTGTTGCGAGGCAAGGCTGGTACCAAAATTATACGCTAATGAGTATGATTTCTTTGGAGAAAAGATTGTACCTGTAGATGTTACAAAAATATTTGATGCAAGAGATGAAGCTATTGCTAATGCTGATTTAGATAGAGTTGCCACGTTAGATGATGCAATATGGGAGACAGCTTCACTGAATCAGGAGTTTGCAGGGTTCTTAGATGGCAATAATCTGTTTAAGCTTGTAACAAATAAATTATTAGATAACCAAGGAGAAAAAAAGTTCGCTCAGACATTTATTGTAGGCGGAGACGAAATAGGATTTGTCATTAGTGGGAATGAAGAGGTAAGATTTGCAAGGGTTGACATAAATAATTTTGGGAAAACTAATCAAAGGTATGGTGCAGACTTCGCAGATGCACTTAAGATTACAGTTTTAAAAATAATACAAAATAATATCAAAAATATAGATATATCCAATAAAGAAATATCAAGAAGGATAAATATAGAGTTAAATGATTATATTATAAGCACAGGCAGAAAATTCAGTGAAGAATTGAAACCATCAGTAAGTATTGGAATGGTTACAGTTAAGTCACAATTTAATCAAATAGATGCCGCTCAACTTAATGCGCTTGCAGATGGTGCGAGTGAAATAATTAAAGCTAATTCAAAAGCAAAGGTTAAACTAGGAAATAGTGTTGAGGATGTTGTTAATAATGGAGGGTTCTTTATTGAAGTTAAACCATTGTTTGAGAAAAAGAACCCTACCACATTTAGTCCGTTGACAGATAATCAGGCAGACTGGATATTTAGGTTTGATCAACAACAAAGGAATAAGTTAATTAGTAAGGCAATAGATGATATGTTTAACGAACCTGTTTGGGATACACCTATACTTGCAGAATTCCTTGAGAAGTCAGATAGAATAGGAAGGATAAAGAGAAGTTTTGAAAGGGGTGCTTCGTTAAGCGACATAATTAGTGATATGGAAGCAGGTATCAAAAATATTTTCAAGGATAAACCTGTTCCGAGAAATATTAAGATAGTATTTGAAAACTTGTTAGATTACGAATTATCAGTAAATGGCAAAAGGTATGAAGGTATTAATGATATTAATCTTCCTGATCTTGTAGCCACAACTAGATTTGATTTATTTGTGAAAGAAGGATTAGATACTGAATTGATGAAATTAAGGTTGGACGAAATTGATCAAGCAATAAATCTTTTGACGCCAGTTTCTTCTTATAGTAGTGATGAACTTACAGATAAAAAAACAGGAACATGGACCTTGCTTAGAAGGTATGTGGCAACAACAATTAATATGATAGAAAGTGGACGGGAAGTGAGTAATAGAATTGACATGATTAAAATCTTATCCGATACACTTAAACCAAATCTAGAAAAACTCTATAACAATAGAAGAGAAATACAGGTATCCGAATTAATAAGTAAGTTGGCAGAGGAGGGTTATGAAAATATTGCTGAGCTTGGCTCAGGCGCTTCTGGAACAGTGTTTGTGGCTGAGAAAGATGGTCAAAAAGTGGCGTTAAAAGTTCTAAAGATAGAAAATGCGAATAGAGTTTTTGTCACATTATTCGATAGAGAGGCTCAAGTTCTAAACATTCTTGACCATCCCAATATTGCTAAAGGAGGTGACAACGCAGTCAAAGGAAAAATGCCGTATTTTACTCAGGAGTATATCGCGGGAGAAAGTATAAGAGATAAAATGGATAAAGGAAGGCCTTTGAATATTGATGAAGTTGCAAGAATTAGTGCCCAGTTGTTCAACGCACTTGAGTACATGCATAATCAGGGTGTTGCCCATAGAGATATTAAACCAGATAATATGATTGTTCAGAGCGACGGAACTTTGAAAATTATTGATCTTGGACTCGCAGGATTTGATGTGAAAACTAAGGAAAAACTGCGTATTAAGGACATTCCAAAAGTTGGAACAATTACTTATTCTGCTCCAGAGATTGCAGAAACATCAAGAATCAGAGATATTTTCAATATTAATCAGTTTGATGATACTGATGTTGATGTGTATGCAGCAGCATGGATGATATATGAAATGTTAACCTTGGAAACTCCTACAACAGGACCAGGTAAATATGCAGGTTTAAGAGACTCGACAGAAGTGTATCAAATTAACACTAAAAGATTAAGAGATAGAGGAATTTCTGAAGATTTAATTGGAGTTCTACAGAAAGCTTTATCCCAGAATCCTACGGAGAGACCATCGGCTGCACAGTTAAAAAGAATATTTGAATCGTTAGTCCCTGAGAAAAAAACTCAATTAGAGTTCTTTGATGAATTTAGTGAAGGGTTAAAAACTGAACAGGATTTGGCGACATTGAAAACAACGGCTGTGGATATTGCAATAGCAGATTTTGATAACAATAAGGATGTGCAGCAAGTGAATAGAATTATGACAGCCGCACAGGACGTAGCTTTATTAAAAGCGCATGAAATCGCGAAGCAAAGGTTGGAGATGGAAGGTTATAAGACTGATAAGGATTATTCATTGATAGTTTCAGGTAGTCAGGCAAGAAGTGAGACAGGGATTGATTCTGATTTTGAGGTATTAATATTGCATGACAGAAAAGCAAAATTTCAAGATATTTTATTTGATAATCCTGATGACGTGTACTTTGAAAAATTGGCTATAGAGATTACATCCATACTTTCAAATGCAGGGTTTAATGTAGAAGAAAGGGGTTTAATCAGTGAACACAGGTTTAAGAAATATCAGCAGAAGGCTTTTAATGTTTTAAGTTTAGATGAATACATTAAAAAGATTAAAGATCTTGAACTGTTCCAAGTAAGTGAAGGGTTAGATGCCAGAGTTGTGCAAACGTCGAGCAATACTTTCGCAAAGGATATCGAAACAAAATTAGGTACAGAATTACAAAAAAGAGCTTTACAGGATAGTGATATGTTCTTAAAACAGTACGTAAAAACGTCCAGGCGAGGTGACCAATTAGTCAGTGATACTGAGTTATACATGAAATTTATTGCAGAAAGAGCTATAAGAGGAGAAACAACAATTTCTAAGCCAGAGTTTCAGCCAGGAGATATTAAAAGAGGGCCCCTCACTATCAGACATACCCAGTATTTGATAAATAGTGGTAAAGCGTTGTTCAGTATAACCGAACCTTCAACAGATAAAACATTAGATGAATTAGTAATTAGGGGATATTTTACAAAGCAACAAGCTAAACAGATAAAAAGCGCGTTAGAATTCTTTAGTGTAGTCAGGACTGAACTTGAAATTGTTGGGAGAAATCTAGATGAAGAGACATTTTATCTTACAGAGAATAATTTGTTAGATGTTGTTCAACAAGTAAATAATAAGATAGGTTACGAAAGTAATAGGCAGTTAAAATTGGTAACAAATACTGATACCTTCATAGAGGCTTTCATGTCGCATATAAATAATGTTAACAAAATATACCAAGATAAGCTTAGTTCAGAAACTAACCTAGATCAAATATTTATAGATATAACGGGAAGAGCTGCAACGGTAAATAATTTAGGTCTGATGAAGAAAATCAAAGGCGAGATATGTTAAGCAGTCTCTACACTATAAGGTATTCTAAAATTTATAATCATCTTATGTGCTCGTGACATGATTTTTGGTTGGCTTCTGAAGTATGATTCAATTACTTGTCTATCAAAGAGTGGACCTTCTTTGTAACCGGAGAATACATCAGGTTCGCCGAATCTTGAAAAAATCTTTATCTCGTCTATACGTTTAAGATGTTGAAGAGAACTTGCAGGTTTTCTTTCAGCGAGAATTCTGTTAAGATCTGCGCGGGTCTGATCAGTCCCAATATTGCAATAACAATTGTTAGAGCTAAAAATGTCTCTTAACTGGCTTAGAGCGGAGTTAGTAGGTCTGAAATGTTGTTGATGCATACCCTTCTTATCCCAGAAATATTCTAAGTAAGCAAGATGTTTAAAAACTTCAGTATGGTCTTGTTTTTCATGGTATTGTTTTAGAATAGGATACAAGTTCTGTTTAAAATAATCTAATTCTGAAATCTCGCCCTTGCAACTTGCTTTTACCTCATAACTTAACAAAGCACCTGATTTGTAGTTTCCGCCTATTTGTATACTTAGAATAGTGGGGTCAGTTTTAGGTAGAGCTTTAGAGCCTGCAAAGTCTAGAATTCTTAAATTTTCAATTGAAAAATCGTAATGCATGATCTCGTTATTAGGGTCAAAACTATCTAGAAGAATATCTGCCAGTTCCCCAACTTGTTCCCTCCACATTATAATTTACCTACTGTAATCAATTATTTTAATTTTTCTCTTAAATGCCACATTATGGCAATCTACACCGTCAACTTTGTAATCTCCCGACCCTGAATGTGCGTGACCATGAATGACGGTTCTAACAGGATATTTTCTGATTAACTCTCCGAATCTTTCTGAGCCCATGTATGCGGTTGTGAATTGTATGAATGGTGATCCTGATCGAGAAAGGTTTTGTTTAAAAGGCACATTATGCATTACTACAATAATATTTTTATAATCTTTTACCTGTTCCAGATCTTGTTCAAGTTTTTCTAAACATTGATCAGTGAATTCTTTATCATTAAATGTATTTTTGTCTGGCCAGACAAAGGTTTTTCCAGATTTTGGATCTTGCGCTTTTTTTGATGCATAATCTGAATCTTTAAAATCTTTTAATTTCTTTAATCTGCCATTTACTACGACCTCGAGATCTGTGTTGTTTCTAAAAGAATAATCGTACCACCCAATATTACCAACAAAAGCTACACCGTCGATTACTAAAGGTTTTTCGTCTAACATATGGTATCCATGATCTGCGACTATACTAGCAAGACCTTCATACACTTTAACAGAATCAGGTTTTCCAAATCCTAAGAATTTTAGTATAGGGTTTTGAGATTCTTTTCTTTTGTATATTTCGTGATTACCAGGAACAAAAACTCTGTGTTTAACAGTGATGTTGTAATCATCTAACATCTTTTCAAGTTTTTGAAGTGAAGGACTCAGTAGTTCACTAGAAGATGCAATATCGCCACCCAGTACTAATACATCTATTTCTGCAGGTAAATCTTTCAAAGCATGAAATAGGTTGAAATCGTTCTTACCCGGCATATGTAAATCTGAAACTGCTACTATTTTCATATATTTCCCCTCACTTTCTTTGTATGTGTGAAAGTTTTATAAAGATTGTCCAGCATTAGTGACAAATATACGAGAGAATTCTTAATATTAATTAGTATTTATTTAGTAATCTATTCGAATTATTAAGTAGTAATAATAGTTTATAAAGTATTAACCAATATCTGATATTATTAAAAGTTATTTGAAAATGATTAAAATAAGGAAGAAATAATAGTAAAACATATAAATAGTATTACATATTATTTGAAAGTATTACAAAGAAAACCTCTTGCGAAGGTATTTTTAGCATATAATAAGTAAAACTACCTCACAGTCTGATGAGACAGAACGCATTCGTAAGTCTTGACAAGCAAGGGTTTCTATGAAGGTGCCATGCACTTAAAAGAAGAAAATGGATCTAGGGGAAAAAGAAGTTAAACTGTTAGTAGATAAGTTTATTGAGTTTCTTAAACAGAATAATGTTAGTCTTGAAAAGAAAAAGAATTATGCTATTCCTGTATCAATATTGTCTAATGAGTTGAGTGTTACAGAAGCAATTGTAAAGTTCTTACGTGAAGAATATCAGTTAAGTTATAAGAAAATTGCTGTATTATTATATAAGAAAGAAGGACCTATAGGTGTTACATATAGAAATGCTAAAAAGAAATTTCATGATACTCTCAATATTAAATCTGAGCATTATATTCCTATAGAAGTATTTTCTTCAAAATATACATTGTTTGAATCAGTTGTTAGATATATGCACGACGAGATGAAGTTTTCATTTAAAAAAGTAGCTGAATTATTGCATAGGAATTATCGAACCATATGGACTATTTATAGAAGAGCCGAGAAGAAATGAAATTTGAGAAGTTGTTAAGTTTTGTATTAGTTTTCATACTAGTGGTTAGTTCTGTAAATGGTTTGTGTATGACGTCCGTATCTAAAGAGGTGTACAAGCAGAAGTTAATAGATGAAGGTTTAGAAAGACCCACTGATAATCAAATTTATGCTGCATGGTATTATGAGAATAATAAAGAGGATTTTGATAGGCAAGGTTTGTCGAGGGAGCAGGCTGTTAATATTATTGAAAGGGTAAGAGAGCAGGAGTTGGAGGAAGTTGTTGATGAAGAGAAGGTTGCTGTTGAAATAACACCTGAAATAGAACAGTGGTATAATGGACTTGGAGAGGGTTTTCTAAGGGCTAACTTCCCAACGCTCGATGAAGGACAATTAAAGGCATTAGTAGATTCTGATGATAGAGTTCAGACATTAAGAGATTTAGATTTTAGTGATAATGAAATATTAATTAGGATGGGTGGAAAGGGCGTTAGTGTTGATGATAAAGATTCAAAAGCAGTGATTGCACTAATACAAGCATTAAAAGAGGAGGATTCAGGTGTAAGACGGAATGCGGCAGAGGCGTTAGGAGAGATAAAAGATCCAACAGCGGTGCCTGCACTAATACAAGCATTAAAAGATGAGAATTCAGCTGTAAGACGGAATGCGGCAGAGGCGTTAGGAGAGATAAAAGATTCAACTGCAGTACCTGCACTAATACAGGCATTAAAAGATGAGGATTGGATTGTAGAAATATGTGTGGCAAAGGCGTTAGAAGAGATAAAAGATCCAACTGCAGTACCTGTACTAATACAATTGTTAAAGGATGATGAATCGCATGTAAGAAGTTATGCGGCAGAGACGTTAGGAGAGATAAAAGATTCAACTGCAGTACCTGCACTAATACAGGCATTAAAAGATGAGGAATCATATGTAAGAGGGTATGCAGCAAAGGCGTTAGGAAATATAAAAGATCCAAAAGCAGTGCCTGCACTAATACAAGCATTAGGAGATGAGAATTGGCGTGTAAGAGAGAATATAGTAAAGGCGTTAGGAGAGATAGGAGAACCTGCAGTACCTGCACTAATACAAATATTAGGAGATGAGAATTGGCGTGTAAGAGAGAATATAGTAAAGGCGTTAGGAAGGACAAAAGATCCAACTGCAGTACCTGCACTAATACAAGCATTAGAAGATGAGGAATCACATGTAAGAAGATATGTGGCAAAGGCGTTAGGAAGGACAAAAGATCCAACTGCAGTACCTGCACTAATACAAGCATTAGAAGATGAGAACCCATTTGTAAAAAAATATGCGGCAGAGGCGTTAGTGGAAATAGGAAAACCTGCAGTGCCTCAGCTTATACAAGCATTAAAAGATGAGGAATCACATGTAAGAAGATATGTGGCAAAGGCGTTAGGAGAGATAGGAGAACCTGCGGTGCCTGCACTAATACAAGCATTAAAAGATGAGGATTCAGATGTAAGAATATATGCGGCAAAGGCGTTAGTGGAAATGGGAGAACCTGCGGTGCCTGCACTAATACAAGCATTAAAAGATGAGGAATCAGATGTAAGACTGAATGTGGCAAGGGCGTTAGGAGAGATAAAAGATCAAACAGCGGTGCCTGCACTAATACAAGCATTAAAAGATGAGAATTGGCATGTAAGAATGAATGCGGCAGGAGCGTTAGGAAAGATAAAAGATCAAACAGCGGTGCCTGCACTAATACAAGCATTGAAGGATGAGGACCCAGGTGTAAGAGTGGATGCGGCAGAGGCGTTAGTGAAAATAGGAGAACCTGCAGTGCCTGCACTAATACAAGCATTAAAAGATGAGGAATCAGATGTAAGAGGGGGTGCGGCAAAGGCGTTAGTGGAAATAGGAGAACCTGCAGTGCCTGCACTAATACAGGCATTAAAAGATGAGAATTCAAATGTAAGAAGGAATGTGGCAGAGGCGTTAGGAAAGATAAAAGATCAAACAGCAGTGCCTGAACTAATACAAGCATTAAAAGATGAGAATTGGCATGTAAGAAGGAATGCGGCAGGGGCGTTAGGAAAGATAAAAGATTCAACAGCAGTACCTGCACTAATACAAGCATTAAAAGATGAGAATTCAGCTGTAAGAACATATGCGGCAGGAGCGTTAGGAGAGATAGGAGAACCTGCAGTACCTGCACTAATACAAGCATTGAAGGATGAGGATTCAGATGTAAAAGAAAGTGCGGGAGAGGCGTTAGTGGAAATAGGAAAACCTGCAGTGCCTGCACTAATACAAGCATTAAAAGATGAGAATTCAGATGTAAGACGGACTGTAGTAAATTCGTTAGCGAAGATTGGAGATGAAAGTGCAATAGAACCATTAATAGAGATGTTAACAGACCCTTTTATTGTAAAAGATGTAATGTGTGATGTTTTAAATCTTGCATCTAAAAACCCAGAACATGAATTAGGACAGTTTTATGCATCATTGCCTGATGAACTTCATCCAATCTTAAAATTACCAATAGTAGCATTACATGCAAGAGGTATTAGTAAGAATAATGAAATATTTATGCAAAACGTTATACAAAATATGTTTATTGCTGATTCAAGAATTTCACGAGAGATTGTATCTGAACTAGTTTCGTTTAATTCGAAAGAGAAAGGATGGTTATTTGTTTATGACTTTTTGCTCTCAAAAATTGAAAAGAATGATAGATTAGATTTTATTGAAAAAGGTAGAAAAATTAAATCTAATGCAAAAAAGTTACAAATAATCGAAGCATTAACTAAATCTTTAAAATTTAATGAAGGAAGAAAAGTATTATTTGATTCTATAACAAATTCAAACTTTTTTAGTTTAGTGCCAGTAATGTTAAATTTAATTGATAGTGGATATTTGAGCTTGGAAGAGAGTGTGAATGTTTTAAAATCGGAAGACCCTGAAAAATTATTTGCAGAGAGTATGAAATATAAAATACTTCAAATGTATGATATAGGGGGCGATGAAGTTCATAATGATTTTGCACATGCTTTAGATAATAGTGATTTTATAGTTGATGCAGTAACTCTGGTATTGACATATCAAGATAATGCTAATGCATTAAAAAGACTTAAAGAATTGATGAATGCATTTGTAAAGGGTGGGAAAGAAGGTTTATGGAAAGAGAAGTTTAAAAATTCCAAGGAACAGATTCCTGATGAATTGTATGAAACATTATTCAATGCTCGCGAGTTATCTGAAACTGTAACTATCAGGGATAGAAGCGATATATACGCAGAATATTTTTCTACAGTAATTTCAAGTATGCATCAGCATAAAAGTCAAATTGGAAAAGAAGTTGAAGAAAAGGATATCGAATCAGGTATTGTTGAGAAAATTAAATATTTAGCGGAAAGAATTGATAATGATGAAGTTAAACATACAGTAAGCGATATTACGCTAGATAATGTTGAAGAAAAAAAGAAAGATCTTGAAAAGATTTTATCAAGTTCTAAAGAAAAAAGTATTAAAAATATTCTTCCAGGGGTTATAGCTCAATTAACTATACTTGAAAAAATACCGGGGTATTACTCAACGATTAAACAATCTGAAGATATTGCACAAAGAATCGAAAATTTAAATGGTTTAGTTGAAAAAGATATGTTAAGTGAATTAGAAAGTATAAAATCTGAATTTGATATTGGAAGTCTAAGTAATAAAATATTGGACTTACAAAAAGCAACATCTAAATCTGAAGCAAGAGAGTATTATGGAGATTTTATTGCATTATTGAATAATGTTTTACGAGCAAGGGTTAATAGTGAAGTAACTACTGCCACTGCTAAAGTTATAACTTCGCTTGAAGATGCGTTGCACGTAGGTTATTATGGTCCGGGAGGATCTAGCGAAGGTAATTGTCAAAAGTGTGATAGAGCGTCAAGCTATTCTCAGGCCTTAATGGGTTTTATAGGTGATAGTTCACAGTTATTGATAGGGTTATATGATTCTAATAACAAAATGATTGGATTTAAGACTGCGCACGGATTATATGATTCAGATAATAATTTTGTTATGGTTTTTAATGAAGATAAATTATATACACAAGACGTTGAAAGTACAACTGCACAAAACTTTGCTGCAAAAAGGTTGATGCAAAAGTTGCAAAGTAAAGGTATTAAAGTTTATAAAAACGGAGATAAGCAAATTAAGTTGTCAGCCCCTAAATCTAATTTGTTATATTATGTTGATGCTCTTGGCGTTATCCACACAGACGATATAAACGAATATAATGTAGAAAGATTAGAAACTATATCTGAGTCTATGGCGAGCGGTAAACTTGAAGGTGTAGAATTTATATCAGGAGTTGAAGATAAACCTCAAACACTAACCGAATCAGTTAGCACTATTCCAACAATAACACCAGAAATAGAACAGTGGTATAATGGACTTGGAGAGGGTTTTCTAAGGGCTAACTTCCCCACACTGACCGAAGTTCAGATGAAAGTCTTAATAGGTTCTGATGATAGAGTTCAGACATTAAGAGATTTAGATTTTAGTGATAATGAAATATTGATTAGGATGGGTGGGAAGAGAGTTGATGTTGAGGGAGAGGTTTCTGTTGATGTGGCGAAGAGGGTTAAGGAGCTTGACAGTATTTTAGAAGATACTGTATTTAAAAATATATTAGATCGATTAAGATTAATTGATAGAGACCAACAAAAATGGGATGCTATTGAAGAATTAGCAGAGATTGGGCATGTTGCAGCGCCAATATTAGTTAAGCATTTTGATTACAACGAGATTAATAGTTTAAGAATGTTAAAACAAATAGAAAATTTAGCCAGTGGTGCAGTACCAGAGATAATAGAGCATATTAAAAATAAAGATAATGATCGTTACGGAAGATTAAAATTGCTAAAACTTTTGAATGAACTTGAAGATGAAAGATCATTAGATCTTTTAGTCTCAATTATTAAAGATACGCAAGAACCTTCACAGATGAAAAGAATTGCTATTGAAGGTTTAGGAGGAATTGATAGCGATAGAGCTAGAGCCGAGTTAGGAGAATTACTTAGTACTCTAACATCTGATCAAGTTCTAACAGGCGAATACCCAGTGATGCGTGCGTTAAGTAAGCACGGTAAAAAAAGTACACCATATCTATTAGATGCATTAAATAGTCCAGAGAAATATGTTCAAACGGGCGCAGCAATAATACTGGGAGATATTAAGGAATCAAAGGCAGTTGATTCTTTAATTAAAATCGTTGAATCTAACGAAGATGAATATATTAGACATATTGCAATGGCTGCATTAGGCAATATAAAGGATAAAAAGGCAGTACAAATACTTAGTCAATTTGCTAATGAAGGTTCTATAAATGCAATGTATGCTTTAATGAAAATTAATGATGTTGATGCAATAATAAATCTTAATGTAGAAAATAAAAATGATATGTTGTATCAACTAGGGAATTTACAAAAAGTAAAGGATGAAGGATTAACTGAGCTTGTTAAAGATATTGAAAATCAACAGATAAGAAATGAAAATTTAGATAGTGAGTATTCTAAGTATCCTGATTTAATACGGGCACTTAAAGCAGAAACTAAATTAGAGGGTGTTAAAAAAGATGACAATATAGTTGCGTGGTACACTAAAGGGGGAGTAAATACTTTTTTAGTTAAAGATGAGAAAGGACTAGAATATATTCTTAAAACGCCTAATGAATATAAAAAAGATTTTGAACTCGATCATGAATACAATATGTTAAAAACTATTCAAGAAGAAATGCCTGAAGAATATAAACGGTTTTTTCCAAGACCAGCAAAATTGATTTATGATTATTCCCAAGGAAAAATTGCAGGTATTTTATTAGAGTACTTTGCAGATACAATTACTTTAAAAGAGGCAGGAACAGTTAGTCCTGAATTTTATTCTAAGCTAGATGAAATTGTTAGGGAAATGGGAGAAAAAGGAATTCGCAATAATGATCTTCATAATGAACAAGTATTAGTCAAAGGTAATGAGCCGAGACTAATTGATTTTGGACGAGCAATCATCCATCCAGATCCAATATCAGATTATAAAAATGATAATTTAAGGAATGTAAGATTATGGGAAGCAGTCTATTATAATAGCCAAATAAAGTATGATGATTTCTCATTTATTAATGATTTACTTAACGCAGGCGAGATAACTAAAGAAGAATTCATTGCGATTAATAAAGGTGAGATGAAAATGCCCACAAATTCTAAAGGGCAAACTTATTCAGAAATTATAGAAAAAATAAAAGAATTAGAGAGCGTTTTTGAGGATAGCACGTTTAAAAAAATCATGGGAATTACAGGAATTATTAATATAGAACAGCAAAAAAAGAATGCTGTTAATGAGTTGGGAACTTTAGGAAATTATGGAATAGAACCGTTAGAAAAAATAATTGCGAAAGAAGATTTAACAATAAAGCAAGAAGCCATAAAGAGTCTAGAAAATATGGGTGAGTTGGCAATAACACCATTAACTAAATCATTAAGATATGGTGAATGGGAAGAGAGAATGTATGCTGCGCAAGCATTAGGTAATATAGGCGATAATAGAGCAACTGAACAGTTAACTAGATCATTAGATGATAAAAATAGTTTAGTGAAGGAACAGGTTGTGTTGGCACTAGAAAAAATAGAACCTAAACAAGAAATAAATAATGTGGTTGAAGATATTGCAGATGAAATTGGCGATACTAAACCAGCTACACTATTTGATGTTGTTAATGACTTTTCTATAACGCCTGAAATAGAACAGTGGTATAATGGACTTGGAGAGGGTTTTCTAAGGGCTAACTTCCCTACACTTGATGAAGGACAATTAAAGGTATTAGTAGATTCTGATGATAGAGTTCAGACATTAAGAGATTTAGATTTTAGTGATAATGAATTGATGTTGAGGATGGGTGGAAAGGGCGTTAGTGTTGATGATAAGAATAATCAAATATCTTTACTAGAATTAAACCTTGAATCTGAGATAAGTAAAACTGGAATAGATGTTAATCAAATTAATCTAATGCAACAGAATTCTCGAGGTGTGATGACTTTATATCAATATTTGCAAGCATTAAAAAGTGGAGAAGCGGAAAGTCAAGGTGTATCCTTAGGATTAACAGGAAGTCCATATACCGAACTTTCATTATTAGGTAGTCATTGGAATTGGATAGACGCTTATAGGAGCTGGTTCCAATTAAGTACAGATGAAAAAACAGAAGAGTTTATGCAAGAATTAGTTAAGCGGGAGGAAGAAGTAGTATTTTTTGTTCCTTCAAATATATTCACACATTCTGAGGCAGGAGCTACTGCGCGTGAACTTGAGTGGTTACTTAATAACCCGCAAGGAATGAAAAACGTTCATTTTGTTGTGGGTGGCTACGATTCGAGTATTGAAGGATATTTCCAAAATTTAGGAGAAATGGATGTTATAGGTAATGAAGACGAAATTATAGACGAAATATTAAATGCAAAGCTTTTACCGATATATGATTTAGAGGTATCTGAAACTGCGTCTTTACGAGTTGCACATTTGTACGGTGTTGACACAAAGAGTATAAGTGATACAGTTTTAGAATTTAAAAAGAGCTTATCACAATTGAATTATAATGAACTTAGCAGAGCAAATAAATTATTTGAAAGTTTAGCTTTAAAATGGGAAAAAGAATTTCCAATTGAAAATGAAAAATTAAAATCTTTATGGGTAATATTTGTTGTAAAAAATCATGAAGAAAAAGAATTAGCTAAAAAAGCTGCAATTGTTTTAAATAGAAAAATTACTGAAAGGGAAACAAAGGCGTTAAGAAAAGCACATCTAATAGGTTTTGAAAATGGTAGAGTCCTCGGACCTATAAAAGAAGATGGAACTTATGAAAAAAGTACAATAAACCCTTATAGTGAATTAGAACTGTTACAAAAAGCTAGAATTCTTGAACTGGCATGGTTCGATATTGATGAAAGAAGAAAGCTTATTGAGCACGGAGTTGTTGGTGCTGAAGGAGA
>JAYENX010000004.1:0-20683 GCA_034722435.1 Nanobdellota archaeon | reverse complement strand
GCTACAACAGGTAATGTTGTGATAAATGAAATTGACTACAATCCTAACCTTGACAATTCCTACAATGAATGGATTGAGATCTATAATAACGAGTCATTTGCTATAGACATGTCAGGATGGACCCTGTGCGGTGACTTGCTTCAAGGTGGATACATAAACCATACAGACGGCAACACATACCTAGATAATCCAATGATAATATCTGCAAACAGTTATGCAGTTATTACAGACGGCAGTTCAGGCACAGATGTTTATGATAATTATAATGTTGATAACGGAGCTCTTGCTTTCCACGTAGATGCAGCAAGCCTTTGTGGCGGACTTGAAAACGGAGGAGAGACAGTTGAACTGAACGATTCAACTAACACTTACACAACTTCAGTTACGTACTCAGACACATGGGGAGCTGATGGTAATGGTAGAACTCTAGAAAAGATAGATTCAGCTTCAGATGATAATACAGCAGTTAACTGGAATGAAAGCTTAGTTGATTTGGGTACACCTGGTGCACTTAATTCAGTATCAACTCTTCCAGCTAATCAAGCACCTACAATCACATTAACAACGCCAGTTACACCTTTAACATTAAATGTTGATGATACACAACTTTTCAATGCAACATTTACTGATGCAGAAGGAAGTAACATGACAGTAACATGGATTGTTGACGGTATTGTTAACAGAACAGATGTTAATGTAACCTCAGGTTCATTCAGAACATTTGATTACACATCATTTGATACTGAGAAAACATACAATATTACAGTAAGAGCAGAAGATGACAGTAGCAATATAGTTAACTATGCATGGGACATCGCAGTAGTTGATTCAACTGACGATGCACCAGTTGTTACTTTAGTATCACCTAACAGTTCAGTAATAAGAACTTATACAGGAGATGTTAATTTTGATTACACAGCAACTGACGATAATCAAGTTGATAACTGTACATTATATACAGACACAACAGGAGTATGGACAAATGATTCATCTGATGATTCAACTCCTTTTGACAATTTTACACTTACAGATCTAAGTTCAGGTAATTATATCTGGAACGTAGAATGTTTTGACAATAACTCAGCAAGTTCATTCGCACCTGCTAACTTCACATTTGAAGTTGAGAGAGTAGGAATGGTTGATGGACATGTTACAGATTCTGATGGTAATAATGTATCAGGCGCAATTGTTGAGATTAAACAAGGAGCAGTAACAGTCAATGCTACAGTTGCTGACGCTAACGGCACATATTCGTTATGGGCTGATGAAGGTTCATACGATGTATTAGTTTATAGTCCTGGATTAAACCAGAACCAAACTGATAATGTATCAGTAACAAGTGGACAAATTACAGTAGTTGATGCAGTGTTAGAAATACCTACAAGCATTACGGGCAACTTAAGTGGAAAAGTTAGCGATGCTAACAACAATATCTTTAACGCTTTAGTTGAACTTAGACTTGGAGCTTCAACAATCTACTCAACAAAAACAAATGAGACAGGCGATTATGAATTCGCAGGTATCAATCAATCTACATATACATTGAGAATTACAAAGTCAGGATTTGACAGTGCAATTGCAATTGTTGATATCGCTGCAGGTAACAGTACAGTTCAAAATGTAACTTTAACTCCAGGAGTTAACTCAGGCAAAATATTAGGTGCAGTGTTTAACGCTACCACAGGACTTACTAGAGTTGCAGACTCAAATATCGTAGTTTATGAAACTGGTACAACTAATGTTGTTCAGATATTAAATGCAGATGTTAACGGAGATTACATTGTAAACGGACTAGTGACTTCAATTGCGTATGATATTGATACGGGTGCAGCATATATTGCTAGACCTGAAAACGTAATACTAGCACCAGGCTCAACAAGCTCTGGTAACGACATTGTGGTGAACTAAAATGAAAGGTAATAAATTATTCGGACTACTTACAATCTTAACAATTTTTTTAATTTCAATTACAGCAGCATCAGCTGCAGAAATAATTAATGGTACAGTAACAGACGCTACAGGCGCAATTATCCCAGGAGCGTCAGTAGGTATTTACGATCTATCAAGTAATTTGGTAACTAGTAATGTTACAGATGTTAATGGTTTTTACATATTAAATACAGATGTAACAGTTAATACACATTATGTGTTTAACTTTACTGCAGTAGGATATGATGATGATGAGTTTGATAAAGTTGTTGAAGATGAAGTTAACTATACAGTTAATAGAACCTTAGGACCTTTATCAATAGGGCATATTAACGGAACAATAACAAATAGTACAGGAGTATTATCAGGAGTAAGCATTATTGTTACAGGCAATAATACATATTACACATCAACAGATGGTAACGGAGAATATGAATTACCAGTAGTTGCTCCAGGTACGTACACAGTACTAGCTTCAACACCAGGTTATGGAGATAATTCAACACAGGGTGTTGTAATTATTAAAGATGCAAATGAAACTGTAGATATGGAACTTTCACAGTTTGCAGTAACAGGAACATTGCAAGGAGTTGTAAATAATTACACTAACAATTCTGAATATATCAATGGCGCAACCGTATCATTGAATCAAGGTAACGTAACAGTTGCAATTGTAACAACTAGTGGAACAGGTAACTATACAGTAGATGTTCCAGCAGGTACATATGATGTAGTTGTTTCAATGGTTGAGTATAACGATGCAACAGCTTCAGTTACTATTGTTAACGGAGCAGTTGAAACTCAAGATTTTTCGTTGATACATCAGGATGCAACATGTACACAAGAAGGTCCAATTTATACTGAATGGGGCACATGTACAAGCGGACAAAGAACAAGAAATTTAACATATTATAATCATTCAGGAGTTTGCGGAGTTACGCAAGTCACCGTGGAAACACAAAATTGTGGGGATAGTCCTCCTAGTAGAAGAAGCGGCGGTAGTAGTGGAATGATAAGCGGATTAGCTTTACCTTTTGGTAACTATGTAACGCATATCTATGACCAGTTACTAGCGTCAAAAGATAAGTATGTAATGGAAGTTGGCAGTGAAGATATTGCGATATATGAACTAGAATTCGCAGTTAAAGATGATGTCAAAAGAACTGTAATACTTAGCGTTGGCAGATTACTAGAGAGACTAAAGAAAAATTTAGAAGGTGAAGTCTATGAATTTGACGTCATCAACCATCAGAACGTAGCAAATGAAGAGTTTAGTTATGTGAAGGCGAGGTTTAAAGTGCTTAAAACATGGTACACAGAGAATGACCTTAACCTTTCAACAACTGCTCTTCACAGATATGATCAGGGTTGGAACAAACTTCCTACTGAACAAATCTTTGTTGATGATGAGTATCATTATTTTGAATCTGACCTTCCAGGATTTTCAGAGTTCGCAATACATGCTGAAAAGAATGTAGTGCCTGAAGAAGATGAGGAAGAAGAACCTGTTAATGAAATCTTAGGATTAACAGAAGAAGAGGTTCAAGAGCTAATGGATACTTGTCAAGCTGATGGAATGAAGTCAGTACCTGTCATTGGAGAGGACGGCGAAGTGCTTGACATTGAATGTGTTGAGTATAACGAACAATCTTTAGTAGGCAGAGCATGGGCAGTATTCAGCGGATTTATGGTTACAAGTTGGAAATGGGTGATTGCATTACTACTTTTAGCTTTTGGTCCAAAGATTTTCAAAAGAAAAGACGACAAGAAAAAAGCTAAACCTGCAAAGAAAGCTCCTAAAAAAGAAACAGAAGTACCTGGAATCAGTGATGTGAACGTCTTCACAAGAATGTGGAGAGGCGTCTCTGGAAGAAAGGTTGTAAAGGACGAAAAATGGTTCGCAGGATTAGACGACAAGGAATTCGAAAAACTAGTCAAGCAGAGGAAGAAAGCAAGACTAGAACGAAGAAAAAAGTATTTGAAATAAATTTTTTTTAATTTCTTTTTAATGATTTTCTTTTAATATTTTAAATCTCATTGCGTTTATATATCTACCTTTCTAAATCTCTCAAAAACTATAATATAAACTAATTAAAATATAAAAAAAAGAAAAAATACAAAAACTTATTTACCTTTTTTTATTTGCAATATATCTATAGAGTATACATCCAAGTAAAATAAAAAGTCCAATATAAAATAGGATCTCAAAATTAGATTTTACATTAGTAGGGACAGCATCATCAAGATAACCTATTTCAGGAATTTGGGTAGATGGTGTTTCCGTATTGACTACCCCCACAGGTATTACTCTAACAGTTTCAAGCATAGAATTATACTCTGAGATTGTTTCATTAAATTCGTCTATGTCCGCATTTAATCCAAAAATGTGTAATCTTCTACTTTCAGGAAATATTGCCATAGTTCCCTTATAATAACCTATTCGAAATTCAAATTGTACAGCTGGTTGGCCATTTATATTAGTATATTTGCTCCAATATACTTCTGAATTGTCTTTAGTCTCGCCAAACCCTTCAAGCATCCCGATTATAAGATCATCAATATATTCATTCATATTATTTTCATTTGAAAAATCAAGTTCATCTTGTAACTCTATAAGATCATAACTTACCACGGTAAACCTATCTAATTGATAAAATAGATTACTTGTAATTATCTTACCCTCCAGAATATTAAAAGGTTTTACTTTTTCAAAAGTCCAAGTAGTAGGATATTCAAATTCCATATAACTATCTTCGTAGTTTTGTGTATCGAGACTGAACCCTACAGAAATAGAAATTAATATTAAAAAACCAATAATAATCCTTTTAAAATTATGTTTCATTATTATTTCACCTCTGTTTTTTTATTGATTTTACTTGAATATAAATTTAAAGTGTTTTATTTGTTCAAAGAAAACTTTACCTTTCCATTCTAAGATATTCACCTTTGTCAAGAATGTTCTTAATGACCATCTTATCAAGATTTCTTTTATCTAAAGGTGCTACGAACTTGCCATAGCCAAGGTTTTCATCTATCCTGTTCTGAACAAGACAAAGTCCGCGTCTTTTGTTAGCTTTTATAATGGATTTACCAAAAACATCATTTTCGCATATGAATAACCATTCGGCTTTATCATTAATAAATACCTTTTTAGTAGACTGTTTTGCAATCAAGTCCAATAATGCAGGTGTAGGACGGAAAATTTTTCCGCGTTGTTTACCAAGAAACAGTCCTGATGCAAAAGGGTCAAGATCTATCTTTGACTCAAATTCTTGAAGACCTTTATTTATCAAGAAAAACTCTTTACCCTTCTTAACTATACCTTCAAATCTGTGTTCAGTGAACTGTTTTATAAAGTCGTGTATCATTTTATTATGAGTTTAATATTGAAGAGTTTAAAAAACTTGTCCTGAATCTCGGTCAAAAGAGTCTCAGGTTTATTTTCGTCAGGTTCTTCTATACCTTTTTTGATTTTTTCAATAGAAAGTTCAAGATGCGTAATATCCTTATCAAGATCTTTTAATCTATCCAAAATATCTATAGATTTCAAGGATTCTTCAACCTGTCCAATCTGTTTAATGATTGTGTTATAATTATCCTGAAGCTTGTCAATAGATTCAGAATCACGAATATCTTTAATTGTTTGATTAATCTTTTCAATCCTTTTTTCGTTAAGGCCAAGTTTAAGTATAGATTTTTGTAATCCTGTAAATACAGAAAGTATGGTCTTTTCTTTATCATTAATCAGAGCGACAACAGGATTAGTAAGATAAGTGTTGATAAGTCTCGAATCTACAGCCACTTTACTATATTTTCTAAAAGCTCGTTCGAATATTGAAAACAGATTAATAATAGTGAATTCAATCTGTTTAAGTTGGGTGTTAAGCCTAGCACTTTCAATTTTCTGTTGTTCATATGTTTTGTATTCAGGGCTTTGTTTTAGTTCTTGGATATTTTTTATTTTTTCTTCAAGAAGTTTTTGTTGTTGTTTAAGATTAGACTGTTGTTCTTTATACTGTTTCTGTAGAATTTCTTTAAGATCAATATTATGAAAGAGTTCTTTGATATCTTTCTCTAATGATTCTAGTTCATCCATCTGATGTTTATCAAATAACGATTTGAGAGAGTTAAGTTTGCTATTAATCTCTTTCAAAGATTTCACTATATTTTCAACAGGTTTGAAAAATAGATGTTGAGATGCTCTATAACTTTTAAAAGTTGATTTATTAAACTCTTCAAGTTCTGTATCGAGCTTTTCAAGGAATGTCTTTATTTCTTTAATATCCTCAGGTACTTTGCATCTGTCAATGAAAAGTTGTACTCGTTTAATATATTGTTTTCTGTGACCATCCACAGTGTTTTTTATTTTAGCAGGAAGGTTCTTATCATCTTTACCTATAGATGCTTCTTCTAAAGCAGGAATTTTTTGTTCTAAAGCTATAAACTCTGCTTTTATATCTTGATAAAATTGAGTAATATTTTCGTTTAAAGGTTTCAAAACTTCGGATTTCTTATTATTAAAAAACTGGACCAACTGGTCAAGTTTGATTGATTCTTCATTAGGCTCAACCTTTTTAAACAAGTTTCTGATGAATTTAAACATATAATCTTTCAAGAATTTCTAAATATTTAAATATAGCCCTTATTTATAAAGTAATCATGGGGAAATCAAGATATAAAAAACCCGCGGAGCTTAAAAGAATTGCTAAAGAAAGGATTATGATACTTTTTAAGCAAGCGGATGAACGTTTTAAGACAGATAAAGGTCTTGCCAATAGGTATGTGACTCTCGCTAGAAAGATTTCTATGAAGTATAAAGTGCGAATTCCGAGAGAACTTAAAAGGAAGTTCTGTAAACATTGTTACAAGTATTTGAAACCTGGAGTGAACCTTCGCGTACGTACTAGAAACGATAAAGTTGTATATTATTGTATGGAATGTAAGAAGTTCATGCGATTTGTAAAAAGTAAAAAATAATAATAATAATAATAATAATAATAATATGCTCACTGATTAATCGAGCTAGACTTTCTACTAAACTACAATAAACATTAGTTTTAAATAATTACATATATTATCAACAAATAATGATACCTAAAGTTGAAGTTGTTGGAGAAAAACCAACTTTTAAATTTGTAATTGGTATAATCGTACTCATAGTAATTCTATTAGCATTATTTGGTGCATTTTATACTGTACCGGCAGGACATAGAGGAATTCTGTTAACTTTTGGTAGACCGAGTACAGACGCAAAACAAGAAGGTCTTGGTTTTAAAATTCCGTTCGCGCAAAGAGTAGTCGATATGGAGGTTCGTACACAAAAAAGTGAAGTATTAGCTGACAGTTCAAGTGCAGATTTACAAGACGTACAAACCACAATCGCTCTTAACTATCACGTTTCTCCAAAATATGCATCTAAACTTTATACTAAAGTAGGAATGGATTACAAAGAAAGGATAATTCTACCGGCAATGCAAGAAAGTGTTAAAGCTGGATCTGCTAAGTACAAAGCTGAAGAATTAATCTCGAAAAGGGGACAAGTAAGAGACGATATTAAAAATTTATTATCAGAACATCTTAAAAAATATTATATTGTTGTAGATGATTTTAATATTGTAAATTTCCAGTTTTCAGAAGAGTTTGATAAAGCAATCGAAGCGAAAGTTACAGCTGAGCAGCTCAAACTTAAAGCTGAAAGAGATTTGCAAAGGATTGAAATTGAAAAACAGCAAAAGATAACTCAAGCAGAGGCTGAAGCTGAAGCGTTAAGATTACAGAAAGCTGTGATTTCTCCGGAACTTATTCAGTTAAGACAGATTGAAATGCAGATGATGGCAATCGAGAAGTGGAACGGAGTTATGCCAGAAGCAACAAGCGGTATGCCGTTTATTGATGTTACACCTGCTAAACTGGAATAAAATAGGAGCATAATAAAAGTATAAATAAGATTATAATTTCTAAAACTAAGTAAGCATAGAATCTACTTTTTCAATTTGTTCATAGATATTTTCTATAAGGTCATATTGTTTAGCTTCTTCTAAAGTTACCCAAGCATACTCAGTTAGTTCATCTTTTTTTAGGATTACATTACCTTCAGCATGATCTGCGCAAAGGCTTACTATAATTGTAGAGAATCCGTTAGGTCTTATGAATGCGCCATTGGCAACATAACCTATATTTTTTATTTCAAGATTTGTTTCCTCTTTAATCTCTTTTCTTAACGTTTTTTCAAATATACCAAACCAGTGATTACTTGTATCTTTTTTTGTATTTATAAAATCTTTTTGTTCAATTTTACCGCCAGGTACACACCATTTGTTCGGAAATGCTTTTTCATTCGGACTTCGTTTACAGATAAGATATTTACCTTCTTTTTTGATGATGCCTGTTACAGCAATATAATGTGCTTTTTCTTTCATATGATTGTTAAGGCTCAACAATATTTAAATAATTCCTCGACTTTTCTCGAGTAAATGAAAGGGTTGGATAAAAAGGAAAGAGAAAATATCTTTAAGTTGTTCAAAAAGAATGCAAAACTTAAATTCGGCGAGATTGAAAAAAGTATCAAGATACGATCTAACATGGTAGCTTATCATCTAGATTGTATGGTTAAAGAAGGTCTGCTAGAGAAGACAAATAATTTTTATTCTCTAACCGATAAAGCAGAAAGGTATTTACCTGTCTTAACACATATTTGTGATAGCGAATTAAGTCCTTTACCAGTTGTGTTAGTGGCTGTCATGGATAATGATATGAATATATTGCTAACAAAAAGAGAGAGAAGACCTTACAAAGGATATTGGGGTTTAATAGGAGGTAAAATGCTTCTCGAGGAAAACTTTGAAGAATCAACAATAAGGTTAGTCAAGGACATGACTTCATTAGATTCTAAATTTGTTTCTACTAATAGTGTTTTACATGAAAGAGTTGAGAGTAATGATATTATCAAATTTAGTTTTATTTTGTTTTTTACAAAAGTTAAAATTACAAGTACAGACTTTAAAGGAAGTCAGCCTCTTAAATGGTATAAATTAGATGAACTTGATAAAGTTAAAATTATTCCTTCAGATTTATGGTTAATAAAGAATAAACTTAATTCTAAAATTGATATTAAGAGTGCTGAAATGTTAGATAAAGAGGGAGAATTATCAGGGTTTAAAGTTTTAAAATAAAGCTATAAAATAACGCCCTGCTACTCACTCCAGTTCATTACAAGCCCGAAGGCTGGTTCGAGGAGTTTAAGGCAGGGCATAAATGTAAAATATAATTTTGTATATAAAATTATCGACTATCCCTTACAGAGAAGAAATCTATCTCTACTTTACCTCGTTCACCAAGGTCATAAACAGCTTTATTACCAGTAATTTTTGGTTTAGTACCTAGTAATTTTGAATAAACAGGTAATCTTGATTGAGCATAACCGCGACCGCCTGTGTTAATAAAAGTTCTATATGCATTGCTTATATACCAAGTAATATCTCGCATTTTTAATGTTCCTTTATCAATAGAATTTATTCTAACACGGTTAACAGACCCATCTTTATGATCAATAACATCCTTAGCAAGTAAAACATCTAATTGAGGACTTGAAAGAACTGGAAACTCATGCCAGCCGTAATTTTTCACTAATTTAGCTAATTGTTCTGTAGATGTCATGATATATTGTACGAGTTATCCGTTTATAAATCTTTCGCTTTTGTAATCACCTGTCAGTGACAACGAATCGAAACATATATATACTAGTTAATCTTTTTGTTACTTATCAAGGGCGAAACACCCAAATTCTATATAACATATAGACCCCCACAACTGAGTGTTTGTCCGGTGGCTTCGAAAGGAGCCACCTTTTTCATAATTATGAGGTATAACTAAAATGGCAGTAGAAATTAACAAATGCGTTTCATGTGACGCGAAAAGAGTCGTGAGAAACGGTTATTGTAGAAGGTGCGAAAGAGCACAGTGGAGTGCCAAATAATGTTTGGTAAGATTAAACTTGCATTCAGACGCGTCAGATATGATGTTTCTTTACTTGTCCAGAACCAGCAAAGGTTACGCGACAGGGTTTACTTACTCGAAAAAAGATTAGAATATTTAGAAGATTACTTGAAAAGGTGAACTTATGAACAAAGATCAAGAGACACTTGAACAACTAAAAAATAAGAAAGAAAGGCCGCACATTGCAAAGTTGCTGAGTCGAAAAGATATGGACTCATTTGAACTTGATGTTTTAATGTCAACAGATGAAGGTAGTATTTCTGATTTTGAAGGGTTTGATTTCGATACATACGAAGAATTTGAATAAAATTTGAGTTTAAAAAATGGAAAAATTTGATTTTGAAAAAAGATTAGAAGGCAGTATGCCCGCAGAACTTAAATGTGAATATCTTAAAGCTATTCATACACCTGAAAATGGAGATGGCCAAGGTGGCGATCTCGTAATTTTTACAGAAATGTTCGGAAAGTTAGGCGATCAATATTATGTACATATAGCTTACAAAGGCGACCAAGGAGTTATAACAAGAGTAAGAAAGTATAATTCTCCTTTAGATGTTGACGGTCTAAGCGATATTGCAATTAATTCTTGTAATGGTAGAAAGCCCGTAGGTTTACATAAAGTTTATGGTACAGTTACGCAGAATAATATTAGAAAAATACTTTCTGAAGTTATTAGTAGAGAAAATAATCTAAAAATTTCTGAAGGATTCAAATTTATGGAGAAGTATTCATAATGGCAGATTACGAAATACCTAATATACCTGAACTTAAAGAAATAAATAAACAGAATCATTTTCTTAGAATACCTAGAAATGTTGGAGACTCTCCAAATGATTGGGTTGTATACTGTGTAGATAGAACAGGTCAAAAAGAGATATACATTGCAACCAAAGAAAATCAAGGCGTTCAAGATAGTTATATATTTAAAAAGATTAATTTAGGACAAGGCAAGATTGCAAATGGTAATTTGGTAGATAGATTGACAAAATTTGCAGAAGATGAAAACTTTGGACTAGTACATAGTTTCCAGACAGAACCGTTGCCGATGACATGGGATACTGCTGCAAATGTGTTAGGGGACATACGAAAAAAAGAAAATTCGGATTACAATATAGGGCTTGAATTTATTCATGCATTAAACTAAATTTAAACTAAATCTTTAAATATAACTCTTTGAAATTATATATTAAAATGGAAATAGATTATGAACTTGATAAAGTTGTTGAAGAGATCAAAGAAAATAATGCAAAACGGGTCTTGATACAGCTTCCAGATGGTCTGAAGCCAAGAGCTATGCAGATTGAACAATCTTTGAAAGAAAAGACGGGCGTCGAGATAATGATTTGGTTAGGTAGCTGTTTTGGGGCATGTGATTTGCCTATAGAAGTTGATAAGTTAGGTGTTGATCTAATATTACAGTTTGGTCATGCGGAGTTTAGAAAATGAGTTTTTTAAGAGGCTTAGTAGAGCCCACAATAACAGTTCTTGAAATACCTTCATATATTTATGGTGGTGTAATGCAATATCTAACCGGTGATGATAATAAACTTATTGGTTTTGGATTATATGAAAAATTTGATCTTAAAAATATGAAAGATAAAAGTGGTTACGCATTAGGAATCTTTGCAGGATTGGCAACAGCAGCAGGATGTTTATATTCATCTCCTGAAACAGTTGCAAGATATTCAGCATTCGTTTCTGGTTTAGAAATATTTGTAGATGCCATAACTAGACTTAATGGGCCTAGAGGAGATGACTTTTTATCAAAAAATATACATAAGGATGAATTTGCGGATATTAGTAACAGAGTTAATAGATATCCCGCCAAAATTGAACCCGTACACAGAATTGAAAGAATTAAGAAAATATAATTAATTAAGCTCTCTTATTTACAATCAAAAACCTTTATAAACCAACTATACATAATTTCTTGATATGACGATACTAACATATAGTTTGACAGCTTTACTTTTGTTCGGAGCAATATTCTTAGGAAGTTTATTAGGATATATATCAAATGAAGAACTTAAGACGGGAAAACAATATTTCAAGATATTGAAAAGCGTTATATTCTTTACAATGTTAGGATTACTTTTATATTTTTTTAATAATTTAATTATTCCAGTTATAGTGCTCGCAGCATTATTTTTTGTGTTTAAGAAAAAGAAGTATCATGATATAATAGTATATCTCATGCTTGCAGTCATTTTATTTTTTAATAATGAATTGAATATCATAATCCCCACTTTAATATTTGTATACGGGTTATTGCAAGGAACTTTAGTAATTGAAAAAGTGATACATAAAAAGAATAAAATATTGCTTATCACAAAGACAATTTTTACAAGGTATATCTGGTTTTTTATTTTATCATTAATATTATTAATACTATGATCAGTTACATTGAATTTTTAGGTACACATCAAAAGATAGATTTTGCTAGTTATATAAGTGCGTTCGGTAAATTATTTAACAAAAAAAGGTTTCCAAACTATAACTGGATAGAGGTTAGTTCTGGAGCTTTAGGTCCTGACATGTTATGGTTAAGAGGGCTTCAGAAAAGTTCGTGGCACGTATACAATCCGAGAACAAAAAAAGGTGGAGCGTGTACGGCCGTACAAAGGTTCTATGATAAACTAGTAATGGAACTTTCTAAAAAACGGCCAAAGATGAGAAAAGCTGGTAAGTATGCTGCTTGGTTGAGCCATTTTATAGTTGATGCATTAACGCCCAGTCACCAAGAAGGAAGGTATAAAATCAAAGAACCTATCAAGGATTGGTTCGATCCGCACTGGGACGAGAATAAAAGTCCTGTCTTGAATTTCTGGAAAAATCATGCATTGTTTGAGATAAGAATTGCTTTAATGTATATGTTTAAAAAACTTAACAGAGCGAAAATGAATAAGAAGTTTATTAAAACTTGTAGACAAAAATTTCGTACTGATAAAGTAAAAGAATATATTGAAAAAAAGTCAAGAGAGGTTTACAAGCTTAAAATATATGATGTGTACAAGAGACTGGGATTTAATAAGAACGTAAAAATGTTGATAACACGAAGACTTGTACCTATAATGGTATCAACTGTTGCCACAGTTTGGAGAAATGCATATATAGAATCATTGGAGATAAGAAAAAATGCGATTCACAATACTTGATTGTTATACTGACGAACCTGCAGGGTTAGGGGTTCCGCCGTACATAGGAACGTATCCAAGGTATATCGCCGGAGCAGTAATTCAATCGAAAAATGATGTTTCATATATTACAATTGATGATATACGATTTTATTCTAAATACAAAAAAGATTTTAACTCTGATGAAAAGGTGGACAAGATTATTAAAAAGGAAAGGGGAAAAATTAAAACAAATATTAAAATAAAGAACCTTTCAAAGAACATTCTGAAAATAAAAGATATACTTGAAAAAACTGATGTATTAATAGTCATTGCAGGAGTTCATACGCCTGGTAAATATTTAGCAGCAATTCCTGGAACCACTAAAGAAATCGTTGACTTATTGGAAAATATTAAGTATAAAGGTTTCAGATTATTAACAGGACCTGCTGCTTACGGATCAGGACTTTATGGTGGGAAAGTGTCAAAGACGGTTGATAGAGACTTAAAAGAGTTTAATCTAGTAGTTAAAGATTTGGAGTATAAGTTTAAGAAAATTCTAAGTAACAATTTTACTGAAGATGTAGATGTTAAATGTCAGTATGAGGACATTAAAAATATTGCAGTATTTGGTGCAAGAATTGTTCGCGAGCATCCAGATTATCCTAAGTTTGTTATTGCAGAGATTGAAACAAGTAAAGGTTGTGACAGGAAAAAGGGTTGTAGCTTTTGTACAGAACCTTTAAAGTTTTGTGGCACAGAAATAAGAGATACGCCTGACATTGTAAAAGAGGTTGAAGAACTACATAATTTTGGGGTAAATAATTTTAGGTTAGGCAAGCAAAGTTGCTTTTTTTCGTATGGAACTGCTAAAGAGATTAGTTTTTTGTTACGGCATGTTAAAAAATATGCAGAGGTTTTACATATTGATAATATAAATCCTGCAACAGTAACACCTGAAAAAGTTGAGGCGGTTGTTAAACATTGTACATCAGGGAACATTGCTGCGTTTGGCGTGGAAAGTTTTGATGAACAAGTGGTTAAAGCTAACAACTTAAATTCAGACCCAAAAACTACGTATGAAGCTGTGAAAATGCTTAACAGGTTCGGAGCTGTAAAAGGAAAAAATGGTATGCCTAAGTTTTTGCCAGGAATAAATATTCTTTTTGGGTTAATGAAAGAGAATAAAAATACGCATAAAGAAAACATGTTTTGGCTTAAAAAAATGCTTGATGAAAATTTGCTTTTGAGAAGAATAAATATACGACAAGTAGTTGCATTCCCAGGAACTAGACTTTATGATGAGTGCGGTAATAAATATATTAAAAAAAATAAAAAAAACTATTGGAGTTGGAGAGATGAAATCAGACAAAAGATAGATTATCCCATGCTTCAGAAACTTTTACCAGTTGGTACGATTTTAAAGAAAGTTAGAACTGAAATATATGACGGAAAAATAACCTTTGGAAGACAGATAGGTACGTATCCATTAATTGTAGGGATTAAAGGAAGACATGAACTGGATGAATTTGTAGATGTGAAAATAACTGGACATATGCTAAGAAGTGTAACCGGAGAAATTGTTTAAAACAATTTAGTAGAGTTCTCTTTTTCTAATCATAACAAAACCGCCAATTACAACTGTTAAAGCTATCAACATTGTAATTGTCGAGAATTCTGGAACCGCATCAGGGTCTGAACTTATGATCAATAAAAAAGATGTATCTGTAAGATATGTTGAGTCAACAGAATCACAAATGATGGTATAGTCATATGAGTTATGCGTTGAAAAACTTTTATTGTATTGATAAATGTCGCTGAGTTCTATCATTGAATATGTTGTTCCAGGGTTATCGCTAAATGAAATATTGCATACTGCACCAGTAATAAGAAGGTCAGAAGATTTATTAGTATAATTTGCATCGAATGTTACATTAGCATTAACAAATTCAGGACCAGTATCTGAAATTGCAAGCTCGGCAGTGATTACAGTAACCTCAACACTGTCGCTTGCGTTAAGTAAGCTGAACTCTGCTTGGTCACAGGTTACGTTATAATTGTAAGTTCCTTGGGAACTGAAACTTTTATTATATCGATACTTATCAGCCAGTTCAATCATAGGATATGTTGTTCCAGGATCGTCTTCAAATGTAATATTACATTCTGCGCCCGTAACTAAATCGCCAGAGGTTTTGTTAACATAGAAAGCATCAAAAGTAATGTTAACATCAGTATTTTTAGGTCCATCATGGTCAATTGTAAGGTTTGCATTTGCACCAGATGCGAAGCCTGAGAAATGCTGGACATAGAAACTGATAGTAGTTCCTTCACAAGTAATTTGTGTGCAGATAGTGTCAGGGCATTCAGTGTTCTCGTTTAATATAGTGGTCCAAGTATTAGCAGTAGGTGAGTAATACACCGTTTTATCAACATCACAATCGACACCTTTCAAAGTTACTAGTGCTGTTGAGTTAATGCTTGTATCAAGACTAGCAGAGTTCACATACACATATCTGTCACCGAATTCCATATAATTATCAAAGTCAAGTCCTTCTGCGTTCACTAAGCTACTCCAAGTGATATTTGCATAAGTATTACCGAGAACCATATCAACTACACTTGCAACATCAGGTACACTACTGAAATCGGTTGTTTCGCTAGTATTATAGTATTCTGTAGTAGAAGGTAGTTCTGCAGTATTGTTTATATCCAAGTTCCAATATTGATGACTTGAACCTGCGTCGTTAGATACATTTACAAAAATATCGTAAGTACCATTTTGAGTATAATTACCCGTCCAATCATATTGTGTTAAATTCTGATAAGCTATTTGTTCAATATCATCAACAAACCATCTTATCAATACAGCAGATTCATTATTATAAGTTATATTGAAAGATTGATTTTCTGGTTCAGAAATGTATACATTTACAATTGTTATGGATTCAGAACTTTCTCCACCAGTTGAGTTAGGATATATAGTTAGTATTTCAGGAGGGTTTTCTATCACAGGACCATATTCTATCTCTACAGATTCGGTTAATAATTCAGGAGTGTAATTAGTATCTTCGGTTTCGAAGTTTACTTTGTATTGAAAGTATTGGTTATCTGTTAGACTGCTCAAGTCACAAAATGTTGAGTCAGTGCAGTCTACGTCGTAAGTTTCTGTGTCGCAAGATGCATCGTTGCAGGTTCTTGTTGAGATATTTAGTTTATTAATTCCTCTTTTGTATAAGTCTAAAACTTCACTATCTGATAAAATTCGATTGTAAATAAGAACTTCATCTAAAGAACCTGAGAATGGATCATCAGTACTATCTACTGTATCTGGACTACCTATCTTTAAACTTTGACCTCCATCACCTGGGCCATCTGGTTGCACGTAACTAGATACTTGTATACCATCTAAATATACCGCCATTTCATTATTTGTTTCATCGAATCTTGCAGCAACGTGATGCCATTCCGCTGTTGGGTCTTCAATGGTTGGTGCTAGACCCCTTAATGTTCCTCCATCATAATATAGGAATAATTGATGATTAGGATTTGCATATCTTAATCCGAATGCAAAATTAGTATTTGAATCAAAAATTGCACCTCTACTAATTATAGATTTATAACCATCTGCCACTCCAGAATCTGCTTTCATCCAAGCAGATAATGTGTATGACGACATAAACGAAATGTTTGAATTACTAACATAATCCCCATTTCCATCAAAATAGTAAGCACCATTTAGTTTACCACTAATATTTGCAACATTCCCTGTTATTGTCGCATCATTACCATTTCCAGAACTATCTAATGCATTTTCATTAAATTTGTAATATGCAACTACTTCTGATCTATTTGCTTCCCCTTCATCTCCATAGGGTAGAGCTTCATCCCATGTTAAATTGTTCCAGCTTGCTTCAAATCCTGCGTTGTAGATTTTTGATATGTATGTTCCTGTTTGATTTTCGTATTGTCCTGTATTATTTGGTATTAGTGATATGTTATTTGAGTTTAATGTTATATTATCATAACTTCCCAAGTCCCAACTACTAAAAATATAATTTGAATCACCCCAATCAGAGTTTCCAGAGGTACCCTGTGCTAAACAGTTCCAGGTAATACTTGTATCCTTGAATTTGTTTGCTCCGATAATGTCTGTGATATTTTTTGTAAAAGTTGTTGAGTTCTCTGTTCCTGTTATTTCTTCAGTTCCGTTAGCAATCCATGTTCCATCAATATTGTGGTACAAGGTGATGTTTATTAATTCTCCAGGACCGGATACTGAAGCATTACATTCAAAAGTTATTTCATCTGTTAAAGAAACAGAATAATTATTATTAGTAGGCCCTATTAAGGATGTTGTTACAGTTATTGGCGTAGTGACAGTTAATGTGTCATTAATCTCTGCATCCATTCCGTTATAAGTTAAGTTTACTTTTACCTCATAATCGCCATTTGTTGCGGGTGCTGCGAAAGTATATACGTAATCTCCCGTAGCATTAGTATTTGCGAGAAGGACTTCTTCAATTCCTAAATTTATTGTTGGTTCTGCAGATGCGTACTTTCTAACAAATACCCAATCTACTTCCATGATAGTATCAGTTCCGTCTGTTGCGGCTAAACCAGGCGTAGGTAATCCGCTTGGATATGACGCATGAGTTATTGCTCTCGAATTTTCGTTTGCATAATAGGTTTGATGTGTTGAATCTATCCAATCAATTTTGTAATGCGTCCATTTATGAATATTCAGATTTAAACTTCCTGCCCCGTCGCCACTGTACCTAGTAAGTACATCACCAGTACCCCATCCACTGATTGTTGAGACCCCTACATTGCTAGGATTACTATTCCACCAACCACTAAAACCAACCGCACAATAATTATTATCTGTTGTTTTCTTTGCTAGTGCTTCAACCGTGTAACCAGGTACTCCATTGAAATTTCCGTAAAGTTCATCCCCTTTCAAAACAATAACGCCACCAGCTTCAACAGCAGACCCTGCATCATGAGTCCATTCGGGTCCAATAGAAGCGTCATTAAAATTATCAAAGAAATCAAATACTTCTGTGCCATTACTTGCACTTTCAACACCATCGTTCCCGTAATACATATATACAGTTTCTTCTGTACTTGCTGTTAAGTTTGTATTAATCCAAATCTTAGTATTTTCAGAATTGCATGAATTTGCTTTCTCGTATGCATATAGTTCTATTATGTGACCAATCGCATTTGATGTACTTCCAGAGATAAATACCTTGATATATCTTACATTTTCTACATCATGAGTAATGGTTTGTAAACTTTGATAATTAATTCCTGAACCTGTTCCATTAAACCAAGTATTCCAGTTAACATTATCTTCACTTACTTGGATAGCATAATTGTAATATGACCTTGTATTTCCATCATACAAATGAATACTTATTCTACCAATATCTTTTATTGCGCCTAAATCTACTACTCCTAATTCTGTCAGGGTTTCGTCTTGCGGGGAAGCAATTTCCCAATAATTACTAATAGAATATGCGTTGTCGATTGCGTTAGTACAACTAGTTCCTCCTGAACAGGTTGCACCTTGTGCAGAGGTTGCATAGTCTATTTGGTCCCAGTCATCTTCAATCCAATAAAATAAATTATTTCCTTCTGTATCTTCAAATTTAATATCTGAACAATTTGAACTCATTTTTCCCGCAGATATTAATGAAGCAGTATCTATACTCACATTAACTTGGTATTCATCCAAATCACTACCTGTATTTTCAGTTATATTTATTGGTTGTTTATATGACCAATCTGGAAGTATTGATGTACCATTTAGAAAAATATCAAGTAAAGTGTCAGCCGCGTCCTCTCCGCCAGTCGTATTAACGTGTCCGCTCACTGTTACTTCTTGTTCATTCTCTGCAGGGTTTGGATCTAAGTTTACAGTAAGGTTTAAGTATGCTGAAATGTTAAAATAGCCCATACTTGAATTACCCTGCCTGTCAAACATGTCAATACAGTTAACAGACCAATTAAATTCTCCGTTATCCAATGCCACAGTAAATGTTTGATTAATATCTATTGTTATTGTATTATCTGTTTCGTTAAGACTTTCACCAATATATAAACTACAACTTGCAATTTCTGCAGAAGATGTTACACTATATCTATAAGTAATAGTTCGCGTATTTTCTTCTATCAAATTAACAGGATATTCCAATGTCACAGCAGGTATTATACTAGGATCAGCTTCAAGTACTTCAATCTCGTGAGGTGAACTTAGAGAGATATTAAATAACTCTAGCTGTCCAGTTCCATCAGTGGATTTTGGAGAATCCGGTGCTGCTAATGAATTGTCAATAATATAATAATCAGTTGAAGGTAATAATCCAGTTATATTATAAGTAGCAACAGTCGAACTATCAGTTGCTTCATCTGACCATTTCAAATATGTTTGATTCCAAGCATAATTGAAAGTTCTGTTAATTTCGTTAGTATGGGTTATTGAAAAAATAGTATTCTGTAAAATTGAACCTGTTCTAACAAAAGAATAATTCGAACCATCGCCGTAACAATAAAAACTACCATTACTGTTACATATAAATAAAGTTCCTGAATCCCCTTCATAAACAGGATTGTCAGGTGCTCTTCCACCTGCAGTTGATGTAGATAAACTTGAAATATCATCCAATGCGTAAAGTGCAATTCTACCACCGCCACCGGAACCACCGTTATCTGATGCGTAATCGTCTCCGCCATTACCACCTTCTGCAACAAGGTTACCTGATCCAGAGATGTTTTTAGTTATAATATAGATTGAACCACCAGAACCGCCACCGGAACCTTCCCTACTAAGATAGTCACAATCTACATCTCCACCTTTTGAACCGCTTGAGATTATCGAACCGTCCAAGATTAATGTTGAAATATTTAAATAAACTGCTCCGCCGCCGTGACCAGCAGTACAATCGCCGCCGCCAGAACCTAAATAAAATGGGGCAACCATGGAACCGTAATAAGAACCCGGAGGATTTGAAGTAGATGTGCCTGAACCGAAACCACCATAACCGCCGCCAGAACCGCCGCCAGTTACTGAAGGATCGCTTCCTGCACCAAAACCTATACCGGTATTATTTCTGAAATCTCCGCCTGACCAACCTTTACCGGTTACGTCAATTGAAGCACCAGATTCAATAGTAAGTTTTGGAAGTGTTAAATTTAAGTTATACGAAGGTTTATCATCATAATTTAAATGTGCTAAATAATAATCAAACTGGTCTACATTATCAACATGCGACAAAGTTCCGCCTGATTTAACAGTTAACTCCAGATTAGGATTGATGTAAGACATTTCTATTCCGCCAAGTTCAAGTCTTGCACCTGAAGTTATGTTAAAATAATTACTTTCTGTTAAAAACGTTAAATTACCGTTATAGTTTTGAATTGTTAATTCACTCATATCCGAATTGATGAAATTGTTAGCATCCAACGTTCCAAATAAGTTAAGGGTGCCTGAGCCGTTTAGATAAGTTACATTTAAAGTCGTTTCATTGTCGATAGTTAGTTCTGCACCCCTTTCAATTGATAAATTGTAAATTGTTAAATCGTTAGGTAAAGGAGTCTCTCGTTCAGAATTGTAACCTTGATTATCAATAATTAAATATTCATCT
>JAYENX010000003.1:0-52754 GCA_034722435.1 Nanobdellota archaeon | reverse complement strand
CTAAAACACCCCAATTTTCATCCTTAAAAATATCATCCCAAGTCATACAAGAAATCTTAATTATAAAATATATAAACTTTTGCTTCACAAAACATCAGCGAGATAAATATTATTTTTATTCTCAACAATCTTAACCCGAACCATGTCACCAACTTTAACAAGACATTTATTCACAGTGATACATCTATCAGAAGCAACACCAATCATCTGCCCATTAATCCAACCACGACATTTAATCAAAACATTGACTTTATCACCTTTTTCAAAAACAGAAGGCACTCTTTCCATTTTCACAATATTCATTTTTTGTCGACTTAAAACTAGTTCAACATCAAACTCCTTTTCCCAAAGTTTTAACTGCCTATAAAACTTAAAATAAGTCATCTGCTTTGCCTTTTTCATCTTACGACTATACTTATACTCTTCATACTTTTGTATCCCTAATCTCGCACCAAGACTTATTCCAAACTTAATTATTTCAACTATATCATCATCATTAACTTTAGGCATCCATACAGGCGTTAAAAACAATTCAATATCTTGCGTAGAAATATATTCTATAACAGTTTTAATTTTAGATATATCGAAAGTATCAACACCTGCCAACATTTTTGCTCTTTCTTCATCCAAAGAATGCACAGAGAAATTTATCCTATCAAGACCAGCTTCAATTAAATCATCAACAACTTTCTCAGTCAAAAAACAACCATTAGTCTGCATAGAAATAAACTTAATCTGTTTGATTTGCTTAAGACCTTTAACAAGTTTCAATAAATCTTTATAAGTTCCAACTTCACCAACAGAATCAATATTAGCTTCAACTCCATCACCTTTAAACTCACACACTTCTTTAATCCAATTAAGCAAATAACCACAGTCAACTTCATAATTAACACCGTGCAATCTACTACAACTCCCAGAATCAACTGAACAAAATGGACAGTTAAGATTACATACAGAAGTCGACCTAATTTGTATCAAATTAGTACCCCTATCAATAATACCAAACGCTATAGCACCCATTAAAGGTATTCCAGAGTCCTTATCTATCTTAATCAACTTCATAAATATAGATAATCTAAACTTCATTTAAAAAGATTTTGAAAGTCATAGATATTAAAGAAAACACAGATAAGAACAATATCAAAATTATTTCAGAAAAAGTTTATTAAAAAAATAAAAAAAGAAAGAAAAAAAGGTTTTAAAACCTTATTCTGCAGTTGGTATTGTTGCTGTTACTGAGTCTAGGCTTGTTACGCTTAAGCTAATTTCATTTGTAGCCTTAAGGAACTTGTCTTGGTTCTCAGCATAGTCTGCTAGATACCTTGCAGCAGCTCTTGTGTCAGTTCCACTATAACCTGCTACAACCAATGCAACTTTGTCGCCTTGATCGAAACACTTAATCATAGCTTTACCTTCTTCGAATCCTTCAGTACAATCTGCAGGATTACCCATTACTTCGGCTGCTTTGTTGTTAACACAAGGTCCACCAACTAAGATCATGTTCTGGTTTCCACTTGGAACTTCCTTAGCGAAGATAACTGCGCCTGTATCAATTCTTACAGGGGATGCTGTTTCGCCTGCTGCGCCAACTGTAATTGAAGCCGAAACTGGAGCTATAAACACATTAGCATACGCCTGCTCTTCAGGATACCAAATCTCAATTGACTGATCACCATCAGAATCATACTTAACTTTTGTTCCCCACTCAGTTACATACCACTTATCGTCTTTATTGTCATCACTTTCAGAGATACCATCAGCATGCAAAGTTCCTACAGATAGATATGGAGCATCAAATTCAATTTCCTCATCTCCTGCTACCCATGCAAGGTCAAATTGCCAGGTATCATAGTTTCCACCTTCTTCCTCTTCTTCAAGAGTAAATCCAGTATTACCGAACTCTAATGCAGCACCATTATTCGTCCTTTGCAACTCATCAAGCTGCAACGCATCACCGTTAGATGTAGCTGCAGAAGACGTTGCAAAAGTAATATCTCCAGCAGTAGTTACTAAATCAATTCCAAAAGTTCCAATTGAACCTATAGAAACTTCCTCTACACCAGAATCGTTGTACTTAATGTTGTCATAAGACTTACCATATGTTACATCATAAAAGTCTGCTTCTTCATCATCAACATCAACGCTATCAAGCTCCATGATGTGTGCAACTTCACCTTTATCAACTAGTAAGAAAAATACACCTTCACAGTCTTCTGCAGTACCTGAACCAGTACCTGTATAGTCAGTACAATTCAAAGATGCACCATTACCAAATTCAGCATCTGTAAATAAAGGCTCATCTACATCCCATCCAAGAGTCTCATTAATACCATCTCCATCTGCGTCTGTGTCGTCATAGTACCAACCAATCTCAACTTCTTCACCATCTGGATTATTGAAAGTAAAATAAGCATTGTCTCCTGATGCAGTCAATGAAGGATTTTCGTATTCAGCAACTTCGTTTGCAAATTCTAGTTTCCAACTATTAAAAACAGGGTCTTGCCACACATCACCAGCTTTAAGGTCAACTTGCTCTTGTGGTGCATAGGTTATTGTGAACCCTTCCCATTCATTAGCTGTTGTACCAGTCATAGTTACTTCTGAACCATCTACTTCAACTCCACCAACTTTTACCTCATTACCATCTTCAAGTACAAGTTCTGTAGCTCCAATGTTTAGCTCACATACGTCAGTATCTTGTGTTGCAGTATGTACTGAAATTGCGTCAGTTACACCAACTTCAATTCCATTAATAGTCTCAGTTCTACCATTATCTATCCAAACAACTTGACCATCTACACTAACACCACATGAATCTTCATTTTCTGAAACGTCTACAACGAAAATCTCGTGCTCAACACCATCAAGTAGCTTTGTGATTTTATCTCCTTCAGTTAACCAGATAACAGTGTCTCCAGCTAGCAAGGTTAAAGAATCAACTAAATTTGAACTTATACCCACTTTTGTTATAGTATAAAGTTGATTTAAGATTTCAATCTTTGTAGACTTGAGATCATCCGCATCAACAAAATCAACTGCATCATCAAAGTCTAATTCAAAAGTATAAACATCCTCTTTCCGATCCAATCTAAGATACGAATCAGCTACTTTATCATCAGTATCATCCTTGTCAAACAAATATTTTGAAGTATCTGTTTCAAAAGTAACCTCTTGCGTATAAGTTACTTCGTTGTCAGTCTCTCCTTCATTATCATCGTAGGTTCCATCCATTAAAAGTGACGGAACATCTGACTCTCCAACTGCAGTATCTTTAATATCTGCAATCTCTTCTCCTAGATTGAAATCATCTCCAGCTCTTTCTACTTGATATCCTTCGCTGATTGCTACTGCTGCAGCACCAACACCTACGCCAACTTTATTAGCGAACTGTAGACTTCCAAATACATCTGCTACTCCTAATGTATCAGCTGCTGTTGATGTGTCACCAACTACTAAAAGTCCATCAAATTCTCCATCCACTACGAATGGTTCTGGATACATACTTAGATCGCATGCAGCCATTGCACCTAGAACTGTTGCTCCTAGCATTGTTGCTCCAACGCCTAATGCAACTATTTTCTTAATTGCTTTTTTAACTTCCATTATCTAAACACCTCCGTGTTTGTGTTTTTTTTGGGCTATCATAATTGTTGTCATACAACAATCTTAAATCACGACAATACCTAAGCAGTTATGACGATAACTACTAGTACTTCTATTGCCATTACTGCCTATAAACTCTCAGAGCGTTTATAAGCTTTGCGAAAAAACCTGACCACACCACCGACCATCACAAGCCTCAACGCCTGAGACTGCAGAATTCTGCAAATAAAGTCATTCATCACTAATAGATAAATAAAACGAAAATAACCTAAAAAACAGAGTTCATTTATAAAAGGACTAAATCCGCCAAATATGAAAATAAATAAAAAATATACAATTGTTTACAAAGAAATTTAAAAAAAAAGAAAACATCAAACTACAAATTTATCGACGATAAAAAGAAAAACCTAAAAATAAGAATCTCAGCGACAGAATAAAAAACATAAAATTAAGATTCATCGACGACAAAACTAAAACAAAAAACAATTCTCTAAAAATCATAAAAATAGG
Source organism: Nanobdellota archaeon (assembly GCA_034722435.1). Classification (GTDB taxonomy): domain Archaea; phylum Nanobdellota; class Nanobdellia; order Woesearchaeales; family JAHWHD01; genus JAHWHD01. The sequence continues at coordinate 48,638 of JAYENX010000003.1, read as the reverse complement.
TTGTAAGTGTTCAACCCCGGCCTAAAAGAAGGGTATGACTGAACACTTGCTTCAACAAACCGATTTTTAGAATACCAAAAAGCGCTACATCCCTAACCTTAAGGTTAGGGTATTTCACTTTTTAAGTATCAGAAAAAATATGAAGATAGAGATAATTACTACGAAACTACACACCACAGCACATCTAAATCTTCACCCATAAATTATAATATTTATTGCCTGTACACCATCTTAATCCATTCTATTAACACGTAAAAGAAATCAAAGATAAAAATAAGCACCTCAGAACCTTCGGTTCCGAGACCTCCGAAATACTCATTTTACTCACAACAAGATTAAATTAAAAGAAAATGCGGAGGTGAGGATTTGAACCCCAGTAGGCACTAAGCCAACAGGTCCTAAGCCTGTCCCGTTTGATCTGAAATCTCCAATTAAAAACCAGAGATTTTCATTTGACCGCTCCGGCACCTCCGCAAAGAGATTAATACTCAGAAAAATAACTCATTTAAAAAATTATCTGTTTTAATTTATCCACTTTCAAAATATTAAAAGAATAAATAAAAATTATTTCTTAGAAACAGTCTTCTTTACAGGTTTAGCAGGTTTCTTTGCAGGAGCTTTCTTAGTCACTGCTTTCTTCACAACTTTCTTTTTTGCTTTACCTTTATTAGAAGTAATAGTAGTGTTCTTAACAGCTTTACTCTTCCTTTTCTTATTCCAAGTATAAGATCTAAGTTTAGAAGATTTACCATAGCCACAACTAGAACAAACTCTTTTACAAGAATGATACGTTCTTTTCCCACAACGTCTGCACCTTACATGCGTTACTCGTTTGTTGTGTTTTCCTTGTGATGGTGTTCCTTTACTCATTTTCTTCTGTTTAAGCTAGTTTTATGCAGGCGATATTATTGTGATAGTATCTCCTCTGATAAAAACAATACCAAGCTTTCTTTTAACCTCTCCATTAACCATTTCTTCGGCTTCTTCAAGTACTACATTAATATGAATATCAAACGCTTTCAAATTACCAACAAATTGTTTTTGATTTTTTAATTCAACAATAACTCTTTTATCCCTTGATCTGTTCAACGCATCCAAAGGTCTCATAGTTTCAGTCATTAATAATACACCCCACTTGATTTATGAAAAAGAAAAGCAGCCTATATTTAAATGTTACGCAAAAAACAATTTTCATCAATCTTCGTCAAACCGAAGATTTTATAAATAACCCCCAGATTTCATGCAACATGGTTAAAGCACAACAAAAATCCAACAGAAAACAATCAGGTACAAAGTACCAAAAAGCTAGAAAAAAACGTAGCTTTGAACTTGCAGGTAGACCTACAAACACGAAAGTTGGAACACATTCTTCTAAAAATGTAAAAACTAAAGGCGGCAACCTAAAACAAAACCTATTAGTAGCTGAATTTGCAAATCTAGTTGATTCAAAAACTAAAAAGTTTGAAAAAGTAAAGATTACAAAAGTTATTGAAAACAGTGCAAATCGTCATTATGTAAGAAGGAACATTGTTACCAAAGGATGCATTGTTGAGACAGAAAAAGGTAAAGCAAAAGTTACTTCTAGACCAGGTCAAGACGGCATAGTTAATGCAGTTTTAGTAAAATGAACAACCCATATCCTAGTATAAACGAATTTCTTCATGATTTAAGGGCAAAAGCTTGCAAAAGACACGCCAAATTAGAAATATCATACAAATTCTCAGAAAGAGATTATATCGACTCTGAAGATCATTTTGAAATTTCATACACATCATGGGTTCGGAAAGGAAACAAATGGAGAGATGAAAACAATTTCAAAGAAATATGCAGATTACCAGATAATGATTCAGATAATATAAACGATGTTGTAGATAGTAACGCAAGATACATTGGCAAAGAATTAATTCAAAACAGAAATACATTTGTTCAACGTGAACAAGGTTCCAAAATTTATTTCATAATAAGAAAAGCTGTTAGAAATGCTTAATAAAATATATCAAAAATTTCTAAAAGAATACAAACCGCAACTATGGTGGCCAACTACTCCCAAAAACAAACTAAAACCAGAATATTTAGGCGGACCTTCTAATGAAAAAGAAAAATTTGAAATAATCCTAGGCGCAATCTTAACACAAAACACTTCATGGGTAAATGTAGAAAAAGCAATTATTAATCTAAACAAACATAACATTCTAAACATAAACTCATTAAACTCAATAAATATTAAAAAACTAAAATTACTTATCAAACCAGCAGGATATTATAACCAAAAATCTGAAAGATTAAAACTAATCGCTAAATTTCTAAACAATAATCCAATAACAAAATTAGAAAAATTAAACATAAAAAAATTAAGACCTCTTCTCTTAAAACAAAAAGGAATTGGTCCAGAAACAGCAGACTCCATATTACTTTACGCTCTAAACAAACCAGTTTTCGTTATAGACACATATACAAAAAGAATCTTCTCAAGAATAGGTTTTTTAGAGGAGAAATCAACTTATGAAGAATGGCAAAAACTATTTCACAAAAACCTAAAAGAAGATTTAAAACAATTCCAGGAATATCACGCGCTAATTGTTGAACACGCAAAAAGATATTGCAAAAAGAAACCTTTATGTAACATCTGCATCTTAAAAGAAAATTGTAAAAATGCTAAAAATCACTTAACCTTTTAACTTTGTCACCAATATAAGTAATTAAAGTTGTATTTCCATCTTTTCCTTGAACCCTTTTCAAAGAAACAAACTTACTCCCTTCAAGCTTAGCTATACGACGTTGAAAATATTTATAACCTCGACCACCACCAGCCTTATTATAAATCTTAAACAAATCCCCAATCTTATTACCAGAGTTTTGTTTCACTATATCAAGAATAAAATGAGTTTCGTCCTCTAAGTCTTCAGAATTCTTGATAGTAAACTCATCAAGCTTAGATACAGCATTTTTCACATGATTTATACAGATACTCCGCGAACTTTCATCCTCTGCAGCCAGACCAGATTCTTTAAGAAGATACATACCACTCCTTATATCTTTCATCCGTAATGTCTTCTCAGCCACTAAAGAAAACGCATCATCATTCCAAATGTCGGGAACAAAAGCATACTTAATCCTTTCTTTCAATATACCACTAGTCTCTACACCTGTATAAGGAGCAAATTCCAACATCTCAGGCACCAGACGAGACTTAACACGTTCATCAATCCTATCAACCCACCCTTTATAATTTGTAATCAAAAAAACACTTTTCCTATATATTTCTTCAAGTATAGTATAAAGAAAATCTAAATCTTCAAGCTTATCAGCTTCATCAAAAACAAACACAACAGATTTTTTATTCAAATCATGTTTCAAAATTCTAAAAAGTTCATCAGTCTTTTTATTCTGTATAAATTTATGCCCTAACTGCTCACAAAGATATACATAAATTTTATAGGTCGAATTAATCTGCCAACAATTAATATAAAACTGAATAATATCATCAGTCTCCTCTTCAAGTTCCTGAATCACATGCTTACACGCTACCGTCTTACCCACGCCAGGAGGACCAAATATTAAAAGATTTCTACCATTAGTTTTACTAAATAAAGGTTTAATACATACAACCATCCTTTTTTGATGACTCTCTCTATACGGTACAAGTTTTGGCTGGTAATCATAATCAAGAGCTACAGGATTAATGAAAAGAGATTCATTGCTTGAAAGAATATCTTTGAATAACGACATTTAACCACCTGGATGAAGAATAAAAATTGAATTTTATAAGGTTTATGGTTTTAGAAGCTTAATAGAAAGTATCGCCAGCATTAGCCAGTGAGCCAAGATGCTATTTGTAATGGTCGGAAACATAATTCATTACTGAGCATTGCTCGAACACAGTTCGAGTAAAATAGTATTGATGTGAGATTATCTGTTATCAAATCACTTACAATTCGAGCAGGCGAACGAGATACTTTCTATAAAAATAAGTTTAACCATACCTTCTCTTATGCCTGGAATGTTTAATTCTCTCAACAATCATATTACTAACTGTAGTAAACTTACCCCTTTCAACCAAAAATATCAAAATAGACGTTATCAATACACTTGAAAATATACCACCCACAACAGTATTAGTAAACGCAGCAGTCCCACCTATTACTGCCAACATTACAGTTGGTGTTAAACCTTTTGCACACATAGCATCTATAAAATAAAGTTCCCTATGAGTCAAAGATTCATTGTATACATGCTTACTAATAAAAGATCTTAATAAATAAGCTATCACAAAAAACATCAAACCAAGTAAAAGATAAGGCCACATAGTAAAATCAACCAAAAGACCCAGATAAACAAACAAAAACGTTCTTATCAAAAAACTTATCTCTTTAAAAAAACTTTTAGTTGCCATATCCATTACACTCAAACTTTCTTTTTGACGTTTATAGAATAATTTACTTAACAAAGCAACATTACCGAGTATAATAGAAAAACAAAAGACAGTAATAACTCCATTAGCACCCACATATTCACCAAAAGCATAAAGCATAACAAGCACTGCCATTGTCGCTACAGGCGCACTACTATAATTCCCAACATGCTTCAATGTAAAAGACCATACAAAGGCAACCACTAACCCAATTGCAAAGCTTAAGAAAAGATAACTCGTAAGATTTTGTAAAACCTGATTAAGACCTATCCTTGCAAAATTAATAAAAGATAAAACTCCAACAATTACAAGAACATCAATTATTGCACTCTCAGTCTGTATCTGCGCTTCAGCTTTAGGACTTATCTTTAGAATACCAAGTAAACTATTAATTATAGACCCATCGAGCACACAAAAAAGTGCACCAAGCGATAACCCAAGAAGCCAACCAAAACCAAATAAATAAGATATTGACCCAAGCAAAGCAGTAATAACTATAAAATTAAGTAAAGATGAAAGTAAAGCATACTTCATTGTTGAAAAAATCGCTTTCAATTTAATTGGAAGTGCACCATAAAATACAACATATATCAAACTAAAAGTAATTAAAAAAGTTAACTCAGTACTCCCTTGTTTTATAGTATTAGCAAGATTAAAATAAGAAAGTAAAGCACCGAACACCATCAAAATTAAAACATCAGGAATCTTAAATTTCTTAAATATGTATTGAGAAATCAATCCCACAATAATTATAAAACCAACAATGAAAAGACTAGTTACAAGACTCATACTTACCTCAACTTACCCCCGCATTTGTAACAAAAATTATCTCCAGAATGTACAACACAACCACAAGATTTACAATAATCATACTTTTTAGTCTGAGGCTGTTGAGCATATTTTTGAGGATTCTGATAATAACGTTTCTTAACCTCTACTTTTTCAGGTCTTTGCCTTCCACGAACAATCAACCATTTCACAAGACCATATACAAAAAATATAATACCAATGTAAAAAAAAAGTTTAAAATTATCTCCTACATAATAAGAAACTCCTGCAACTAGGATACCAATTATTATCAATAACAATGAAGGTATTTCAGCCATATTTCACCACTCCTTTTTTTTAGATTTTAAAATAGTCTTCCCCATCATATAAGGATGTAAAACTTTAGGAACAGTTACAGACCCATCCTTATTTTGAAAATTCTCAAGTATCGCCACTAACACTCTTGATGTTGCAACAACAGTATTATTTAATGTATGTACAAGATATTTATCTTTACCAGTTGTAGCTTTAATATTTAATCTTCTTGCCTGTGCATCTTCCATATTAGTCAATGAAGCCACTTCAAAATATTCTTCTTTTCTTGGAGACCACGCCTCCAAATCACAAGACTTTGACTTAAGATCTGCCAAATCTCCAGAACAACATTCTAAAACTCTTGTAGGTAAAACGAGTTTCTTAAAAATAGCCTTTGTAATATCAAGCATCTCATTATAATATTTATAAGAATCTTCCGGCTTACACAACACAACCATTTCTTGTTTATTAAATTGATGAGTTCTGTAAAAACCTTTCTCATCAATCCCGTGACTACCTATCTCTTTTCTAAAACACATACTATACCCAGTAATCTTTATAGGAAGATCCTTCTCATCAAGCACCTTATCAATAAATGCACCTATTAAAGGATGTTCAGAAGTTCCAATCATGTAAAGGTCCTCTCCTTCAATTTTGTACATCATGTTATCCATCTCATCGAAAGACATCACACCATCAACAACTTTCTTACGTATCATAAGAGGAGGCTCGACATAAAGATAACCTTTCTTAACCATAAAATCTCTAGCAAAATTAATTACAGCCATCTGCAATAATGCAAGATCACCTTTCAAAAAATAAAAACCATTTCCAGAAGTACAAGCTGAAATATCAAAGTCCGCCATGTTCAAATTTTCCGCAATCTCAACATGACTTTTCACAGGAAAACTAAACTTTTTTATTTTTCCAATTATCTCCCTCTCAACATTTTCACCATCATTTTTACCTATAGGCACAGAATCATGAATAATTTGAGGAATAATTTTAAGGATTTCACAAATTTTATTACCAACCTCTTCCTGCTTAGATTCAATCTGTTTAAGTTTTTCAGGAATCTTTTTTGCTTCAGCTAACTTTTTTTTAATATCTTTCCCAGACTTCTTCAACTTATTAATCTCTTGATTCACTAAATTTCGTTTCTGTCGAAGTTTTTGAGATTCCTGCATAAGTTTCCGATTCTCTTCATCGTATTTTAAAAGTTCATCAACCTTTTTCAATTTAGAATCTTGAAACTTTTTCTTAATATTTTCTTTAACTTTATCAGAATTTTCCCTAATAAATTTTAAATCTAACATAAAAGAAATTAACTCAGAAAGTATATATAAACTTTTCGACATATCCAACTTAATAAAAAATCAAACCTATAAATAAAATCTATCAAACTAACTAACGTTCTATTTACTGATACAACTTAAAATGAAAAGTAGCCCCTGACCCGGGCTCGCTATCACACCATAACTGAGCATTATGCACATCCATAGTTTTTTTGACAAGTGCCAAACCTTTACCTCTACCCTCTCCTTTCGTACTAAAGCCATGTTCAAAAATACGTTCAACATTTTGAGAATCAATCCCCGAACCATCATCTTCCACATAAGCATGCACAAAATAACCATTTTTATCCTCCCCGTCATGCAAACCTATTGTAAGACTACTTGCCCCCGCCTGAAGTGCATTTTGTCCTAAATCCAAAAACGCTTCAAGAAAACCATCTTCATAACCGTACACTCGAGGATCAGCTTCAGTAAAATCTGTTGAAACTTGCATCCCCTGACTTATTAAAGCATCTGCAGCAAATTCAGCTAAAGGTTTCATCCTAAAAGTCCTACTTTCTATACCTGCATGATAAAGCAATTGAGTTTGACGCACATAATCAACCGAAGCAACAGCAGCTTGAGAAATTTTAGAATAAAAATGATTATAACGATCTCTTTCAGAAGAAGTTAAATCTAAACGATTAAAAAAATTATTTAGCAAAGTAAAATAACCCACAAGACTAGTCAATTTATTATTAACTGAATGTAACTTAGTTCTTGCAAGTATCCCTATAAACTCTTCCTTACTTTGCACAATTTGTTTTTTATAATCTTGTTTCTGACGTATATCGAGCTCTTTAATAATAACTGCCGCAAGATCTTTTGTAGAAAAAGGCTTTGTAAGTTTATCCTGAACTCCAAGTTTAGTTCGAGCATAGACCAGTTCAGGTTCATTAACTTTTTTATCAGTTACATAAACATGCACTGCCGAACTTTCAGAAAGAAAACCCTCCCTTTCAAGCCCCCTGATTTTTTCAAGATAATCAGAAGCAACACCCCCATTCAACATAAAATCCCAAAACACAAGATTGAACGAAGAAGAACACAACAAGTCAACAGCTTCTTCACCCGAACCAACAACCTGACACATAGATTCAGAAACATTCAAACCTTGAAATATAACATTTAATTGACCATTAACTACACGCCTAACAGATGGATCATCATCAACAAACAAAACCGAAATACCAGAATCATAAACACCCAATCTTTTTAATTCAGTCTCAAACCAACCTTTATCAAACTCACATTTAACAGGATTGATAGATTTCATAACAAAATGTAAAAGATCAGAAACACCAAATGGTTTCTGAAAAATATGCTGTACACCCCACTTTGTATAATCAACTTCAGGTTCATAAGCGGAAACTAAAGACCAAGGTTTTTTAGACATATCAAAACCAAAACCATCAAGCTTTTCCAAAAAATAGGAGAGATCCTTATCACCCAATTTCTGGTCTATTAAAGCAACATCATAATCTTGATTTAAAACAAAATTCACCAAATCTGAACCTGTTGCAGCAACACTAACCTCGCAACCAAAATCTTCAAGAATTTCTTTAGAGGTCCTTAAAATATTAATTTGATCATCAACCAACAAAACTTTAAGATTTTCACGAACTCTAACAAAATCATTAAATTTAGTTCGCAAAACAGGACGTATAGTTTCTATATTCTCTTCAAGTGACATATCTTCAACCTCTTTTTCGAATAATTTAACACACAGCATATAAAAAGTTTTATAGTCACGAATAAAAGACAAAAGAGTAACATAATTATAACATAATTATAAAAAGTCAAGATAAAATTAAAAAAATAAAAATAAAATAAAAATTTTTAAAAAAATTAATTCAAATTTTTAAAACAGAAATAAAAAGAAAATAAAAAATAAAAAAAATACTTTAACTAAAAGCTCTCTTAACATCTTTATTGAACAATAAGTAATACGCTATTAGTCCTGTTATCAAAAGACTAAGTATTCCTGATACTATTGCTCCTCCCATTAAAGAAAGTATAGACATTAAAAAACCCAATATAGCAAAAATACTTGCAAGTATTCTCGCCCAATTTTGCCCTTTCCAAAGACCTCTTCCAATAAAGAAACTAAGCACTGCCCAGATTAGTAAACCTACTCCTAGACCGACCGCAATTCCGCTAAACATACTAAGAAAAGATTGACCTAGCGCATTCAGTAAACTTCCACCAATAAATGCAGCAATCGCTAAAAGAAAAGATAGAACTGCCTCAATATAGAAAAGTACAGAAAAAACTTTAACTATTGTTGGGATTCCTCTCACCATCATTAAATCACCTCCTTCCTGTTATAAACATTTGAACAACTCAACCTGTTCACCTGATTTTAATGCATTGAACAAAACTTTACTAATTTTACTTTTCTTAACCTTGATAACAGCTTTCTTGCTTGATTTGGCTGTCATAAGGAATTCACCGTCAATATAAATATCAATATCCAAATTACTATTACGCTGATCCAGATAAATATTTACAGATTTACCTGCGAATCCAAAATCAAAAGCAAGAGACTGAGCTTTCTTAGCTTTAGGAACTTTTTGCATCGGTTGAACATCAACACGCATACCAAGCTGTTTCTCAATTTTCTCAATATTTTTACCTTGCTTTCCTATCACTGCAGCAATATCTCCATCAGGAATATAAACTCTACACGCATTATTTGAAAGAACCTCAACATCAATAAAATTAGTATACTTAACAAACGCTTTCTTAATGCCTCCCTCCGCAAGTTTAAGAGCACCTTTTTTCTCAGTTTCAACCACAGGGATAACAACAGTCTGTTCTCCATAAGTATAAATTTCATAAACAGATTTATTAGTCTCGAAATCAGTAATAACAACAACAGGCCTTGCAAGATCTGCTTCAGTCATTCCACTCGGTACCTTCACAGTCATTTTCAAACTAAGAACTTTATTTACAGTTCCATCTTTAATAAAAATAACAGTATCAATTACTTGAGGAATTACGCCCATCTCAATCCGTCCTAAAAATCTTTGAATAGAATCAACAGGGTTAGTTCCATGTACAACACCAATCATACCAACACCGGCCAATCTTAAATCCGCAAACAACGCAAAATCAGAAGTATTCCTCATTTCATCATAAAAAGTGTAATCAGGTCTAGATAAAAGAAGTATATCATGTATTTCTGCTGCAGACCCTCTTGCAATTGCATATTGAGTTATCTTATCTGAAACTTGAAGATCTCTAGGGGCCTCAACAGTTTTAACAATATTATTAAGAGAAACATAAAACTCTGCAAGCGCAGATGCAAAAGTACTTTTCCCCATTCCTGGTGAACCAGCAATCAATATACCTTCAGCTTGACCCTCGATTCTTTGCAAAAGTTTCTCAGATAATTCATAATCTTTTAATTCTAAAGATTTAACAGGACGTACAGCAGTAATCTCCCAAACATCAGCAAGTGGCGGTTTCGCAATCACAATTCTAAATTTATCTAACTGAACAATTGTTGAACCCTTTCTTTCAATTTCTACAAAACCCGCAGGATTTAAATTTGCTTCCTCGACAATCTCATTAGCCATTGCTTTAATTTCGTCCTGTGAAAGAGCATCTCCTATTTTCAAAAACTCCCACTCGCCAGGTTTTCCTTTTTTAGCCACTATTTCCATTTTTTCTTTAATATGAACGCTCATAGTATTTTTATCAAAAAATTCTTCCAACCTAATCTTTCTTTCTTCTTTAGGTTCAAACTTAATAAGAATAACATCAATCCCTTTTGACTCTGCAACAAGTGCCTGAACTTTATCAGCAGTAAGCAAAGTACCTTTTTCAGAAAACGCAAGACCCCTGATCATCGCATCAATTGCCCCCGCTTTTGCATACGAAATTTCAAACTCTTGCGGCCTTCTCCCAACATAACTTATTGAGAATTTCAACTTTTTAGAAAGTTCTCTCAGCCTCTTAATCTCCGCTAAACCTATATACCCGGTCTCTCTATTTTTATTTGCTTGATTTTCAAGTTCAGATAAAACAGCTTCATGTATAAGAATATTCTTTATTTTAATTTCCTTACTTTCAATCTTTTTTGAAACAAGAGCTTCAACAATAACTGAAGTATCAGGAATAAGTCTTTCAATAGTTTTTACCATAAGTTTTCAAATAGTTAATCAAGGTTTATAAATTTTGTTTTTTTGTATGATTAAAACAAAAAATATTTGAAAATAACTAAAACCTAAAAAACTATTAAAAACAAACAATCAAACATTATACCGACGATAAAAAAGAAATAATCCAACAATTAAATTTTATATCTGAAAAAAATGAAAAAAAGGAAAATTTCACTTAAAAAGAAAACAGGTTTTTTTCTCGACGAGAAACAAATATGAACAAAAAAAATAGAAACCTTTTTAAATAAAAACTACCAAAATAAACTTAACTTGTGTTTACACACAAAAAACTGAGGTGAAGTGTTAATGGCAGTTAAAAAGAAAAGAGTCACTAAAAAAAAAGTAGTAAAGAAAAAAGCAGTTAAAAAAAGAGCAGTAAAGAAGAAAGCGGTTAAAAAGAAAGCAGTAAAGAAAAAAGCAACTAAGAAAAAAACTGCAAAGAAAAAAGTTGTTAAAAAGAAAAAAGCAACTAAAAAGAAAGCAGTAAAGAAAAAAGCAACTAAGAAGAGAACTACAAAGAAAAAAGTCGCTAAAAAGAAAAAAGCAACTAAAAAGAGAACAGTAAAGAAAAAAGTTGCTAAAAAGAAAAAAACAACTAAAAGAAAAACTGCAAAGAAAAAAGTTGTTAAAAAGAAAAAAGCTAAAAGAAGAAGATAAGTTATTTTTTTATTTTTTTTTAATTAAAAATTTTTGCAACCCACATTCTAATTTTATTAAAAAACGCCTTAAATTTCTGAACAGTTGTTAAATCTTCTAAGACCACTACAAAAGAAACATCATCAATAAAACGCCTCCCAAAATCATCCTCATAAGCAATCGATAAATCAAAAGAATTATCATTCTCAACAAGATCTTTACCTAAAAAAGATATTTCAAACCTCTTATCATTTTCTAGACTATCAAATGCCCACAAATTTTCCTGACCATTCTTCTCTAAAATCACACCTATAGTTTTAGGAACAGATAAAGAATCCTTCTTAAGCTTGAAACTCACAATAAATTCAGCATCATAATTCACTTTTTCAGGAAAACTAAGCTCAATTATTCTTATTGAAGGTTCATCAAAAACAACAGTTTCAAAATTCGAAACCTTCGAAACCTCATCACTTTCAAGCGTAGCTGTAAAACTCTGTTTCCCTACTTCTTTCAACACAACATTACTCAAAATTGTTTTAGACTGAGTTATACCTAACTCAACAATTTCGCATTTATTTTCTATACAAACTTCAAGATCTGAAAGTAAAATATTACCTGTATTAAGAACCGCACACTCCACTCTTGCTTTTTCATTTAAAAAATAATTACTTTTTTCAAAAGCGCAAGATAAATCAACCGAAGCAGAATAAGATTTTTCACCTTCTTGCAACTTTTGTTCAGAATAAGTCAATACATCACTATAACCATAAACTTTATCTCGTTCTGTTGAAGTAAAACTTGTCAACGCTGTTGAATTTCTTGTAGAATAGACTTCAAAAGGAAATGTATAAATATATCCTTCATCAAAATCATCGTTTAACCTAACAATCCAAATCACAGCTTTCGATTCAAAAGGTTTCAACAATATTTGTTGATAAACATCTCCAACAATCTCAAGGTCAGACGACTTACTTATACCTAACTCTGTTGCAATATAAAATTCATTAGGATTATTGACAGTTGCTTCTATTAAATTGTACGACCCAAAACCTACTTCATCATACAAAGATTTCGCAGTCAGTGAAATAAACGCAGGCACTATCCCTGAACTAGATTCAAGTTCTGTCTCAATCTTAAGCTGTTTAGTTTTAATTTCAAAATCATTACCTCGCCATTCATAATAAGTGGCAGCCTTCTGACTATCTACAGACTCTTGTAAAACAAGATGCGTAGGGTCTACATACCCAAACTCACCATATGTAGGATCAAAAGGAATCCAACCAAAATTAGGGAAATAAACCTCAGCCCATCCATGCGCACCCCAATTTTGAGGAAACTCTGGAGATTCAGTATATGCAATCCCTGATATAAACCTTGCAGGAATACCTAAAGATCTACACATAGAAATAAACAAATTTGTTAATTCATCACAAACACCGATTCTAGTTCTAAAAACCCAACTTGATGGTTGACTTACATCTGCAGTAATCGTACTCAGATCATATTCAATATTTTGTTTAGTCCATTTAGCTAATTCAAACACAACATCATAAAGATCATCTTTACCAGCTGCGAGCGAAGAAGATTGCTGAATTATTTCAGGAGTAATATCAATATTATCAGTTGCTTCAAGAAATTGTTTAATGTCATCAGGAACATGATTTACAGGGAAAATAACTTTATCTGAAACTTTTTTAATACTATTTTTTATACGTATTTTAGTCGCCACACTAAAATATAGTTCATTTTCTGAAGGATCGTCCCATCTAAAAACATAGCTCCCTCCCTCTTCATAAGCCTCAGGATTTAAATCTCTACTTAAAACATCTTGGTCCATCCTATCTTTAGGCACAAAAGTTACATTTGCCAGAATATAATCAACATTTGCTCCAGATTCTCTATCAATAGTCAAACTTGATTGTATTCCTGTACTAATAATTAATTCTTTAGCATCATAATACCACGTACCTTGGGCTGCAACTAAAGAAGCTAAGAATAAAGTAAATACAATCAAAGGAAGGATTTTTAGATTCATAAAATGAAATAAAGAAAAATAAGTATATAAAAGTAATGCAAATCAAAAATAATACACATATTAACACTATAAAAACTGCTAATATGAAACCCTTGCCTAACTCGGCCAGCGAACACGTTATTTATTCGTAAGACAGAAAGACGCATTCGTAATTAATTAAATGAATAAAACGAATGCTGTGAGCGAGAGGGTTTCATATTAACACTATAAAAACTAAACCTTTAAATACCTTAAACCCATAAATTACACCATGGTTTTAAATTGGATAGTAGGAGTTATTATTGTAATCGCAATAATTGGCCTAGGTCTCTGGATGCTAAGAAAATTCGTAAAAGCATTACTTATCACTAGCGTAATTATAATTATTGTTGTTGTAGGCTTTGGCCTCTATCTTTATTCAGATAGTGTACACCTTCAAGCCAACATTATAACATCAGACAGCATATTCCTTCTTCAAGATTTAAAAATAGAAACAGGCTTCAAAGCAAAATTTGCTAACCCTAAAGGCGAAGCTCCATACATACTTAATAAAACAGAAATTGATTCCTTTAACGATTATTATAAAGATCAAGATCTTCAATCAATCCTGGGAAAAGATTACAAAATATTCTTTGTAAAAGAAGAAATGTTTGATTTTGAACATCTTGAAGTTGACCTTGGCACTTATATTGCAAACTTTACAACTGAAGAAATTATTGAAATTATAAAATCCAAAAAAACTTTAATAGATTTCTCGGGTTCACTTGCAGAAAAAACAGGCACTTATCAAGATACAGTTTTTGCAAATCTAATCACACAAATTAAAAAAGATTATGAAATGAAAGGCATACTTTTCACTATGATGGTTAACGAAAAAATAAAAGAAGAAGGAACTCTTTTACTTGCTAAACAAGTAAGAGAAAGAAACATAAAAGCATACCCTGAAACTATAATTTTCAAAGTTGCAAAGTATTTACCTATTGGCATTTTAGAAAGTGCCATGGGAAAATTAAACGGAGGATAGACACATGGCATTTTTTGATTTTCTAAAAAAACATAAAGAACCCGAATTCCCATTCAATGAACCACGAATTCCAGGAGAAAATATACACGAACCAAGCATTGAAAGTCCTCCACAAAGGTTTGAATCTGAAAATCCTATGCAAATGCCCGCTATGGACTTCAACAGACCCCCGCAACAAAACCCCCATCAACGAGAACCTCAAATAATTAACAAAGATCTTGAATTAATATCTGCTAAACTTGATGGACTAAGAGCAACTCTAGATGCTATTAACCAACGCTTAACAAACATAGAAAGAATCGCATCTGGTGAAAAACATGAAAAATATTTCTAAAGCATTTATTTTAAGCGCAGTAACAATATTTATCACGGACCAAATTTCAAAATATTGGATAAGAACTTCTAGCACCAATTTTATCAAAAATTATGGAGCAGGCTTCGGCATACTCCAAAACCAAACAATATTCCTTATTATTGTCTCATTTGCAATACTTGCAGGTATTATATATTATTATAAGAAGATCCCAAAAACAACTTCTTACCAAACTTTCACCGGACTCGTACTTGGAGGCCTTCTAGGAAACCTTGTTGATAGACTATTCTTCGGATACGTAATTGACTTTATCAGTATTGGATTCTGGCCCTCTTTCAATATAGCGGATTCCGCTTTAAGTATAGGTATTATAGGATTAATCATCTGGATAATACGAGAAAAATAATAAATAAATTAAAAATAAATAAACTAAAATATAAATTCAAACAACTTAGAATTTTAAAACAAGATAAATATTAAAAAAATAAAATAAAAATAAGATTTACTTCAAACAATCATGCTTCTTATAACCTTTCTTCTTAGCCTCTTTATCAGAATCAAGCCAAACTCTGTTCGCTTTTTTGATACGTTTTGCCCACTCACATTTAGGCGCATGATACGTTGTTCCAGTCTTACTTGCCAAATATTTACCAGGTTCTGTAGTTTTTAGAACTACTGAATGTTCAGGTAATATTTCTTCTACAGTAGCTCCTGTATCCTCAGTATTTTCTGGAAAATCAGGTATATCAAAATCTTCATCTTCATCCTTGCCTGCAACAACCTTGATTACAGTCACACCAAAAGTAACCAATGTAAACAATATTAACAGCACAAAAAGTACAAAGTGAATTTTTGCCATGAAATAAACCCAAAATATTTGAATAAATGCAAGTATCACTATAAACATTAAAACTCCCCACGAAGTTCTACTTTCTCTGTACGCGCCAATTAACGAAAAAGCAGCGAACAGCATCAGAACAAACATTATTGCCAGATGTCTTACTTCATCAACACCTGTCAGATTAAATATCATTCTACCAAGTGCTAAAAATAAGATTATCAAAAGAACATCCATAAAAACAGTAAAAAATCCATCTCTTCCCATATAACCACCCTCTAATTTAATAGTAAACTCAGAATAGTAAGAGTTTATAAGAATTTCTATTATAAAGTAGTAATTAATAGAAAATATATATTGAAAAGATTACTTAAAATTCTTCAAAATCATCTAACAATTTAAGCATACCACGCTTCTTCAGAAAATCTACTTGCGACGGTCTATATTTATAAACAATATCACCTTTAGTTTCTCCGCCAAGTTCCCAAGGCTCAGCAATAACAATGTTACCCTCTCTTACCCAAAGCCTTCTTTGTAACCTTCCAGGAATTCTGCAAATCCTAACTTTACCATCAAGACATCTAACATACATCCTTGAACCGCCTAATCGTTTCTCAACAATTCCAAGAACTTCTGTACCCTTTGGCATTCTGATTCTTTTAATCTCTTGTGCAAGTTTTTCCTGTTTTGCTAATTCGTCTTTTTTCTTACTCATCAAAGTATAAAACTCTATGAATATTTATAAAGGTTTGCATAAGGTTTTTATTACAACCAAAACATCAACAAAAAAATGAAACAAACTAAAGGGTGTTTAATTTGCGATCTTGATCAATCATTAATCTCTATAGAAGATTTTTATCTCGAAGCTACAGTCAAGACAGCACATGCATTAGGTCACAAATATATAACTATCAAAGATACCACTTTTGATTACCACCCCTTTATCTCAAGGTTAGGTGTTAGTTTTAATACATTCTGGGAAACATTCAGAGAATTCGATCCCCGAGAAACCTTAGAAGGAACTATTGAACTCGCAAAACAAAAAAAAATTAAAAAATATCCAGGAACAGACCATTTTATTGAAACTACGAAACGTTTAGGATTCAAAACAGGAATATTAAGCGATAATCCACACGCTATGTACGAGCTTATCTCTCTAGGACTAGAAGATAAATTTGACGCATACCAATATTGGAAAGAATCCATGAGTCCTGGCTTGGTTAAACCCGGACCTATCCTCGCATTAAAATTACTCCAAGAACTTGGCTACAAAGGAGGAGATATCTGGATGCTAGGGGATAATGCTATAGATGTTAAACTAAGAAATTATCTTTCACAAATTCTCAAAGTAAATATTAAATTCATACAACATAAGAACCATGCGGGCGCAGAGAAATCTGCAGATTTTATTGTAACCAATCTTTGGGAAGCTTCCGGATGCATCACAGGATTCTATTCTAAATAAAATACTTTCTACAAAGCATTATCCAACACTATCTTTATATAGTATTAAAATAATAATTATACAAAAAGAGGTTAAGAAATTAAATATGCCAAAAAAGAAAAAAACAATATCTGGCAAACTTATCATAGGAATTCTGGTTCTAGCGATAATTGGAACAATCATAATCCTTGCCGCATTATCAAACAACCATAAATCTTTTCTTGGAAGCGATGTAGCCACCATTTACATAACAGGACCAATATCTGTAGGTGCTAGCGAAGGCATTCTCTCAAGCGAAGGTACATCATCAACCGAAATAATAAGGTTTATTGACGAAGCAGATAAGGATCAAAATATTAAAGCCATAATATTTGAAATAAACTCACCAGGCGGGACAGCTGTTGCTTCAAAAGAAATTGCTGACAGGATTAAAAAAGTTAAAAAATTAAAAATCGCAGTGATAAGAGAGGCAGGAGTTTCTGGAGCATATTGGGTCGCAAGTGCTTGCGATAAAATCGTAGCCAACGACTTAAGCATAGTAGGCTCAATAGGAGTTATAAGTTCATACCTAGAATTCTCAGGCCTATTTGACAAATATAACATAACATATCAAAGAATGATATCAGGCAAATACAAAGACATAGGATCCCCATTTAAACAACTTACAAACGATGAAGAACAAAAACTCCAAGGACAACTAGATTCAATACATAACTATTTTGTATCAGAAGTTGCAAAAAACCGAGGTATAGACAAAACTAAAGCAGCCGAACTTGCTACAGGCGAATTCTTTATTGGATTCGACGCTCTAGAACTAGGCCTAGTAGACATATTAGGGGACAAAGATACTGCAAAAACAATTCTTGAACAAGAACTTAACACCACAAAAATAAATTTTATAGAATATAAAAGAAGAACATCTATCCTGGATGTATTCTCGTCAATAATGTCAAAACAATCTTTCTTTGTAGGTAAAGGTGTTGGTTCTGAAATGTTTAAAATCAGTAAAAACAACAGAATTGAAATATTAACATAATTTATCTATTTTAATAAAATAAAAAAATAAAAAAAATCAAAGAACTAAAAATTACCTTCTCTTTTTCTTTTTAGCAACTTTTTTCTTTTTAACGACTTTTTTCTTCTTAGCAACTTTCTTTTTCTTTGCTGCTTTCTTCTTCTTGCCGCCTCTTGCCATTTTAGCTCTAGAGATATCTCCTTGCTTATCTACAAAATATAGATATCCAGATTCTTTTTTAATTCCAACTTTTGCTACTTTTTGTGCCATAGTTATTCACCCTCTCGAATTTTTTTATTTATTTTCAACAGAATTATCTGTTTATCGTCAATAATAGCGCATTTAGTATTTAAATGTTTCGTTTTTTTACCGTCGGGGCCTCGACGAGAAAATGCACCTTTTAGATAGTGATGAAAAGATTTTTATAATCCAGGGTAAAACTAGAACTTCATGAGTCATTGCGAAGTTGGAGGACAAGCCGTAATTGAAGGAGTTATGATGCGCTCACCAAACCATCTAGTCATTAGCGTGCGAAACGAAGACGGGAAAATTGTAACTAAAAAAGAACGTATTAGACGCATGAAAAAACCATTTAGATTACCTTTCATAAGGGGTATAATAAGTCTAGTTGATGCACTTGTCATGGGAATAAAAGCACTCACCTGGTCAGCTAACCAAGCAACAGGCATCGATGAAGAAATCAAAGGAAAAGACATCGCTTTCGTAATTGGAGTATCTTTTTTATTTGGAATTTTATTTTTCATTGCTCTCCCGCTATACCTCACAAAACTAATCACAGTTGATAAAGGAGTTATTTTTAACATAATTGATGGAGTTATACGAATTGGAATATTTGTAGCATATATTCTAGCAATCTCACTCATGAAAGATGTAAGAAGAATATTCCAATACCACGGTGCAGAACATAAAGCTGTAAACTGTTACGAGAATAATGAAACATTAAAAGTAAAAAACGTAAAAAAATATTCTACACTTCATCCAAGATGCGGAACAGCTTTTTTAGTAATAGTTTTAATCATAAGCATCATCCTTTTTTCAATAATTATTACTGACAGTTTATTAACTAGATTCGTTGCAAGAATAATACTAATCCCTGTAGTAGCAGGAATCTCATTCGAGTTCCTAAAATTCGCAGGCACATACAGACATAATTGGTTTATCAAAATTCTTAGTGCACCAGGTTTAAGCATACAAAAAATAACCACTAAAGAGCCTGATAAAGCCCAAATGGAAGTAGCAATCACAGCTCTAAAAGCTACACTCGCTTTAGAAAGAAAACAGGGATAATAAACATATTTTTCACAAGATTTAAATATCTGTATTCATTAAACTTCTCCATGGTCAAATTCAGATGTACTAAATGCAATTTTATTGTAGAACCAAAAGATAGAACAAAAAAAGTACCCTTTAACCAATGCCCTTACTGCGGCAGAAAAGGAACAATGGTATTAAAAAAACACATTCTTGAAGAGATATAATTATTATTCGATTACGTATCAATAACCTTTATAAAAAAAGAAACACTTAACACAATCATGACAAGTGAAAACACACCTATGCAGTACAACGGAATTGTTGTAGTGATTATAATTGTAAGCCTAATTCTTACCAAATCACCACGAGTTATCCTAAGTGGACTCATAGGTATGGGCTGTGCAAGTCTATGTTATAAATGGGCTGTAAGAATTAAATCCAGTCCAGGTTTAGCTTACGTACTTGGATTCATTTTCGGACTATTCGGCCTTCTAGGATATTATATCTATTATAGAAGTCATTGAAATCCTAAAATCCTACTTACCCAGCCCTAAAGGACCGGGCTTGCGCAAGATTTTCGAGACGGATTTCTAGGACACAAAAAAAGCACAAAACATAAATAGCATTCATCCTCTCCCTCAAGGGCAAGGCTTTCTGCTTTTTTTCGTGTAAAAGAAAATAAAAATATATAAAAAATTTAAAAAAAGAAAAAACAATTAAAAAATTAATAAACAGGTATTCCAGGATCTGAATACTTCAGCTCTACATTCTTTACTTTCTCAAGATCTTCTATCTGATTAATCCTAAGCAAATCCTTCGACTTTGTATAAAGAAGTTCCTCAATATACAAACTTCTCTCCACAGCCGGCTGATAATACCTTTGCTTACCTTGTGAATGATCAATCAACCCACGAAGTTCAATCTCATCCTTGCTAATATCAAACACAAAAGCTCCGTTATAATCCTGTGTTGTATCATCATAATCATAACTATACACAGGAATAACTAACAGATTTTTCTCCTTTGAAAAGAGAAACGCTTTATGCTCATACTCAGCAGATGTTCCAGAATATCTTGACTCAGCAACATACTGCGCAACCTCTTTAGGATCAGAAACATCTGAAACATCAAACAAAGAAATCTTTAAACCTCTAGTTCTGCCGCTTTCACTCGCATCCTTTCCAATCCCTATAATAGTATTCTCATCATACGGATGAAGATATCTTGAAAAACCAGGGATTTTCAATTCTCCGAGTGCCTTTATCTCATTAGGATTACTCAAATCAATCACAAAAAATGGATCAACCTGTTTGAAGGTTACCATGTAAAGTTTATCACCCATAAACCTTGTTGAAAATATCCTTTCACCTTCTGCAAGATCTTCAAGCTCGTCAAGTATCTCAAGATCCGAATTCAAAGTGTAAATATTATTTACAGATTCACTCCTACCACTATCAAATCTTGACCATCTAGAATTAACTGTAGTTGCAATTCTAAATATATCATCAAATTCATCCATTGAAAATTGATTAATCACGTGCCCAGGAACTTTACCATTAACCACTACTTTAATCTCGGACTTATCAACAGATATTTTATTGATCACTGTAAACTCGAAATATTTGTACTCTTCGAGCTTCTCCTTCAACAATTTTTCAGCATCGTCTTCAAGATCATCTTGTTCTTCCCTTGTCAAACCAGACATATAAGTTTCATAAACTGCAAAAATCTTGGCATCCTTCTCAGCTCTGGAAAGAATATCATTATCAACCTTTTTAATCTTCTCTATCAAAAATTTATCAGAATCACTAAGGAATGGTTCAAGAAGTTCCATCACAATCACTTTTTGAAGTTCCCATTCACTTATACTCTCAGTATACGTTATGTAGATATTATTCTCTGACATGTAAAGATTCTGCGAATATTCAACTACAACAGTTTTTGAACTTAACTCATCAGAATCGTCCATATTAATCGCATGTATATTTACAAACACAGGATTTCTATAATTAATATCAAAATAATGTATATCTCCCACAACCATTTCACTCTTCACACCATCTTCAAAAATTACAGGCATAGGAACAGGTCTGGCATAAGGAGTTGTAGATGTAAGTATATACATATATCCATCAACCATACGTCCTCTAAAATATCCACCCTCAAACTTATACTCTTTAACAAGTTCAGGCTCCACCCTATCAGAAACATCATACACATTCAAATAAGTCATACCAGACCTAGGCTGGAAATTAACTTTTTTGAAATAATCATTATCTCTAAAATTACCAAAGACAGCTAAAGTATCTCCATCAATGAATAAAGACTCAGGCCTGTTCTCGAACTTAATTGTAGAAACAATCTCAGCATCCTCTCCGGGATAAGCCTTAATAATAAAAAGCACATTACCAGAGACTGTATAGATATGGTCACCATCAGTCTTGATAATATCAGCTTCATCCACACCCGTTACTTGAACATTAGTTTCTGAAAAATCTCTTTCGACATTAACTGATGTTGGAACTGCCATCGCAACTGATTCAACAGCCATTTCAGCGCTTTCTAAAACCATACCACCTTTCAACATATTATCATATCCATAATAATTATCACTTTCATGGTCTTTGATAAAATTCAAAAGTTCATCATCAGAACTAAAAGTCTTTGTAGTAATATCCTTGCCAAGATCAAACTCTAAATCACCATAAGCGCCTACACCATCAACAACAATTGGATCATTAGGCACTACAACACTTTGACAACCGGCTAAAACCCCTCCAACTAAAATTAAAGCAAATATGAACGCTAATACATTTTCTAATTTCATTTTACCATCCTCCATGATAATTACATTTAGTAATATATTATTATGTTTGTATTATGTTTATAAATACCTGTCGATAAGTTTGAAACGAATTGAAGTTATATACTCTTAAACCTAAAAGATGCAGCGACGACAAACAACATTATCGACAACACACCAATCTTAAGAGTTATACCCTGACCAAATATCCAAGACTTAATAACTAAAATAAATAAAAGAAAAATCAAAAAATCCTTGAGCAAACCACCAAAACCCATATTTACACCTTTTTAATCGCTACAGCAATTCTTTTCAGGTTAGGCTCCTCAACAACAGGTCCAAACTCTAAAGGTATAAGCTTGTTAACCAAAACTTTCTCAAAATGAAAAGGTACTAGTACAAGACCTTGAGGCACATCATCAGTAATCTTACACTTAACCCGGATTTTACCCACTCTTGACCTAATCTCAACCTTATCATGATCTTTAAGTTTAAGCTTTGCACCATCTTCTTTACTCACAAGACATAAAGCTTCAGGTGACAACTTTCTAAGAACTTCCTGTCGCATACTCATTTCTCCTGTACAAAAATGAAACTTCCAACGTTTAGTCGAAAGAATAAACGGATACTCTTTAGAAGTATTTTCTTCAACACACTCAAACTCAACAGGATGATAATGCTTATACTGTATCGGTCTATACACCCATTGCGATTTATGCTTCAATAACTTATCAACATCTATAGCTTCATACCCTTTTATTTTCTTTTTAATCTCTTTAAAGATATCAACAGAAGTTTTATAATTATACTTCTTACCAAAATACTTAGCAACCTCTTTAATCATAACCCAGTTAGGCTTACTCTCTCCCATACAATCAACAGCTTTCTCAACATAACGCACTCGAGACTCAGCATTTGTAAAACTACCATCCCTCTCAGCCCATGCACAAGAAGGAAGAACTACATCAGCAAACTTCATTGTTTCATTAGGATAAGTTGTATGTAAAACTAAAAACATATCTTTAAGCACTTTATGACACGCATTCAAATCAGGCATACTTTGTGCAGGATTAGATTCCATAATCCAATAAGCTTTCACCTTATTCAAAAATATTGAACCCGATATTGTATCTCCACCTTGTTTAGGCAACATACCCATATCGCCTACACCTTGAATATTAGCTTTCCCTCTCATGGAAATAATCTTACCTTTCTTAGCAAGCACAAGATTAATTGCAGCCAACACATTTTCAACACCATAAGTATGCTGTGTAAGAGTCATCCCAAAACCTAAAGAAAACTTTTTACTCTTCGCAATCAATTTTGCGACTTTCTTAACATTTTTAATATCAAAAGAAGTTTGCATACAAACCGTCTTAACATAATCAGCAGTATACTTCTCAACATTCTTAACCATTGCAACAGGTAGCTTAATCGCACCCATTTGCTGTAACTCATTCATAACAGCATTAAGAAAAGCCATTTCTGTGCCTACCTTAACCTCAACATAAAGATCAGCATACTGAGCAGTTTCATCTTTCCAATCCTTGACACAGATTAATTTGGCACCATTCTTCTTCGCAACCAAAATTTTTTCTTGAAAGGCTACAGGATATGAAGCAACAGGATCAGAACCCATTATTAAAATACAATCAGATTTCTTAAAATCATCAATCTTTGCAGGCATCGCAGTTATCCCAAAAGCTTCAAAAAAAGCATAACATGTTGTAGCATGACAAAGTCTTGCACAACTATCTAAATTTTTAGTCTTGAAAACATCACCAGCAAATTTCTGTAGAAGATAATTATCTTCATTAGTACAAGGCGAACTTCCATAGAAAGCAATCTCTTCAGGCTTTAACTTTTTAAGATTTTTATAGATATGTTTGTAAGCTTCATCATATGTAACAGGAACAAGTTTACCATTCTTTCTTATCATAGGGTCCAAAACTCGATCCTTGGCATATATTGTTTGAAAACTAAACTGGCCCTTGATACAAGGCTTACCCTCGGAAACAGGATCTTTTTTCCAAGGCGTCACACCAATAACCTTACCTTCTTCAACATTAAGATAAAAAGAACAACCTACACCGCAATATGGACACATTGTCAATACTTTTTTCATGAAAACACCCCTTTTAAACATTTAAATAACAATATAAGAAATAATCAGAATTTAGTTTATATATTTTATTGTTTTATAGCAAATGTGCTAAATAATAAAATAAATCTCCACAGTTAATATAAGTTGATATATTCAGAAATGGTAACTAAATGTTCAAAAATCTACTATTTCTGTTTTAAAACTATCTTTCTTAACTCAGCATTCAAATCATTCAATGTCCCATGATTCTTCTCTTTAGGTGCTTCACTATCATCTTTCAAAAACTCTTCAATATAAGTATCCATCTTAACAATATTTTGTACAACTTGTTTTTCTTTACCTTTAGCTTTCAACATAATAATCTCATTTAATTTCTCAAGAATATGATTAGGAATAATACCCACCATCTCTTTCAAAGCATCAGTAAAAATAATAGGCGGAACAGTTCTTTTATGCACAATCCATTTCGCATTCACGAGCCCTCTAAGAGCATAAAGATATCTTTTATATGTCACAAAATCATCAGAATTTAAATATTTAAGATAATTATTTCTACACATTGACTTATAATGATGATAAAGACTTATTCTATTAAAATTATTAATTGCAAAATCCTTGAACACTTTATTCTGTGTTCCGTGATACACAATATCAGAAACTAACCATTCAATACAAGTAGGATTAGACGAAGAAAGCATTTTAACAAACTTAAATATATCAAACCCTGCAAAATCAATAAGAGAACCTTGCACAGGAACTTTAATTCCCTCATCATCAAAAGCAACATTAATAACCTCACCAGGTTTATTTATCTGTACATACTCCTCTATAGGCCTCACAAAAACAAACCTAACATCAAAATCACTATCTTGACTCTCCATTCTCCAAGCTCTACTACCGTTCTCAACAGCAAAAAGTATCTTAATATTCTTCTCACCTTCAATCCGTCTACAAAGTTTCTTAATATAAGCCTTCATATAATATAGAAAAAGAGGTTAATATTTAAAGTTATAGAAACATAAACAAAAAAGGTTCATATTAAACAAAATCAAATTAAACAAAATTAAAAAGAAAAAATTAAAAAATTAAAGAAAACTCATAGCTTTATCAATCAAAGGTAACATTGCCACAACTTCTTCCTTTGTAAGTCTTCCTAACTTTGCAAAACTTGTAGAACCGTCTGCTTTTTTATTTTCTCTTGTAAGCTGCAACTTTGCAACTCCTTCATTATAAGCTTTAACGCCTACTACCACATTACTTCTTTCAAACTCTGCTTTCTCTTCAAAAAGAGTTTTATCTAAATTTGGATCAAATCCTGCCATATATCAACACCTCGCTATATTTAATAAAAATGTCACTAAAATCCGCCGAAAGCGACCTACCCAACCTTGAATGGGCTTGACAATCATTCTCTTTGACAAACGGATTTTTGAGACACAAAGAACCAGAAAGCCATTCATCCTCACCTTAAAAAAAGAGGCTTTCTAGTTATTTAGTGTAATAAAAATTAAAGAAAAAATTATAATTCTTTGACCTTAATACACTTTACTGGACAACCAGTTTCAGCATCCTTGTTACAGTCAGCATCACTCTCAGCTGCTTTAAACTTTGCTTTACCATCATCAGCCATTTCCCAATTATCAGCGCAAATAGCTACACATGCACCGCAACTAATACATTTATCATGTTCTTGTGTTACTTCATATTTTGCCATTTTTTATCCCTCTATTTTTAAAAGCTCTTTCAACTTTTCTTCATTAAATCCAACTACAATCTGTCCATCAATATCAACCACAGGAACTCCTTGCTGACCACTCTTCTCAATCATCTCTTTAGCTTTCTCCTGGTCAACTGAAACATCTATACTCTCGAACTCAATCTTATTTTCTGTAAGAAATTCCTTAACAGAAGTACAAAACGGACACGTTGGTGTCGTATAAACTATTACTTTTACCATTTTTTCAATCACCTCTAAACATCATCGTCTTCTATATCTAATACAAATTCATCCATGAACATTTCTTCATCACAACATCTATCAGATACATCAGAAGTTCTTCCACAATTTTTACAGACATATACCATTTTATAGAAGAACCTTAATCCATTATTTATATAGTTTATGTTTTATAAGAACTTCGTTAAATTTTCTTAATTTTAAGATTATACCCTCTAAATTTCAACACTTTTGCAAAAGATCTTGCTTTCTTTACAACAACCTTATCCCCGGCCTTAAGATGAACAATCTTCTTATTACAATCCACTGCCAAAACACCAGGCCCTCTCATAATTTTAATTTTTAACTGATTTCCTTCTTTTACAACAAAACTTCTTTTTCCTTTAGTCGAATTATTAATAGCCACACCAATCCCAGTTTTAAACTTCTTATTAGATATTGAAGAAAAATAAGCACTCGAACCATACGGGGTCGCAATCACAACCCCATCTCCAATATAAGAATCATAAGCACCACCCACAGCAACTTCGTATCTTAAAGCTGTTGGAGGAACATAATGAATATTTACATCATTCATTGCCAAAAACTTTTCTCCTTTTACACTTACAGAAAGTTTCATGAACTTATGCACAGCATAATCTTTCCTACGAATTTTACTTAATATCTTAGAAAAGTCATGCTCTCTACAATCCTCGCAAAGACTACCATGATATATGAACACTTTAGGAACTCCTGGATACTTCTGCTCAGCATAAAGAAAAGTACCATCGCCACCAAGGGCAATAACCATGTCAGGATCTCGGGACACTTTTTTAAAATCAAATATCTTAAAATACCGACTTATCAAATCTTCATCCCTAGAAACAACAGCTACTTTCATAACATGGATTAATATTAATTGTATTTATTAATTTTATCATTTTTCCATAACCTAACCAAGAAATAAACACCTAAAACAACCATCACACTACACAATATCTGACCCATGCTCATCCATCCAAAAAACAAACCGTAGTCGCCTATCTGTCGATCGGGCTGTCTTACGAACTCAATCAAAAACCTAAAAACTCCGTACAATGTAATAAACATCCAGAACAAAAACCCTCGAGGCCAATCCTTCTTACGCACTGTCCACAAGATTGAAAATATAACAAAATTTTTAAAACATTCATAAATTTGCGAAGGATGCCTAAAACCTTCAGCACCTTCAAACTTAAAAGCCCAACTGACAGAAGTTACTCGACCATACAATTCCCCATTGATAAAATTTCCAATCCTACCAAGCATCAAACCAAGAGCAAGAGGTATAACTAATATATCTGCAATATCATAAAATTTACACTTCTTAACTTTACAATAAATAAGACCCATGATAACAGCACCTATCAAACCACCATGAAAACTTAAACCTCCTTCCCAAAAATAAAATAAATGTAAAGGCTCAGCAACAAAGAACCAGAAATTATAGACAACTGCATATATTAACCGTGCACCCAACAATACAGAAATTATCAGCCAAAGAAAAAAGTCATCAATATCATGATTTGTTAAATGTATACCCCTTTCTTTAACCAAGAACTTCATAAAGAAATAAGCAATCACAAAACTTAACACGAAAATTATTCCATACCAATATACATCTAAACCAAACAAACTAAATGCTACAGGATTAATGTTATGATAAAAAACTATCTAAAACCACCCAAACAATAACGCAAACCCTAACGCAAGTAAAACCAAACCCATCACTAACTTCATCACATTTTTCCTTTTCTGTCGCCAATTTTCTATATGTTCAGCTTTCATACCAAATGTAACTGCAAGTATGATTACAACTAACGGAAGTATAAACATTAAATTATATAATAAAAGATGCGGAACTGCTGATATCCTAGTACCGGTATTAGCAAGTAACGCGAGTATAGCCAAATATACACCACCTGTACAAGGAAGTTCAAACATTGATACAAGAAATCCTAAAACCAAAGCTGCAGGAATGTTGGCACGTTTAGTCCATTTTTCAATAATACCTTTCCTGCTTCCAGAAATTTTAAGAGAGAACCCTTTTCCATACCAAAAATAATCTTTAACATTTATCAAACCTGCAACTATCGCAACTATGGCAGCAACTATTAATATTATCCTCGAAAGTCCAGTAACCTGAATAACCGACAACAAACCTAGACCTGCAACAAAATATGTAACATAAACAGCAGCAACATACGCAATCCCCGCTTTAACCATTCTTTTCTTTGTACTTGAAACCTCAATCAAGAATGTTAATAAAAATATTAATACAGCAAATGCACAAGGGTTAACACCATCTATAAGCCCCGCACCTATAATTAAAGGCAAAGTAATCTTATCATTATCAAGACCCAGAATCGCAGTATCTACTGTTGATTTATTATAATCGTCAACTTGATGACAACTCATTGCGTCAGGCAATGGACAAGTTTTAACACCAGACTCTAACAAAGAATCAATCTCATCTTCAAGATTGTCAATTATCTGTTCTGAACCCATAAAAAATTTATCATCTATAGCCACAAAAGGTATACCTCTATCTTTAAGAGGGATATTTTGTATACTACAATAATTAGTATAAAGTTGATAATTTTTCAAATTATTATAAAGTTCAAACCTGTTAAGATGTATTTTGTCTCCATACTTATTTTCAAGATTATCAATAAACGGTTTAATTTTCGCACATTGCGAACACCCATCACCATAAAAATATATTACACACAAAGAATCTTCATATCCATGCGTGAGCTCAGCTTCAAGACCTCTGGTTAATGCAGAATAAATATCAAAACCAGAATTATCTACTTCACAAATCTCCGATTCTGTATCAGGACCGCAAGTGTCAACATCAGAAGCAAAAACCGAACTAAGTAAAACCAATAATACAAGAGTAAAAATTATAATTTTTTTCATATCAAAAACCAACATTTTAAGAAAATTAAATTAATAAAAAAATAAAAAATTTAACCGCATGTTGCATCACTTGCAGCAGCACCTGTTGAAGCAGCTTCAAATCCAAAACCTGGCGCAGGCGAAGTTGACGACATATCAGCATCACACGCTTCAGGCTTATCCTTGAAACCATAACAAATAGCATTCATCAAACTTGCAGCATCTCTTCCAGTTTCTACAACAATACCGTTCACTACAAGTGTCGGACTACCCTGTACACCATACTTATCTGTCAAATCTTTGTCAACATTAAACGGTGGAAACTGACCAAGCCAAGTACTTTCGTCTTCAAGATTAGCAGTGATACTAAACTCTTCATCTGTTTCTTCTACACATTCATCAAGTAAGTCTGCATCAATATTAACTTCTTCAAGACAATCTTCGCCTTTACCTTCTTCAAGGAAACATTCTAAATAAGGTATAAGCTTTTTCTCTTGATCCTTCTGGATACAGTACTGGTTAAGTTGTTCATAAACTTCAGTTTCAGCATGCATAGCATAATGTACAAACCTTAACTTAAAATCTATATCTGAACCAAGTTCTTCAACCACTGGTAAAAGACCTTTCTCAATCTGTGTACCAAACGGACAATGACTCATTACAAAAGCTTCAACTTCAGGAACATTTTTCTTTTCCATGCATACAAGTTTTCCTTCACAATCAGGATCATCACAATCTACTAAACCATCATCATTATCATCAACACCGTTCTCACACTTCTCACCATTAGGATCATAAGTTGAACCGCTAGACTGAGGATTGATTAAAAATTTATCTTCTACACTGATAAGCGCAGGTCCTACTTGTTGATAGGAAGCGTGTTGCTCTACATCAGCTGAAAAAAGATAAGCTGGCAAATATTGTAATTGATATTTATCATATATCTCTCGTCCTTCATCTGAATCATATTCCACTTCTATAATTTTAACTTCAGGGAATAACTGTTCTGTTACTTGCTTAACATTCTGAGTATCACACTCTGTACACTCAGCATCATTAAGAATCGTAAATGTTAAATCACCTGCTTCAATAGCATCAACAGCTACCACAGCCGAAGTTGGAGAATCACTTCCAAAACCCCAATCTCTAAAACCTGACGTAAATATTGATAATGCAAGCGCTATTACTAAGATTCCCACTATTGCCCAAAGACTAGTAGAACCTTTCTTTGTTTTTTCATTATAATTCTTAGCTTCTTTTGATTCTTCTTTCTTAGAAAACTCAAACTTAGGTTCTTCCTTAAAAACCACACTTTCAGAAGCTACAGGTCTTTCATTATTATCTTCATTCATTTTATATACACCACCCTTACTTTTACGATTACATTTAAGTTGCTTATTTATAAGTTTTTCTATGTGTTTAAACGCATTTAAAGTCTTATGAAACTAAGTTCCATTTAAAAAAACAAATATTAATTTACTAATCAAACAAATTTAAAAACATTAAAGAAAAAATAAAAAATAAAAGAATTAATCAATCTTATAATATTGACTCTTTCTTTGCTTTGAAGTTTTCCGCTTATGATATGCAGTTTTCGAAGGTCTTAGATGTTCAGCACCTTTACCCTTATGAAGAAGACCTCTACTTTTTCTTCCAGCAGCTGTTAAACCTCTGAAAGCTCTACCCTTCTTCTTTGTAATCCAGTTAATCTTTGGATCTTTAACGATAACAGGATGACTTCTATCTACTAAAATAATCTCAAACCAATAATACATACCATCTTTAACAACAAAATAAGTGTTAAGAACTTCACAGTTAGGATATTTTCTACTAACTCTTTCCTCTGCAATTTGTTTATAACCTTTATCAAGACTTAACTTTCTCCTATTATTTTTAGGACGTCTACCAGCTCTACCACTAGGCCTCATATGTCCGCCTCTAAGAACTCTTTGTCTCACTATAATATATCCAGGTTTAGCCTTGTACCCTAATGAACGAGCTTTATCAAGCCTTGTAGGTCTTTCAACTCTTACCGATACAGGCTCTTTACGCCATGTAATTAATCTAGAACGCATTACCTCTGGCATGTTAGCAGAAGGTTTCTTCCACAAATTTCTAATATGTTTATATAATCCCATTTTAACTTAGCCTCCATTGTTTTCTCAATTTAAAAAACCCTTGCCAATATTGGCCAGTGAGCCAAAATGCTATTCGTCAGACAATCCTTGATGCTACATTTAAATTAATAAAAATGTAACAACAAACGAAAGGGTTCTTTTGCTTCAGGCAAGCTACTGCCCACATTGCAATATACAGTGAATTCAGCAAGTCATTTATAAATTTATGCGTAAATTCTCACAAATTCCTATATATTGTAGTATAAAAATCCTTATTAAATACTTTAGATTATAAGCTTAATATGGCTAAATACATCAAAACTTCTACTCTAAGAAAATTTTACAAAAAAGAAAAAATCGCAGGAACAAAAAATGGCATATTTCTAGCTGATTTTGGAGACAGATTCTGCCCACTCGTTAAAACAGTGGCATTTAGCACACCTCAAGAATATAAATCTCTTGAAATCATTGCCCAAGTAGAAAATATAGACATGACCAATGTTGAAGACTTCTTTTTACAAGCAAGTCATTTTTATGAACAGTTTCAAAGAACAAACTCAAAAACACTTGGCAAACACAGAAAATACGAATTTAGAAAAGAACACGAAATAATTGGAACAGTTGAAAGAACACTTCTCTCCGGTAAAGTTTATACAAAAGATACCCCCCCCTTCGCAATTTATATTATCCCTTAGTTGTTTACATCCAGAGCTTATTGGTTACAACAAACCACAAAAATTCACTCCTGTCCATATAACAATCGGCGAAAGTATTGAAGAATGCCTTGAAGCTATCGCACTCAACCCTAATAAATATACAGAGATCAGATCGTAATAAACAAAGAATATTATAAACAAAAAACTTTCTACAAAAACAAAATAAACAATAAATTTAAATATTCATTCTTGAAAAAACAATGATATGAAGATAAACATAATTTACTTTACAAGAACTAATAACACTCTAAAAATAGCAGAAGCAATTACATCCGTTCTTAAATTAAAACATGAAGTAAACCTCATCCCGGTAAATAAAGCTACTGATAAAGATTTCATAGATGCAGACATGATTGGTTTTGCATCAGGCATAAACGCGTTCGACTTTGAAAAACCAATAAAAGAATTTGTTACAAAACTTAAATCATCAGACAAAAAAGTGTTCATTATTTCTACGAGCGCAAGCGGTAAAACCAGTTACCATTCTAAATTTAAAAAAATCTTAACAAATAAAAGTTTCAATTTAGTTGGAGAGTTCACTTGCAAAGGTTTCACTAAATGGGGCCCTTTTAAACTTATAGGCGGAATAGCAAAAGACCGTCCTAATGAAGAAGACTTCGACAAAGCAAAAGAATTTGCAAAGAGTATTTTCTAGTATACGAATACTTTTAAAATTCTATAAATAAACAAATTCTGGTGAGAAATTATGACCATAACAGAAAATGAAAATAGTTTTAAATTAGGCACAAAAAAAAAAGAATTACTTAGACAGGGCATGGATTATCTTCGGAGATCATACTCAGACTTTAATCCCGAAACAGGAGAAAGAGCAATGTCAGAAGTATACAAACTTATTGGCAAATATGCACAAGCAGACCCTAAATCCATAGATACACGATTAATAGCCGAACTAGGATTAGACTCCCTTGAATTTGTAGAAATGCAAATGGAATTAGAAGACAATTTAGACATTATTGTTCAAGACAGTGAATGGGTTGATATAAGAAATGATATTACTATGCGCGCAATTAGTAATATAGCATATCAAAAACTTAAAAATTAATTTTTTTCTTTCCTTTATTACAAAAACCATATTCTAAAAAAAAGTATAAATTAATAATAAACCGCCAACAACAAAACAATAATAAGCAAAATAATGAAACTTCTTCTGCATTATTAAGTTCAATAACCATTTTAATGATACGTACCCCACTACAACAGAAACAAGAGTCCCAACAATTATCGGAACCAAATCATTACTTAAAGCAGTAATATCAAATTCAAGTATAGCGGCACCGATTATAGCAGGTATAGATAACAAGAACGAAAACCTTGCAACCTTTTTCTTCTCAACACCTCGCAATAAACCAACACTGATTGTTGAACCGCTCCTAGAAATTCCAGGTACAATTGCTAAACCTTGAACTATACCTATCAAAACAGAATCAAACCAGTTCATAGCTTTTCGTTTCTCCCATCTTTCCGAAATAAAAAGTACAACTCCTGTCACAAGTAAAGCAATACTAACAACTCTTAAACTCAAAAAAAAGCTTTCAAACATATCATGAAAATAATAACCGATTAATCCAGTAGGTATTGTTCCTATAATAATATACAACAACAACTTACCATATTCAGATTTAAAATCTAACTTAAACAACGCTTTCAATATTCCTATTATATCTTTAAAGAAGACTAGAACTATAACAAGCAAAGTCCCTAAATGTAAAAAGATATTAAACAATAAAGGAACTGAAAGTCCCATAAACTGCTGAAAAATAACTAAATGACCAGAACTTGACACTGGCAACCATTCAGTTACGCCCTGAACAGCACCTAATATGATTGCTTGTAATATTGATGTCATAATAAGAATAATTTATTTAGTGTTTATTAATTTTGTTAGAATTAAACTAATTTTTCAATATTAAGAGTATTTACTCTTTCCACTTTTATCTCTTCCGCAGTTGATTCATCCCGATCTCTCAACAATCTTAAAACTGCATCCTGATTATACCCTAACTCTGCCAAACATGGAATATCCGGCCTAAAAACATCAAATGGCTTTAAGGTCATACTAGAAACATCATAAGATTGTAACTTTCCAATATAAGTAAACCTGCCGCATTCACCTCTTAAATCCTGCTCTAAAGAATCCAAATTCATAACAACCTGAACATACGATCCCTTCAATGAGTCAAGATTTTGTAATGCCATGATTATAAAAAAGAAATAACATATTTAAAAATATTATGATAATAGAGAATATAAAATATAAAGTATAAAATAAAAAACAAAAAACAAAACAACTATTAAAAATCTTTAAATATAATCTAAACCTTCTAAACCTAAAATGCCATGCGAACTAAAAGAAATGTGCGAAGCTTACCAAGACAATAACTACACATCTATGTTTAAAGAAAATTTCAGAGAAACTTGCGATAATACAAATGTTCAAGAAGGAGTCTGTCCAATTTACGATTCATATACAAAACTGTTTAAAATGATCTCCGGCCAAGTTGAAAAACTTAATACAACAGCAGAACGTATCGCCAGCAAACTAGAACAAAAAACAGAATCTCTACAATCAGATTGAATTCAATACATCCTGATCTAACTTAGTCTTAGCCTTATGACATTCTTTGCAAAGTAATCTTAAATTATCTTTATCATAAGGGTCCCCACCCATCCTAAGCGGAATTATATGATCGACATCTAAAAAACGTTTTCTCATCCTTTGTTTACAAATACTACATTTATACTTATCACGTCTCAAAATAGCTTTCCTTATCCAATACCAGTCATGAGATATATTAAATTCTTGCATACACTTTTTAGAACAATAATGTCTTCTGCCTTTAGCCACAGGTTTATCACAGTTCCTACAAATCTTCACACCATCCTTGACCTCGTTCTCAAACTCTGACACTCTTTTAAATCTCATAAAATTCATAATTATAATAATACTCTTATTAATGTTATGATTAAATTATAACCCCCTAAAAGCAAGTAAATAAGCAAGCAAACAAGTAAATTACTAATTATGATACAACAAAAAATATTTATTATCCATATAAAAATAAAAATTACATGAATGACAAAATTTAATGAGAATTAAAATAAACAATAAAGTTAAAATATGACTAAACTTTAAATAAAAACAAAGGTATAAACATCAACAATGAAAATCGGCAAAATAAAACTCAAGAATCCGTTCATCCTTGCTCCATTAGACGGTATCAACTGTTCAGCGTTTAGACTACTTTGTAAAGAACAAGGAGCATCTTTAGTCTATAGCCAAATGCTACACGCTGACGGAGTAGTAGCAGCTAAAGATTCATTCATGGAAAGATATGTAGATGTTATTGAAAAAGAAAAACCAATATCTATCCAATTAGTAGGAACTAAACCAGAATCAATGAAAACTGCTACAGAAATTATAAAAAAACATGCAGATATAATCGACATAAACTTTGGCTGCCCAATGTCAAACGTTCTTGCACTAAAAGCAGGTTCATATTTCATTAAACATCCCGAACAAATAGAACGCGTTGTAAAACCAGTCATATCCAACACGAACAAACCAGTAACTGCAAAAATCAGAATAGGTTGGGACTCGCAATCTTTGAACCATACTAAAGTTGCAAAAATATTAGAAAATCTTGGAATAAACGCAATCGCAGTCCATGCAAGGACAAAACAACAAGTATACGCAGGAAAAGCTAACTGGACAGCCATTAAACAAGTAAAAGAAAAAGTTAACATTCCCGTCATAGGTAACGGAGACATCTTTAAACCTGAAGATGCAAAATCAATGCTTGAACAAACAAAATGCGATGCAGTCATGATAGGACGAGGCGCAATCGGTAACCCGTTCATATTCAAACAATGCACAGACTTTTTCAAAAAAGGTAAATATTCCTTAACAGAAAATAAAGATATTCATGACATGTTTATTCAATTCCTGAAATATTACGACAAATACGTACCAAGAGAACGTTTTGCAGAAATAAGACAACACGCAATGTGGTTCATGAAATATGCTCCAGGTGCTAAAGATCTAAGAAAAAAACTTATGATTGCAAAAGATATTAAAAAAATAAAAGAAATTTATAATTTACTTTTTCTCTCTGACAAGCAAAGTTAAAGTACTTGCTCTATCAAGCCTTAAAGAATTAAATTTTTTCTTAATATGTTTAACAATAGGTCTAACATTTGACTGTTCAGAAACATAATATTTCAAATTTCTATCAAGACTCTGAGTTACAACTTCATACTCCGCTTCAATCTCAGGCGTAATCTTATCCGATATCTGTGCCATCATATAATGAGCATGTATCCCCACCCATTTATTATACTGGCCTAATAAGATATTAACAACATCATCATGAAAATCATTCGGCATCATTAAAGCTTCAGATTCCCTTGTTTTTGTCTCTAAATTTCCTATCTCTATATTCGTATACATCGTATTTTTCCCCCCGTAATAATAATAATAATAATAATGATGATGATAATTAAATAAAAAAATTAACCTTTGTAAGGACCTTTATCCTTTCTTAATTTCTGAAATCGAAATTCCAACGTTCTCAACACTTTAACTTCAAGTCCATGAACCTTTTTGAAATCACTTATACTGTTTTCAAGAGATTTTGTTGAATTCCTATAATTCATTCTCAAACTCTCACCAGCACCTGACGAATTTCTTTGTG
The DNA here is from genome assembly GCA_034722435.1 of Nanobdellota archaeon. Lineage (GTDB taxonomy): Archaea > Nanobdellota > Nanobdellia > Woesearchaeales > JAHWHD01 > JAHWHD01. Next base: position 11,757 of record JAYENX010000003.1, on the reverse strand, counting down.
CATCTGCATACTGACAATTTAATGCAGTCCATTCTACATATATACGACCAATAAATGTAAGATCAACATGTTTTAATTTACTAACTGCGCTTGGTGCACGTTCTACAAGATAATCAGCAAAAGATTTTGCAGACTCATAATCATAAACAGGAGATGAATTAAGCCTTTGTTTGTATTCAAAAAACAATTCCTCAACATTTTCCTCAGTCATACACCCTTCACTAATAAGAGTCTCTGCTCGTTTCACAACATGCCTTGGAACTTTATCTTTTGATCTAACATTTTTACCCGGCCAAGGTTTTGCCAACCTCTCAACCCCTAAATCTAAAATCTCAGAATCTGAATATCCTCTCTCAGTAGACTCTTGCGAATGTTCAAGCCTAAGAAAGATTTTATCTGCACCTTCCCATCTTCGCTCGTCCTTACCTTTATTTCCTTTAGTAATATTATTTGTTTTCATAATCATAACCCCCTAAAACATATACAACATATATGTTATTTTAAAAGAAATATGAAAAACAAACCAGTTATATTTAAAGATAACTATTTCATTTAAAAACTAAGAACTACAATAATTTATTCATATCTTTTTCAAACTTATCAAATACTTCATAATAAACAACATGAAAACCTAATTTCTTTGGTTCTACTAAATTCCAATCTTGATTATCTATGAATATACACTCATTCGCTTTCAAATTTGTTTTTTTCAAAAAAACTTCAAATATTTCTTTATGAGGTTTAGCTAAACCCATATCACACGAAATATATTCATCATCAAAAATCGTATTAAGTTCAAATTTTTTAGAAAAACTCCAATAAAGTTCAGAAGTATGATTAGATAATACATATAATTGGTACTTTCCTTTAATACTTTGAACAAATTCCATCATAGGTTTATTAAAAGTATAATAAGATATAAAATATTTTTTAATCCAATCTTTATAGGTATTATCTAGTTCAAAAATATTAATAATACCATCAATTACAAAATCAAAATTAATTTTACCAACTTTCCAATCCTGCCAAAAAATATGAAACTCTTTATGTACATCTTTAACATTTTTTCCTGACTTCTTTGCAAAATCTTCCGCAAATTTATCAAAATTACCAGGAAAAGCTAAAACTCCAGAAAAATCAAACACAATAGCTTTTATCATATTACTAGGACCCGTAACAAAAGATTACTTACAACGAACGTCGCTATTGCAACAACAACAGCCATAACAACATATTTAATTACTAACTTCTTAAGATTAAGTTTTAAATTTTTAGCAACAAACATTGCTAAGAATATTAAAAGTACTACAGCAACGATGAACGCAGCATATATCGCATTAGGCAGATCAAATACAAGTAAAGGTATCAACACACAAACTACAGCAATAACTGTCCCTGCAAAAGCCCACCACGTACTTTTCCAGACCTCTTTCTTAGTATGTATTCCTTCGCTTTCCTCACTTACATAAAAAGCAGAACTATTAGCAAGAGCATCTGCAACACCAGCTGTAACAACACCCAATATAGCTATGGACTTATTCCCTGTCATACTCAAACCTATAAGAACTCCAAGCATCATAATAACCCCTTCCATAACTCCAAAGGTTGCACCCTGATACCCTTCAGTTTTCATTCGACTTTTATATTTCATAATGACTTAAACCTTTCTATACTTCTATCAAATGTTTTTTCAACATTATCCGGAAAAAAACAAGCAGGAAGTTCATTCATACTTCGATGATATGCCACACATTCACAACATTTACCCTTTCTAGAACAAGGTTCATATGTACAATTACAATTTTCTAAATTTTTTTCCTTATTAACACAATCCATGTTATTCATTGTTTAGATCTTTTTTGTTTATATTTCTTTCTAACCGGTTTCTCAAAAAAACTAAAAGCTTTCAAAAATCTAGGTATCCTTTGTATAGGTTTAACAAACCTGACAAACATTTTCGTTCTTGATACTTTTCCCGATTTTTCAACTTCGGCAGCAACTTTGCTTACCTCTTTCTCAACCTCAAGACCCTCATGAAGTATTTTCTGACCTGTTCCAAAAGTCTCTCCAAACCTGCCCAATATTAATATCTCTTCAAACAATCTAAATATTAAATAAAAAGGAAATACAGCAAGTATATCCAACCACGAAGTTTTCAGAAAATATTTCAAATTTCTCGACTTTTTCCACTTAAACACTAAATCCACAACAAAAAAACCTATGATAACGTGGTCAGCAATATCAACCCATAAAAGATAATGTTCAATCAAATGATGATAAAATATCTCTAAAATTATTAAAACTAATAACAAAATAAGCAAATAAGGAATTGCTTTATCTACAAAAACTTCTAATTTATGCCAATCTCTCTTTTTTTTATTTTTTTGTTTCAACTTAATTATTTAAGTTAATATTATTTATTAATGTTTTTATTATATTGCAATTAAATAAAAAACCCAATTACAAAGTTTTTATATATTAATAAATATTTATTTAAAATATGAAGGTAATAACAATTTTTAATTCAGTAAGAGACTTAACTTACCATTGTCCAGAATCAAAAGATGATGTAGATCATAGATGCTGGGGAAAACACAGAATTCTTTATGATAAACTAAATAAAGCAGGATATAAGGTTAGATATAGAGTTTGCGAATTTCGATGGGACGAACTAAAAATTCCAAAAAACGTATCAGATAAAGCTCCAAAAGAATTAGATGTACATCTTTATTTAGAAATTAAATTAGATAACAAATGGATAAATTTAGATTGCTCAAATGATCCAACACTTAAAAAATATAATGAATGGGATGGAAAATCAGATACTGAATTACAAGTAAAATGTAGGAAGATATTATCTCCTAAAGAAAGTGCAAAAATTGAAGAATATGATAAAACAAATTATAAGAAAATTATAAAAAAATACCATGAATTATATACAGCTCTAAATAAATTCTTAGATAAAATTAGACAAAAATAAAAACTTAAAATCTATAATATTAATCTATAATATAGATATATAACAAAGTTTAAATACCAATAAACCTAAAATAAAGAAAAAAGAGGTAAACATGAAAAAGTTTTATATTACAGCACGAGATAAACAACTTTTAAGAGCTTTAATGATAGGTACCGGAATTATTTTATTCTGGCGCGGGCTCTGGGGTATAGCAGACGGAACCCCAATTCTTGAAAATTTCTTTGTATCACTATTTGTAGGAATCCTCATATTACTTTTCTCAGGAGTCATATTCGAAGAATTCGGAGCTAAAGAAAATATCTATGTCGCTACTAAATACATAAGAGGACTTCTAAGAAAACATCCAAAAAAAAGTCATAAAGATTTTGTTGTACATTTCCATGATAAAATTCATAAAAAAATAAGAAAATTCAAACTACACGAAATTGAAAATATTGAAAAAGACGCAATAATCATAAAATTCAAAAAAAGAGAATATTTCATACCAGGTCACAGAATTAAAAAAATAGTAAAAGGTAACGAGGTACTCTGGGAAAAATGATACCTAAAAAAGTATTTCTAACTAAAGGTGTTGGAAGACACCAAGAAAAACTTGAATCTTTCGAAATGGCATTAAGAGATGCAGGAATTGAAGCATGCAATATTGTTGAAGTTTCATCCATATTCCCACCCAATGCTAAACACATAACAAAGGCTAAAGGATTAAAAATGTTAAAACCAGGTCAAATTACTTTTTGCGTAATGTCAAAAAACCAATCAGATACAAAAAATAGATTAATATCTGCATCTATAGGTATCGCAACCCCAAAAGACAGAAAAACTTATGGTTACCTTTCAGAACATCATGCATTTGGAGAAAAAGAGGCAGGCAAACACGCCGAAGATCTTGCAGTTGCAATGCTCGCCATGAAAATGGGATTTAAACTTGACCCTAATAAACACTGGGACGAAACAAAACAAAAATGGAAAATCAAAAAAAGAGTTGTCGAAACTTCAAGCATAACTGCCTCAACCATTGTTAAAAAAAGCAGTGAATGGACTACAGTTATATCTGCTGCAGTGTTATTGCCTTAAACATATATTTCTTATTTTAATCATATTTATAACAAACTATCCTACAAAAATATCATGAGCCTTAAAAAATACTTAACCGGTCAATTCATTAACGTTCCAGGTTGCTTAAGCTTTGCACATCTACAATTTCAAGGTCATGATCTCGAACCCGCAGATAAAGGTAAAAAAGTAAGAAGAAAAATAATAAGGTCTATGCCACATTTTTTTATAAGAGACATCCGCGATATAAATCCTGAAGTTGTAAAAGAATTAGGAATAAAAGCAATCATTTCTGATAAAGATAATACTCTGACTAAAACATATTCAAAAAAAATAATTCCTGAATTAGAATACGCTCTTGTTGAACTTAAATCAGCCGTGAACCAAAACTTCTACGTAGTATCAAACTCAGCAGGCACATTTTTCTATGAAGAAGAAGCAAAAGCATTCGAACTACATAACGGAATAAGAGTTATAAGACATTTTTTCAAAAAACCATGGGGTTATAAAGCAGCCCTTAAACAAATAAGGGTTCAGTCTGATGAAGTCATGGTAATTGGCGACAGAATTTATACAGATATTGTTTTCGGAAATAACATGGGCGCACTTACAGTTCTAGTTCAAAAATATACTGACGAAGGAGAAGTCACAGGCATTTCAGGTTTAAGAGAAAAAGAACTCACAGAACTTGAAGAGATGTGTAAAGAAAAAGGATATAGAGCACCACACCATCCAAAAGCTAAAACTGAACTAGTCACACACAATAAACTCTCAGATTTATATTCAGAGTGGTAATCTTTTTATACTCCCTTCCATTTATAAGTAATATGAAGCCATCTAACTCATTTGATTCAATAAGACAATCAGGCAGTTAGAATTATTTCTCATTTATCATAGACCTTATAGACTGACAATCTTTTTTTATTCATTAATTGTCATAATTCAATTTTATTTTTTTACTTAATTAAAACTTAAAATACACAACTCAAAATATAATTTGCAAGGTGACCAATATGGCATATGTTAACGATCTCAAATGGAAAAAAGACATGAGCGTCAAAGACCTCATCACACAATTTAAACAATTAGGGTACCAATCAATTGAACTAGCTAAAGCTGCAGAAGTCTTTGTAAAAATGAAAAAAGATTCTGCAAAAATATTTCTAACTTTTACATCTAATATGGTAACATCAGGTTTACGCGGATTCTTTGCCCAAATAGTAAAACTAAAAATGGCAAATATCCTGATTACTACCGCAGGCGGTATTGAAGAAGACATTATGCGAGCCATTGGCGAAAAGTTCAAAATAGGCAGATTCGACAGTGACGATGTAGAATTGCACGAAAGAGGAATTAATAGAATAGGTAACCTACTTATTGAAAACCAAAGCTATATGAATTTTGAAGACTGGATTAACCCCGTTCTAACAAAACTTTACGAAAAACAAAAACGTTGGACAGTCTCTGAACTTTTAAGAGAGATAGGATTAATACTTGAAGATGAAGATTCGTTTTTATACCAAGCAGCAAAAAATAATGTACCAATTTTCTGCCCTGCGATAACTGATGGAGGCATAGGATTCCATCTTTTCTTGTTCCAACAAAAACATAAAGATTTTGTAATTGATATTGTTAAAGATTTTGGAAACATCTTACTGTCCACTAACCACGACGAAAAGAAAGGAGTAATTGCACTCGGAGGTTCAGTTTCAAAACATCACGCAATCCTATGCACTTTACTTAACGGCGGAGCAAACTACGCAGTTTACATGACAACAGCACATAAAACATCGGGATCAGTTTCGGGAGCAACCACTAACGAAGCAAAGTCATGGGGTAAAGTAAAAGACGAATCAGACGTAGCCACTGTTAAAGGCGACGTAACTATAATGTTCCCCTTAGCAATGATTATGGCTCTAGAAACTTTAGCAGATGAGGGGTTATTAAATGATTAGAATAGGTGCGCTTCTAGCTTTACAAGTATCAGAACTAATAGAACATGCACATTATTTAGCAGAAGAATTAAAACGGTTAGGTTACAAACCTATAGTCCTCTCATTCAACAAAAAAAAACATTACACTACAGAAGATCTAAAACAATTAAAAGAAGATTATGTAATTCTTTCACCTAACAAAATAACCAATCATTGGAAAGAATACGGATATGCAGAACATTTCAGAGAAAGAGTTGACGCACACGAAGAAAAAATTGAAGAAATTTGCCAAAAATATTGTAAAGATGAATGTCCCGATATAAGGTCAGGTTGCATACTAGAAACAAAAAGTATACATCAAATACTAGAAGATTATCATGGTGGCAAATATGAAAAAAGAAGAATTTTAAAATTAGAAGAAGGAACAGAAGAACTAGAAATGTTATTAGCAGCATGAAACCTAAATTTACATTATCAAAATCAATTGTACTTTCACAATACAAAAAAGTACAAGAAGTTTCAGACATTACTAGCTACAGCTCAAAAACAAACCCTTTAATAACGCCATTTCTTGAACAAGAAACTGACTGTTTATTCTCGATACACATCAAAAACGAACTAAAAAACATAAAAGACAAATCTAGAGTTTTATTCTTTGTTCAAGGCTGGAACCAAGAAGATCTAAAAGAACTTTTAGAACAAAATATTACATTTTTTGTTATAGACAACGAATCTGACCTAGACGTTCTATTAGAATTCATTGAAAAGAACAATGTTAACATTAAACTTCTACTAAGAATGAGATTAAAAGAACGAAGTCTTAGAACCGAACGTCACTTCGTATTTGGAATGATGTCAGATGTAATTAATAAAAGAATCAAACAATTAAAAAATAACAAAAATATTGAAACTCTGGGAATCCATTTCCATAGAAAAACCCAAAACCTTTCAGAATGGAACCTACGCTTTGAACTTGAACAAGTACTTGAAAAAGAAACTTTACAATCTATTAAAGTTATCAACATTGGTGGAGGCCTTCCATCAATGTACGCTAACACGAATAAAGACGTTGTAAATCTCGTTCTTAAAAAAATTACCGAACTCAAAGAATGGTTCAACTCATTAAATATTAAAATGATGATAGAACCAGGAAGATTCATTGCAGCTCCAGCCGGAAAACTAATAACACAAATAATCTCAATACACGAAGATAACATCATCATAAACGCATCAGTCTATAATACAGATATGGACGCACTTATTGTCCCTGTAAAACTTTTAATTGAAAATGAACTCCCCATAGGACAAGGTAAACCGTATAAAGTGAAAGGAAAAACACCATGTTCCATGGACCTTTTCAGATACAAAGTTTACCTAGAAAAACCTAAAGTAGGAAACACTTTAACTTTCATCAACGCCGGAGCCTACAATTTCACAACCGACTTTTGCGAACTAGAAAAACTAGACACTGAGATTATTGATTAAATTACAAAAAACAAATATCACAAACAAAAAGATTTCATTCTAATTAAAATAAATATATTAAACCTCACAGCAATAACAACAACATTTATATATAGAAATATCATAAATTCAGACATAATTTAAAAAAGAGGTAATACTATGAAAAGATCACAAAAGTTTATTCTATGGTTTAATGAGTTAGGTATTGAAGATGTCCCTATAGTTGGCGGCAAAAACGCTTCACTTGGTGAAATGTATCGTCAACTTACAAAGAAAAAAGTAAACATTCCTAACGGTTTCGCTATAACCGCTTACGCATATCGTTATATTCTCAAAAAAGCAGGTATTGAAGACGAAATAAAACAAATCCTAAAGGGTCTTGACACACATAACATAAGAAATCTCTCTTCTAGAGGTCATAAGATAAGAGAAATCATCAGAACTGCAGAATTCCCTGAAGAACTAAAAAAAGAAATTATTACCGCTTACAAAAGACTTACAAAAACAGGTACTAAAGATGTAGCTGTAAGAAGTTCAGCAACAGCCGAAGATTTACCTGATGCTTCATTCGCAGGACAACAAGAAACATATCTTAACATTAAAGGCGCACACGCATTAATAGATTCATGTAAAAAATGTTTTGCGTCATTGTTCACTAATAGAGCTATATCATATAGGCATGATAAAAAATTCAGCCATTTCAAAGTAGCACTCTCAATTGGTGTTCAAAAAATGGTAAGAAGCGATAAAGCCACCTCGGGAGTTATGTTTTCTATTGACACAGAATCAGGTTTCAAAAATGCTGTTTTCATAACTGCAGCTTACGGTCTTGGAGAGAACGTTGTCCAAGGCGCTGTCAACCCTGACGAATACTACGTATTCAAACCTACATTAAAACTTAACAAGAAACCAATCCTTAGCAAAAAGATAGGTTCAAAATCCATAAGAATGGTATACGACATTGGCGGTAACAAACCCACTAAAAATATTCCCGTACCAATAGAAGACAGAAAAAAGTTTGCATGCTCAGATGAAGAGATTCTTAAACTTGCTAAATGGGCAGTCATTATTGAAGAACATTATTCAAAAAAAGCAGGGCACCATAAACCTATGGACATGGAATGGGCAAAGGACGGCATCACAAAAGAACTATTCATTGTACAAGCACGTCCTGAAACTGTAATGTCACAAAAAAAGGTTGATGTACTTGAAAATTACAGACTAAAACAAAAAGGAGAAATCCTCGTAGTTGGTAGCTCAGTTGGAAGCAAGATTGCTTCTGGAGAAGTCAATGTCATAAGAGATGTTGCAGATATTGAAAAGTTCAAGAAAGGCCAAGTACTTGTTACAGAAATGACAGACCCAGATTGGGAACCTATCATGAAAATTGCAGCAGCAATTGTAACAAATAGAGGCGGAAGAACCTGCCATGCAGCAATCATTTCAAGAGAGCTAGGCATACCCTGCGTTGTCGGAACTGAAGATGCCACTGAAAAACTTAAATCAGGTCAAAAAATAACTGCAAGCTGTGCAGAAGGCGAAGAAGGATTTGTATACAAAGGTTTACTAAAATTTGAAGTTATAAAAACTAATCTCAAAAAATTAAAACGACCAAAAACAAAAGTTATGATGAATCTTGGCAATCCTGAACAAGCATTCTCTGCCTCATTCACACCTAATGATGGTATAGGTTTAGCAAGAGAAGAATTCATCATAAACTCGTACATAAAAATACATCCATTAGCTTTAATCCATTTCAAAAAACTTAAAGATAAAGAAGCAAAAGAAAAAATTGAAGAAATGACATACGGTTACAAAGATAAATCTCAATTCTACATTGACAAACTTTCAGAAGGAGTTGCAACAATCGCAGCAGCTTTCTATCCAAAAGATGTTATTGTACGTCTTTCAGATTTCAAATCAAACGAATACGCTAACCTTATCGGCGGTAAAGAATTTGAACCTAAAGAGGATAATCCAATGCTAGGATGGCGAGGCGCTTCACGTTATTACTCAGAAAAGTATAGAGAAGCATTTGCACTTGAATGTAAAGCACTTAAACATGTACGCGACGATATGGGCCTTACAAACATAAAACTAATGATACCTATGTGCAGAACTATTGAAGAAGGTATTCTTGTCCAGAAAGAGATGGCAAAGCACGGCTTAAAAAGAGGCAAGAATAAATTACAACTTTATGTAATGTGCGAGATACCTTCGAACGTCTTGTTAATGGATGAATTCTGTGAACACTTTGACGGATTCAGTATTGGTTCTAACGACCTTACACAAATGACTTTAGGAGTTGACAGAGATTCGGAACTGGTCGCACACGTTTATGATGAACGTAATCTCGCTGTTAAAAAAATGGTAGCTCTGGCAATCGCAAAAGCTAAGAAAAACCATAAAAAGATAGGCATTTGCGGCGACGCCCCAAGTACGTTCCCAGAATTCACTAAGTTCTTAGTACAGTGCGGTATAGACTCGATATCTCTAAGCCCTGATGCTGTACTAAAAACAACATTAGTAATATTAGACTCCGAGAAGAAGAAAAAAAGAAAAAAATAAATATCAGTTTTATTTCTATTTTTTTTATGAACATAAATGAACTCTGGAAACAAATTTAGACCTACAAACATTGTAAAATACAAAAATCGTAATGGAAGACGAACGTACAGGTAATTTTATTATAGAAAAAGTAAAATTAGAAAACAAATAATTACTTCTCAGCCTTAACCCACATAGCTTCAAATACAAACCTCTGTGTCATAGCAATTTCTTTATTGTCAATAATTACACCCATAGGATTATCACCAAAAGCCATAATTGCAACTTTATTACCGTAAATGTAAGTCGCGGTAGGAAACTCGATCCCTTTAGGTAGATAACGCAATTCTCTATATTCTTTAGCATCACGTTTTTTAATTGCTTTAGCTTCTTTTGACTTTTCTCCTAATACTTTAACAAAAATCTTTTTCTTAGCTCTTTGTTTAATAAAATTTGGAAAATAATACGAAAACAACATTAACTGCTTTCTAACAGAACAATATACTAAAAGTTCTTTTTTAACTTTCAATGTATCAGCAAGAATTGTTTTCAACCCTTCCTTACCTTCATACAATTCAATCTTTGGTTTTACAGCAGTAGCCGAATATAATCCTTTCAATTGCGGCATTATTCTATCAATCTTAGATTCTTTCTCCTTCAATATATCGTATAACTTGTCTGGAGAAGCTACTTCAAAATATTGTTTTCCGCCCTTAATTACATAAGAGACTAGACCTTTCTCTTTCAAAGATTTTAACACTTCATACGTATACGTTCTATATGTACCAGCTCTTTTAGCAATATCTTGCACTAAAGCAGACCCCAAATACAAGGAAGCCAAATAAACCTTAATTTCCTTATCAGTTAATCCAAAAGCACGTAATTCTTCTTCCATCTATATAACTTAAACACAACCAAGTATATAACATTTACTATTGTTGTCAACTTTTTAACGACAAATATTTATATAGTAATCTATTAAACCAATATACAAAAGCCAATACCTCTAGGCTTAAAAAGAGGTAGACCACAAAAATGACAAAACTACTACAATCACTATTATTAGGAGCAGCTCTAGCAACAAATGTTGCAGCAAAGCCATCAGTTACACTTACAAACCTTTGCAACGAAACTCCAATTCAAAGAGTAGAAGCTTTTACAAAGCTTTCAAAAAATGTAGATCATTACACAGTTCTACAAAAAACAGGAAATGTGAATTTCTACAAAACTAGATTACAATGGACACCAATAAATTCAGGCAAATACAGTTTCGGACTTGCCTCACAAGCAAAAGATACTAACATAACAAATTCAGAAACTAGTCTAGGATTAGTTGGAAGAATTCAAAGTAAATTACCTGGTAAAGGTTTTGGAAAAATGGATGTAAGATACTTTCCGAAAACTAACACTATTGAAGGTTATGGATTCATAAACAACAAAGATACATTTGTTGATATGTTAAGTGGATACAATACAAAAACTGGCAAAGGTTTTCATAATCCTGGTATAGATTTCAAAATGAACAAAAACAAATCATTCAGAATTGAAGCAAATCTTGATCAAAATTTCAAAAAAAGAGCTTTAAGAGTTGGAGTCAGATATAGATTCTAATTTTTTTCCTTTTCTTCAATACATATAATCTCAACTACTTCCTAGCACCTTTCCAAATATGCTCAAAATAATCTCTATACTTTTTAGCTACCTGCTTACTCTTAATAACAAAAGCAATCGGATTTTCTCCCCATACTAAAGTCAAAACATTATCTTTCCAAATAGCAA
>JAYENX010000002.1:0-22380 GCA_034722435.1 Nanobdellota archaeon | reverse complement strand
TCCAATAACAACATAGAATTCCAGATATATAAGCCTTGTAGACACCCTGTATCCACATTAACAAACATGAACTTGAAGTTCAACGCCTTACTAGGCTACTGAACTTGAGGTTTAAGTTCGGAACGACCCTAACCTAAACTTGGAGTAGGACGCCGAGGCGGGGATTTGAACCCCGATGACCCTAAGGTCACTAGATAATTGCGTAGTGATCTGATGCACTGATAGTACATAGCAATCTAGCGCAATACCAGATTATGCGACCTCGGCATAAGTCAGCATATTTAAGAGTAGTTTTTAAATATTTCTATTAGTATAGATGAAGCAGTAAGATTTATAAATAGCGTATAATTCAGTAATTTTACAGCGAGGTGGAGCAGTCAGGAGTGCTCGGTGGGCCCATAACCCACAGGTCGGAGGTTCAAATCCTCTCCTCGCTATTCTTTTTGATTATCCTATGTGAGTAAAATGAACATAGTATGTGGTTCGGAGGTCCCGGAACCAAAGGTTCTGAGGTGATAATCACTCTCCTCGCTATATTTCTTTTATATTTCTCATTAAGATTATAGAGATAACCTTTATAAACAACTCTAGACAATAGTATATAAATAAAAAGGTTAGTAAATATGTCATCATTAATAAAGAAGTTTAAAAAAGAGCAGCATAAACTTGGCGAAAAGGTTGAGTTAAAAGATTCTTTTTCTAAAGTGAAAACTATTGCAGGGGTTGACCAAACTTTTGTAGATGATAAGATTATATCAGGGATTATAGTTCTTGACATGCAAACTAACGAAGTGATTGAAAAGAAGTACGCAATTGTTGAAGCAACTGTTCCTTATATTCCTGCATTTAGAGGATTTAGAGAAGGTCCTGCGATTATTGAAGCTTTCAATAAACTAGAAAATAAACCAGACCTTCTTATGATAGACGGGCACGGAGTAGCACATCCTAGAAAGATAGGTTTAGCAAGCTATGTAGGATTACTGCTTGACGTACCTACGATTGGTATATCTTGTAAATTGGTTGACGGGAAAATTGAAGAAGGCAAAATCTATTTTGAGAAAGACTTGAGAGGGTTTGAGGTGAAAACTAAAGAATTTGCAAAACCCGTGTATATATCTCCAGGTCATAAAATTGGTTTAGGCAGTTCATTAAAGATAACACAAGAAACATTAAAAGGGCACAAACTTCCTGAACCTTTACAACTGGCTCATAGGTATGTTAACAAAATAAAGAAAAAGTTAATTAAAAAAAATTCTAAATAGCTATTTTAATCTTGACGCCTGTTCTTTTGATAAAGATCTTTTATAGCTCTTAAACTTTTTTTCAAGATGGATTTTTGCTTTTGCAAAGATTCTGTTAATAACTTTCACAGCGTCCCAGTTAGCTGTCTTTGTATCAATAGCTATAGGTTTTGAAGGGCCGTCTATAAGAAGATGAACTGAGTACTTAACAGAACCGCCTTCTTCGTATGTCTTGAAATTAAACCTTAAAGATTTTATCTTCTTAAATTCTCGTTCAAGTTTCTCGCTTTTAGAATAAATAATTTCTTTAATCCGTTTCTTATCAGATTTATCCAAGTCTCTGAAACCTGAAAAGAATACATTGCTTATAGCATATTCTGGCATTTTGGTTTACCTCTTTTTAGCTTAATATAAGATTAATAGTTATATAGTTTTTATAATTTTCTAAATTGAGCGAGAGACTTGTTACAGAGCCTAAAAACAACAATTTATTAAGAAGCGTATTTATACTTTTTTGATGAAAGAAAAATATGCGACTTTTGCAGGGATTGATGAAGCTGGCAGAGGTCCAGTCATAGGTCCGATAGTGATTGCAGGAGTATCCATTGATAAAAACGGCGAAGCTAAATTGAAAGCTTTAGGTGTGAAAGATTCTAAGCTTCTTACAAAACAAAAAAGAGAAGAACTTTATCCTAAAGTTAAAGAGATTGTTAAAGATTTTAAAGTTATAATGGTAGGTGCTGAAGAGGTTGATGCAAGGGAATCTATAAATTTAAATCTTAACGATTTAGAAGCTGTTAAATGCGCAGAAATAATTAACCATCTAAAATGCGATGCTGTAATTGTTGACTGTCCGAGTCCGAACATTCCCGCGTATAAAGGATATATAAGTCAATTTGTTGAAGATAAAAAAAAGGAAATCATACCTGAGCATAAAGCTGACATGAATCATATAGTGGTAGGTGCTGCATCTATTCTTGCCAAAGTTGATCGTGATAGAGAGATTGAAAGGTTAAAAGAAGAGGTAGGTATTGATTTCGGTTCTGGTTACCCGAGCGATCCAAAGACTAAAAAGTTTTTAGCAGAAAACTGGGATAAGTATCCAGGGTTGTTTAGAAAAACATGGAGTTCGTGGAAAAGGATTAAAGAAGGAAAGGCACAGAAAGGATTGTTTGAGTTCTAGAACATAAAAAAAGACAAAAGTCATTAATAAATTTGTTTGCCTTTTTCAACTTAGTACCGAATTTTGGATATCTTTAACTTATGTCTGTTACTAACATTTAGAAAAGTTTATTAAGTATTTTTATAGAATATACGGTAAATAGGTGATATTCGTGAAAAAAGGTATTATTATGTTAAGTCTGTTAACAATTGTATTCTTAAGTGTAGGTTGTATGTTTGATATTGCAGATTATATACCTTTCTCTGGAAATAGTTATAGTAGCAGTAGTAATTCTCAACCAGACAGAGAACTTGCTCGACCGGATTTAGTTAATAATAATGTAGATGTTTCCGAACCTTTATGTGAACCACACGGTTACTTTGATGGTAATAAGTGTATTTGTGATGCAGGATATGTTTCAGATGGTAAAGATTGCATCCCCGGAAATAGAAAATGTATATATGATAAAGATTGTGGAAAATCAATTTGTGATGGTAACATTATGTTTGTTCCAAGATGCGACTTAAGAACTTACAAATGTGTAGGGATGGAAATGGTAAGCTGTAAAGGAGTATATGGAGATGATTATGTTTGCCGAAGTGGAAGCTGTGTTAAAGATTAAAATATTTTAATAAAAATAATATAATAATAAAGAGAGGATGATTAAAAAATGGATAAAAAAACAATCATAATTGCAGGTTTATTATTGTTAATATTTATTATAGGTTGCGAGTTTGCTGTTGAAGATTTAATGGTTGCGATTAAAGAGAAAAAAGAAGCAGAGACAAAAGGAACCATTGCGCTGTGTCCTGATGATAAACCATATAGAATAGGTGGATTCTTTGGCGGAGTATGCGTTGATGAAGCAAGCATGAACGATTATATTGATTTAAAGATTAAAGGTACTATTGCAGAAGATGAAAAGAAGTTTATCTTGACAGCTAAAGGTTTAATGCTAGGGAAAAAGAAAAGTTGTCCGAAAAGTACGCCATATTATGTTAGCAGTTATTTATTCTGGGGTAAATGCGTTACATCTCAAGAGTTTAAAGCATACCTTGAAACAGATATAAAAGCGTGGTCAGATAAAGAAGAAGCTGCAGGAAGGACAAGGTTTCTCGCGGATGTTGAAGGTTGCGATAAAGACGAAATTTACGACGCGCATACAGATAGTTGCGTTGATATAGGTTATTGTAACGATTTAACAGGCACATTTTATAACAAAAAGATAGGTGTTTGTGATTGTGAAGAAGGTTATGCAATGACTAGAACTGGTTGTATTCGTGAAAGTCAAAAAGAGTGCGAATATGATAATGAATGTACTCAGACTCCGAGATGTAGCGGGAATACTTTGATAAGGTATGTTTGTAATCCGCAAATGTTTAAGTGCGAACCTCAAGAGGTTGATTGCGGTGCAGGCTTTGACTGTTCGGAAGGAAGGTGCGTGAAAAAATGAAAATAATTATCGTGGTGTTGTTGACATCCATGTTTTTATTATCGGGCTGTCCGTTTGATGGTATGATGGGCGACATTTTTGAAGGAATTCCAGGGTATAATCTGAGTGAAAGTAGTAACTCAGGAAATAGTAATAATCAACAACCTACGACAAATGACCAAACGCAAGACCCATTAGCGCAGAATCAAATGGATAATATGCAAGAGCTGCCAGAACCTTTTTGTCAACCTCACGGTTATTTTGATGGCATGCAATGTGTTTGCGATTCTGGTTATGTTTCCGATGGTACAGATTGCGTGCCTGGAAACAGAGAATGTGTATATGACAAAGATTGTATAACTAAGGTCAATAATTTAGGGTGTCAATCTGAAGGGTATAGAAGGAAAGTTGCGAGATGTAATTTAAGAACCTACACTTGTAGTGGCGAATATATTGATTGTAGAGATTACGGAAATAACTATGTTTGTAGGTCTAATCAATGTTTACCAATGATAATAAAATGACAACGTATACTAAAGTTCAGAAAAAGGAATTAAGACAGTTATTAGATTTTGGATACATTGTAGAAAAAACAAAAACAGAGTATGAAGTTATCAGACTGCGAGGTAATGGTGCAGTCATGATACTATTTACTTCAAACAAACTTTTGGTGCAGGGTAAAGAAGAATCTGTAAAGGCTGTTGAAGCTTTATTTTCTGAATTAAAGATTGGTAAAAAGGTTATACCTATTAAGTTTGCAAAAGAAGAAGGTGTAGTGATTGGAAGTGATGAATCTTTGAAAGGTGACTCGTTTGGAGGGATTGTCGTTGCAGCAGTAAAAGCTAACGATGATCAAAGACGAGATTTATTGTTTGCAGGTGTAATGGATTCTAAAAAATTAGATGATAACGAGATTTTTATTATCGCTCAACGAGTTAAAAAGGTGGTAGAGTATAAAGTGATTAGTATGATGCCCGAAGAATATAACAAGTATGACGGAGTAACCGAGATTCTTAACAAGTTACATAATCAAGTAATTACGGAACTACGTCCTTGCGATATGGCAATAACTGATAAATATCCGGGATGTAAAGTGAAAGCTAAAATGGAAACAAAAGCCGAGAGTAAATATGTAGAGGTAGCGGCTGCGTCAATCTTGGCAAGAGAGGCTGCAATAAAACAACTTCAAAAGCTCAGTAAACGTATAGGGTTTGAACTTCCTAAAGGTAGCACGCATGTTGCAGAAGCGCTTAAGAAAGCTGCAAGCAAAGTAAATTTGAAAACTGTTGCTAAATTACATTTTAAGAATGTGCAGAAATTCCTTTTATAATAGTATATAATATTTATAAATAATAAATCAAAAGCTATTTAAACAGTTTATATGTTTATTTATAAAGCGAGGGATACAATTAATGACCAAGATTACAAAGATGCAAATGCTCGGTTTTAAGAGCTTTGCAAAAAAGACAGATCTGTTGTTTGGAGATAAGTTTAACTGTGTTCTAGGTCCGAACGGTTCTGGAAAGAGTAATATAGGCGACGCCCTATGTTTTGTACTTGGAAGAAGTTCTGCTAAATCTATGCGTGCAGAGAAATCTGCTAACCTTATATATAATGGTGGAAAGAAAAAAGAACCTGCAAAGTTTGGAGAGGTGTCCATATACTTTGATAATTCGGATAAAACGTTTCCTGAAGATACTAAAGAAATTAAAGTTTCGAGAAAGATTAAACAAAATGGAACTTCAGTTTATCGAATAAATGATAATAAAGTTACAAGAACGCAAGTTCTTGATATGATGGGTTTAGCAAAGATTGATCCTGACGGTTTTAACATAATTCTACAGGGAGATATTGTCAAGTTTGTTGAGATGCCTTCAGTAGAGAGAAGAAGGGTTGTTGAAGAAATATCGGGAATTTCTGGTTATGAAGAAAAAAAGCGTAAGGCGATGAACGAACTCGGAAGAGTGGACGAAAGATTAAACGAAGCAGACATTGTACTTACCGAGAGAAAAACGTATTTAAGAGAACTTAAAAAGGATAGAGACCAAGCATTAAAGTTTAAAGATCTTAAAGATAACATTGATACGAACAAAGCCTCGTACCTTAATATGCAAATTAAGAAAAAAGAAAAAGTTAATACAGATCTAAATAAGAAAGTAAGTAATCATAAAGAAGATCTTGACAAGAGCGAGTCCAAGATTAAAAAGTTAAAAAGTAATATTGATGAAAAGAAGATTGAAATTGAAGATATTTCTAAAGAGATTGAAGTGCAGGGCGAAAAAGAACAAGTAGCATTGCATAAACAAGTAGAAACTTTGAAAGTAAACCTCGCTACAGATAAAACTCGAACAGAAAATTGTAGTAACGAGATTGAAAAGATAAATGAGAGAGAGAAACAACTTAAACAAGAATTCAAAGAAGCTGGTGAAAAAGTTAAAGGGATTGCCGAAGAAAAGAAAGCTTTAGAGCGACAGAAAATTGAAAAGAATAAAGAAATCAAGTTCATTGAAGACGAATTGAAAAAGTTTAGAAAAAAAAATGAAATGGACAACGTAGAAGAGATAGATAAAGAGATTGAAGAGATAGATAAAGAAGCCGAGTCTAAACAGAAGAAGATTGCCGAGTTAAGAGAGCAACAACAGAATTTCTTAAGAGAAAAGGATAAATTAGAGTTCCAGATAAAGAGTATAGATGAAAAATTAGCTAAAGTTCTTGAAGTTGAAAAAGAGAATAAATCGCAAATTCAAAACCTTAAAAATCGTAAAGACCTATTCAAAAAAGCAACTCTTGAACTTAACAAGAGACTTAATGAAGATTCGTCGTTATCAGCACAGATTGGAAAAGCGAGAGGTAACTTAACAGCTAACCAGGAAAAGCTTGCCAAGCTCGAAGCGCGAAACATTGCTGCAAAAGAGAGCGTAGCAGGAGAAGCATCAATAAGAAAAGTTCTTGATTTAAAAAAGGAGATTCCAGGTATATACGGCACAGTATCTGAATTAGGTAATGTAGATAATAAATACGCAACAGCTTTAGAGGTTGCTGCAGGTAACAAGATTAAATTTATTGTTGTCGAAGATGATAAAGTTGCTTCTCGATGTATCAGATATCTTAAAGATAATAAGTTAGGTATTGCAGCGTTTATACCGCTTAACAAGATAAAGTCTTTCCATGGCCAAGATTCGGGCAAGAAACATGTTCAAGCTAACGGGTGCCATGGTTTTGCGATTGACCTTATAGAGTTTGATTTAAAGTTCAAGAAAGTGTTCAATTATGTCTTTGGCGGAACACTTGTTGTAGATAATATTGACGTAGCAAGAAGGTTAGGTATTGGAACTGCAAAAATGGTAACGCTTGATGGAGATATTGCAGAAGGTAGCGGTGTAATGAAAGGCGGTTTCAGGCATA
This sequence comes from Nanobdellota archaeon, assembly GCA_034722435.1. GTDB lineage: Archaea > Nanobdellota > Nanobdellia > Woesearchaeales > JAHWHD01 > JAHWHD01. Next base: position 15,140 of record JAYENX010000002.1, on the reverse strand, counting down.
GAAAGGGCAGGAGTATGGGCTTTAAAGAAAATGAACTTATGAAAGATATTGAAAAATGTAATGAAATGATTGCAGATAGTTCATCGATAATGAGCACTTTTGATAAAAGACGGAAAGAGAATGAAGAGCAAATAATAAAGTTAAGGACAGAAAAGGCTGAACTTGAAGCTGAAATTATCATGCTAGAGAAAAGTTTGCATCTGGATTCAGGAGATCTTGGCACTTCCCAAAAAAGTAAAACAGATATGGAAAATATGCTTGCCAAGATTGAAAAAGGGCTTGATAATGTACAAGACGAAATAATGGATGTTAACAGAGAACTCGCACAAAACAAAATTAAAAGACAAGAACTCAGAAATAAGATTTCGCAGCTAAGAAATCCTAGGCTTGTTGCGGAGTTTAATGCTTTTGAAGAAAAAAGAAGACAAGTGAAAGAACGGATAATACAGATAGAATCTGAACTAAATAATTTTGATACGCAAATACAGATGGTTAGTCCAGAGAGTGAAAAGATTACTAATGTTTTAAAACAGATTGAGAATGAAAAAGATAAGTTTACTCTAGAATTAAAAGCGCTTAATTCTAAAATTAAAAAAGGAGAGATTGAACTTAAAGATAAAGAAAAGAAAAGTCAACAGTTTTATGCAAAGTATAAAGCGTTATTCAATAAAAGGTCTAAAGTTAATGATGAAATAAATAAGCTTGATAGAGATATTGACAGAGTAAGAGATGTTTCCAGAGGGGCAGAGATTAAAATGAACACTCTATCTTTAGAACATGCAAAAATTAAAGCTGAACTTGCAGGTCTGCACGAAGAATTTAAACAGTTTGAAGGTGTAAAATTAAATCTTAGGAAGGATGAACAGCAGCTTAAGCATGATATTGATAAGTTTGAAAGGATGATGAGTAATATGGGTGCTGTGAACATGAGAGCTCTTGAAGTGTATGATGAAATTGAAAAACAGTATAATGCTTTAATAGAAAAAAAGAATAAACTTGACCTCGAAAAGCAAGATGTTGAAGGTTTAATTGGAGAAATTGAAATAAAAAAAACAGAACTGTTCATGAAAACTCTGAACATTGTAGGAGAAAAGTTCGAAAATATTTTTGTTACACTGTCAAGGAAAGGTACTGCGTATCTTGAACTTGAAAATCCTAAACAACCTTTTGAAGGCGGATTAAACATAAAAGTAAAGATCACTGGTAAAAAGTATTTAGATATAAGAAGTTTATCAGGTGGCGAAAAAACTATGACGGCTTTAGCTTTCATATTCGCTATACAGGAACATGAACCGCATTCGTTCTATATACTTGACGAAGTAGATGCTGCTCTTGATAAACATAATTCTGAAAAATTAGCTAAATTGATAAGAAAATATTGTGATTATGCGCAGTACATAGTGATATCGCACAACGATTCAATGATATCTGAATCAGATACTCTATACGGAATATCTATGAACGAGCACGGCATAAGTCAAGTTACAAGTTTAGAACTCTAAAATCTAAAAAGTACTTCTTTAATATCTTTAATAGTTTTATTCCAGGAAAAGTTTAGCATTACGAATTTACGCGCGTTTGCACCTAATTTATCTCGTGCACGTTCATTATTCAATAGACGTTCAATCTTTTTTCTCAAAACAAATGAATTACGTTTAGGAAAAAGTATACCGTTGTATCTATCTTTAATGTAATCTTTTACAAATCCTACTTTTGTCGCGATAACTGCAGTTCCACATGCCATTGCCTCTAAAGTTGAGAGAGAGGTTGTCTCTGTGAGACTTGGGAGGACATAAATATCCATAGCTTGCAGATAAGGTACAACATCGTCTTTTCTTCCTGCGACGATGATATTTTTCTTATCTTCAAAAACTTTTGTGGCTGAAGATTTTGGTCCTATAATCATAAGTAAGACGTCATTTCTACGTTTTTGTAACTGAATAAATGCTCTGTACAAAGTTATCAAATCTTTTTCACGACCTGTTCTTCCTACAAAACCGATTACTTTCTTGTTAGGGTCAATACCAAGACGAATCTTTGCAGTTATCTTGTTATCAGGAGGACAAAACTTTTCAGTATCCACACCTAAATGAACAACTGCTTTAGGTGTCTTAAACCCGTTATGTTCAAAAAGTTTAGCGATCTCTATTGAAGGGAACATTAAAAGTTTACAACGATTGTACCAGTATTTAGTATGGAATTTGACTAGCCAAGCCCACAAATATCTAATAGGTAAAAATACTTTTAGACTGCTAAGAACGAGTTCCCAGTCAATAGTATGAACATAAGAAATGCAAGTTTTATCAAACTTTTTTGCGTATTTGACACCAAACATGCCGATGGGCATCGTGGAATGTACCCAGACAAGGTCAGATTCTCTAACGTGTTTCTTGATTACTGGCCACGTACTAAATTTAGGAGGATAATAATCTCCAAATTTCCATTTATGCGTAGGAACTCTTAAAATAGTGTAACCGTCAGGATTATCGGTATAATCCTTAAAAGGAGGAAATTCGGGCGCAATCACAGTTATGTCGAAATCGTCTTTAATCCGAGGAATAACTTCTGATAAAAATCTGGCAATACCGTCCCATCTAGGAAGGAATGCATCTGTAGCTATCAACAACTTTTTTTTCATTTTGTGTAAATTCCAATCAAATAACCTGTACTTTCGACAATTTCAAGTTTCCAACCATTAACTTTGGCTCCGAAATGATTAAGAAGAGCCCGTCTTAGTTGTTCTTTATACAATCCAATGTCAATAGTAACTTTGTTATATCCGTCTCTCTCAAAATACTCAAACACCATTTTAGCGAATCTTACTAATAAACCTTTCTTTTTAAAAAAGTCAGGGACATAAGGTTCACAGATGATTACTTTCTCGATAGCATTTGAAAATGAATTGTTTATTGTAACTTTTCTTTTAATATCAGTAAGGTGGTGAAGGATATCTAAAAGGATAACTACGTCTGATTTTTTGTAAGCTTTAGAGTCAGTAGCGTCTCCAATTTTAAGATTTAGTTTATACTTCTTTATTGCGTAATCAATGAATTTTTTGTTTAAGTCAAAACCAGAATAGTGATTTGTATTATCTAGATAATCGTAAAGGTGTGCAGGTCCACAGGCTACATCTAGAATAGTTTTATTTTTCCCAGCTATTCTGGAGATAAGTTTCATACGTTTTGAAAGTTGTCTTAAAGGAAGCGAACATCTAAGATAAAGAGTGTAAATTATCGGGTGTCGGTATACGAAGTTTTGTTTCATCTTATCTTGAAAAATCTTTCTGCATATTTACAACGATGTTTAAGACCAAATAAAATAGCTTTTATGTATACTGTCCAAGTAAGCGGCCATTGCATTGTAAGTTTTTGGCTTGGAAAACATCTTATAGCGTGAAGTTTTGTTTTGAAAGTACTCGAAATGTCAACGTACAATTTGGGTTTGTATGTTTTTCTTATATTCCAAAGGTTCCAAACATTGAAAGTGTAAAGTTCTCCTGTATATCTTAAATCATCAAAAACTTTTTTAACAACATCATATACCTCCCTATGGTCCATGTGCGGGTCATCTAATGAATGTGTAAATATTTTATCTGGTCTGTGCAGCATAATAATACGTTTTATTTTTTCTTCTATTTTGTATTTAACAACCTCTTCTTTGTATTTAGTATCTATAAGGTTAAGGAATATTGTTTGTTTTACTTTAAGGACTTTATTACAAGATTTAGATTCTTTTTCGCGAATTTCTCCAATAAATTCAGGTTTTAGATGGGGATGGCTAGATGCGCCGTTTGAAAAAATCACTACAATTATCTCTTTCCCTTCCTTTGCATATTTTGCTAAAGTTCCACCAAGACCGACTGCTTGATCATCTGAATGTGCACAAATTACTAAAACGCGCGATTGTTTCATTTTAGTAAGAATAGAATTAAGGTATTTATAAAAGTATGCGTGAATAAAAGAAGGATAAAATAATTAATTTATTCAATATCTAAAGCTTTCATTATTTTGTTAAGCTTTTCATTAATTATGTCAAGATCTCTGTTAGAATTATTAGAAGGTTTAGCAGAACTTGATTTACCTTTCCCTGCAAAACAGTCATTACAATAAACTGGTTTGTCTGAGGTTGGTTTGAAAGGAACTTCACAATCAGCACCACAAGATGAACAAGTAACCTGAGTCATCCGAAAATCTCGCCTATTTCTGCTACTGTAACGTTTAGGTTCTCTGTCGAAATTTCTTCTACCACTTTTTCTAGAACTGTCTTCAGAGTTTCTACTACCTCGAGTATTTCTGTTTGAACTACCTCTCCTAGAATCTCCTCTTGAACTGTCGCCCCTCGTGTTTCTGTTTGAAGAACTGCGTCTAGAATCTCCCCTACTGTTTCCATCTCTTGAATGTTCAAATCTTGCCATAAATACGCTAGGAAGGGTCTCGATATATAAAGTTATGTGAGAGTATAAGAAAAGGATGCGTCGGCCGGGACGTTCGCATTGAATATGGTTATAAACAAAGTTTCGAACCCGAATCAAAGGCTTACTTCGCCTTGAAGACCTGGAAGGCCTCTATCCTAGCCATTAGACTACCGACGCATAGTGTTAAGGAGATTAAGAAGGGATATATAAAAGTTATGTTAAAGTAGGCTGTGTAGAAAGTTTCTCGTTTGTATGATCAAACAATAAGTATAATAATAATAATAATAATAAATGATTCGTACAGAAACATTATACTGAATTAAAATGACCTATATTTTACTTAAATAGAAACATTTTTATAATCAGATATGAAATATTTAGACATAAATAAAAGAAGGTGATTATAGTGGATATTCAATTAAAGAAAAAACCTAAAAATCCAATTATCGTTGAAGGTTTCCCTGGTTTCGGATTAGTAGGTACAATTGCTACTGAATTCTTATTAGACCATTTGGTGACCGAACAAATTGGAAGTATATGGATACCTGAACTTCCTGCAATTGCAGCAATTCATCGAAATAAAGTGATTTCTCCTCTTGGGATACATTACAGCAAGAAGTATAATATTGTGTTTATTCATGGTGTTACAGCTGTAACAGGCATTGAATGGCAGCTTGCTGAAGCGATTGTTCAAATGGCTAAACAGCTAGGTGCAAAAGAAATTATCAGCCTCGAAGGAATAGGTTCAGCTGTAAAATCTCAGACACATGATGCGTTTTATTATGCGTCAAAAAGTGTCAGCGGAAAGAAACTTGATAAATACTGTAAAGGTCTAAAAGAAGGCATAATTATGGGAGTTACAGGAGCATTGCTAGTAAGAAGAAATAATGTTCCAATTACTGCTATATTCGCCGAGACTAGCTCAAATCTTCCAGATAGTAAAGCGGCTGCTAAAGTTATTGAAGTACTTGATAACTATCTTGGATTAAAAGTTAATTTCAAACCTTTACTTAAACAAGCAGAAAAATTCGAAGACAAACTTAAGACGCTGTTACAGAAAAGTAAACAAACTGTAAAACAAGGCGAAAAGAAAACATTAAGTTATGTTGGTTAAATTTTTTAATTTTTATTTTTCTATTAATTTTAAGATTGATATGATTATTCTATAAGTCTCACTTGTAACAATATTGATTAAGTTTATAGAGATTATTTTGTTAATTAGATATATGAGTTGCAAACATTTTTCTGAATTTATGAAGATCCAGAGAGACATAATAATGAGACATATTGATGAACATAAATACTTTCAAGGAGTACCTAATAAAAATATAGCTGTGAACGATTTTATCAGTAAATACGCGTGGATAATGCGCGAAACATACTGTCTTTCATGTCCTGATAGAAAAGAATGTAATTATGATCCGAGTTCTGAGCTTTATTCTAATCGTAGAAGATAAGACTCACTTTTCTATAAAACAGTTTATTCAATAAAATTTAGGGAATTGTTTTCATACTAAATAAATTAAAAGAATCAGCCCATTATAGTATTAAAATTAAAGACCCAAAAATAACACATTTTCGACGATAAGAACCATTTTAGAGTACGACAAATACAAGTAATTTTTTAGTGCCTAACACCTAATTCTCACTAATTGATTATTTTCAATACAATTTTTGTCGAATTACATAAATCTGAAATTTTATGAATTATCACTTTTACAGAATTTGCATCTAAAAACGCCCCTTTTTGGTATCAAAACAGAGAATGTGTTTTTTATTTTATCTATGGAAAAAAATGCTAAAAAATTAACTCTCACTTTTTGCTTATTTTCAATATAGTAATTAATAAAAATAATTGCCAAATATTTTTGAGCAAAAATTAAAGCAAAATAGAACTACCTAAAAGTAGCAGGATTAATATTTCCACTTGTTTTCAATAAAGAAACTAATTAAAAAATTTAGAAAGATTTTGAGGTGTTTTTATAGACATAGAATAAAGGAATCTATCGACGTGAATTAGTAAAACTATCGCAAATAATCAAGCGGAGAACGCACAGTTTTTATGAATTCTTTACTTACTTTTGTGTATATCTGTGTCGTCGATAAATTAGCATGTCCGAGTAACTCTTGAATAACGCGAATGTCCGTACCTCGTTCAAGTAAATGAGTTGCAAAACTTGAGCGTAAAGCATGACAAAAAACACGCTTCTGAATCTTTGCTTTTTTAGCAGCATTTGAGACTATTTTTTGAACATACCGTTTACTTATTGGAAAAACAAGATCTTGTTTATTTGCATTTTTAGCAGTTTTTAGCAACTTTCTGCATAGTTTAGGGCTTAGGATCACTAAACGGTCTTTTTTGCCTTTACCAGCCTTTATTGTGGCAACACGTTCATTTAAATCAATGTCTTGATATCTAAGGTTTACAAGCTCTGAAACACGTAACCCTGAAGCGTAAATAAACGCAATCATGAGTCGATTCCGAGAATTTTTAATCTCTGCTAAAAGTTTTTGAATTTCTTGAGGCGTAAGTACAACAGGAATCTTTTTTTCAGATTTTACAGTCTTGATTCTGGCAAAAAGATTTTTTTGCAACACATCATCATAAAAGAATTTCAGACTACATCTTGCAAGATTTACAGTCGCTGGTTTAAGCTTACGATCAGATATTAAGAATGCCAAATACTCCTTTAAATCAGATTCTTCAACAGTTTCAATATCTTTTTTTGAGAAATTAAGGAAATTTTGATTGTAATGAAGATAGTTTTTGATGGTTAGATTACTAAATCCGCGCAACTTCAATTCTGTTTCCAATTGCTTAATTTTTTTACTGAAATTGATCACCTGATTTGTTGTGAACGCCCGGCCTTTCAAACCCTAATTTAGGTAAAAAAGCAAAGTATATTTCTTTTCATATAGTCAAAGGTACACACAATGTATATTGTGCGAACTAGTATAAAAAAATTGTGATTTTTGTAAAAATTTTCAATAATTTTTTAAATTTTTTTGAAAAAAAATAAATTAGATTTTTGATTGAAGATTAGAAATTCAAATTGCAAAAATTGTAATCAATTTTCAAAAGTTTCGTTCAAGTGTTTCTGCTCAATACCTAAAATGTTTTCTTTTGCCTGCATTTCCTTAAAGTCAGTATCCAAAGAAAGATAAGGTGTTGCATTCTTGTGAGTGATTATCAAAGGTATCTTTTTTGAGATTAAACCTTCGACGTATGACTGCACAACAGATTCTGAAATGTTTAAATTCTGAGCTAAAATTGCATACGAAATAGGTTTAGATGAAGTGTATACACCCATGAGTACTTGCTTCTCATTTATCGTCAGAGGCTTTATAATGAAAGATTTTGTTTCTTTTGGTAACTGAGATAAAATCATGAGAATCTCCTCTAATTTCTCGTTTAATTTGTCAATACGATGTTCTAAGTCTGAAATGTGATCAGCGTTGGCAGCAATTTCTCCAGTATTGTCATTAATAGATGAAAGATGCATCTCGAACTCTTCTTTGATCTTTGCAAAGGACGATTTTAAAGAGCGTTTCAATATTTCTAGAGATTTTGAAAACATATTTTCATATTTATGATGCTGGTTTAAATAATTTTTCAATATAGATGATGAAAAGATTTATAAAGAAAAAAGAGTTTTTTAAAAACATGGGGTGGAGAGATAAACATATTGATGTACATAGATGGAATAGATTCCAGAATTTTCTTAAATCTGCGTTCATTAAAATCAAAAATGATATCACTAACGTAGGTGAATGGATTCAATATTTCCATAGCCAGCATAAAGAGCATGATGAAAGGCTTAGAAGGCTTGAACAATTTGCACATTTACCCTATGAAATACAAAGGATTGATTCTAAAATTTTAGACTTAGAGCATAAGTCTCACTATCCACATAATGAACTGCAAAGAGTCAATATGAGATTAGAAGGTCTAGAAAACCAAAGACCAATTACAAATGATGAAATAAGGCAGTTAATTGATGGTCATTATCCTCTCCAGGATATGGCTGAAAAGCTAAAAATAATGGAAGAAAAAATGAAAGGCGTTTCCTATGGAAAACCCAAAATTCAGCAAACTGCACTACAACAAAAAGTGCTAAAAACAGTCACAAGAAATAGTAAAGAATATGTGAAAAATTTGATCGTTTCACTGATTCAAAAGTATGAAGAAATATCAGGATTACAAATGAAAGAAATGGTTGTCGATGAGCAAGGATTATGCTCAAAAAGCTCGTTCTACAGGATTTTACAAGAGGTAGAAAGAGACGGAAAAATAGGTTTCTTAAGAATCGGAAAAGAAAAAAAATACTTCTCAAAACAGGTTGAAAACGCCAGTCTTAGTCTCAATCCCAGATAGGACTATGCGCGCGCGCCGACGATAAAAAAACAGTCTTAGTCTTAATAGGACTAAGACTATCACACTTAAGACAGTCCCAAGATAGGACTAAGACTATAAAGGGAATGAGACTAAGACTACAAAGTAAGAATTACACACATACAATACGCGAGGCGCGCTTTCGCGCGCAATGATAGTCCCAAAATGAGACTAAGATAAGACTAACAGAAGATAGTCCTAAGACTAATAGAGACTAGGACTAAGACTATAAAAAAAGTGAAAAAACGATGAAATATTTTAAAAAAATAAAGAAATTTGTAACAAAAAAATAAAGAAAAAACATTCAAATAGTTCTAAATGAAATAAACCCCTTAGTTAAAAAATTTCAAATGGAAATTTTGCAAAAATAAAAATCATTTAAAAAAAATCAAGAAATATTCTGCGCGAAAGAGTGGGTTTTTAGAGGAAATAAAGGTAAAATTGAAAGTGATGAGACATATATGAAAATAATTGAATAGGTAAATTCAGTTGTACTTACAATAAGATAGAACAGGTTTATAGAAAATATACATACTCGCCCCAGTATATGAAAACAAATCAGAAATGAGAGTAAATAAATGAGTGCTAGTATATGAAAATAAATAGACAACTATTCAAATTTAATAATAGATCATTAGGCACTATTAGAATAGTACTAATACAATATACCACATATATGAAAATAAGTAAAAAGTGAGGGTTAATTAAGTGAGTTCAACTATATGAAAATAAATAAAAATCAATATATAACGTATAAATCAAAATAATAAGAGAAAATGAGTAGTGTATACAGATATCATACTACGAGAAATATGATGCCAGATATGTATAAATAATACAGATATATGAAAATAAATCGAAAGTGAGAGTTAAAACAGAAGTTTTTAGCTTATAACAGCACGAATTGTGATAAATTAAGAGGAATTATAGGATTGTAAGTATAAAATTACCCAAAATGAGAGTTAAATAGAGGTTCATAGAGAAATTAACAAGAACGTAATGAACTAAATATTTCAGTTATAGGGTCTGAAATGGCTTAATTCAAGGGTTTTAACATAATTAACGTAGTAATTATCGCAAACAGAATAAAATTAAAATATGACCGTAAAAAGTACTAAATACGCGATTTCAAGGGTTTGAAGGGTTGTAAGTGCTGGATTTATAGATATTTTATCGACATAATAACAAATTTTATTAATTCAAATGAAGGAAAATGTTTGTTTTAATGGGAAAATGCAGAATTCTAAGAGTACAAGGGCTGTAATTGATGAATCAAATAAAGGAATTTTAAGATTCATCTAATTGGATTAGGTTTATATAGTCAAAACATATATTGCAACATATATCAATATAAGAATAGAATGTGAATACTATACGAATACAATATAAATAATACATAAATAACAAAACAAAGATCATATACTGATTATTGATTGAAAAGAATTTAATGATTCCAAATATGGAAAACAATTGAAAAGTGAGCGTAAGTTATCTTAATTGAAATAAAAATGGTTACAAAATCAAGATTAGCAATAATATTATCGAAATTAAAAGTCTTTAAAGATGCAAAAATAAAGTTAGAGCAGTATCCTACAGATAGCGAGATAGCTGCAGAAGTACTATGGAATGCCTATTTACAAGGCGATATAGAGGGAAAAACTATCGCAGACTTAGGATGTGGCACAGGGATATTAGGCATAGGAGCGTTAATATTAGGCGCAAAATATGTATATTTTGTAGATATAGATGAAGATGCGTTAGATATCTGCAATAGTAATCTAGACAGTATAAAAGACATTCTACAAGATGTAAGGGGCAGTATAGATAATAACAATAATAACCCGAAGGATATTGTAAGGGAGAATATAATAGATAATGTAAATAGTCAGTATATTGTAAAAAAATGTAAAGTGAGTTCTTTCAAAGAAAATGTTGATACAGTGATTCAAAATCCCCCATTTGGGGCTAAAGTAAAAAATGCAGATCGAGAGTTTTTGGAGAAAGCTTTTGAGATTGGCAAAGCGATTTATTCAATGCATAATGCTACAACGAAAAAGTTCATTCAGAAATTTGCCGACGAAAGAAAGTCTAGAATTACACATTACTGGGAATTCCAATTCCCACTAAAACAATCAATGAAATATCATACAAAACGTATAACTAGAATTACGGTTGGATGTTGGAGAATAGTAAAACAGTATAGAAATTAGTAGTTTAAGTGGTGCCTAATTTAGTATATAGGTTTATACAACACTAATCCTGGTTTGACACCCTTCAAGAATATTTTCAAAAATATTTAACAATAAGATTTATAAATAACGTGATTTCCTAATGAGAGTATTAAGGGGGTTTTAATAAAATGGAACTAAGCATTGTTGAAGAAGGTAAAAATAGAATTATCGTCGAGATTGAAGGTGAAGATCATACTTTTTGTAATATTCTAAGAAAAGAGCTTTGGAATGATAAGCACGTTAAGGCAGCAGCATATAAAGTAGAACATCCAGAAGTTGCAGAACCTAAGATCATAGTTGAAACTGATGGAAAGGAAGATCCGAAAAAAGCTTTAATTGAGGCTGCTAAAAGAGTTAAGAAAGACCTTGATAAGTTCTTGAAGAACTTCGAAAAAGCGAAATGATTTCTGATGAGCAAGGAATTACTTTATTAAAGATTGCTCGAGAGGTTATTGACTCTAAATTCAAAGGAATAGAATTTATTCTTAGTGATAAGTTTAAAGAAGAGTTCAAAAAAGATACTGGATGTTTTGTAACATTAGTGCTTAACGGCAAACTTAGAGGATGTATAGGTTATGCAGAACCAACATTTCCATTATATAAAGCACTTATTGATTCTGCAAAAAATGCTGCGTTCTCAGATCCTAGATTTCCAGCTATTACAGAGAAAGAATGGAATAAGATAAAGGTAGAAGTTACAGTACTAAGCAAGCCCGAGCTTATAAAAGTAAATAATCCTGAAGAATATATTACTAAAATTGAGATTGGTAAGCACGGATTGATAATTGAAAGAGAATATAAAAAAGGTTTATTATTACCACAGGTACCTGTTGAATGGAAATGGGGCGTGAAAGAATTCTTAGAACATACTTGCAGTAAAGCTAACCTTCCAGTTGATATCTGGATGGATAAAGAGACTAAAGTATATTGGTTCGAAGGAAATGTTTTTTCTGAGTAAGAATTTATTTCATTGATAATTATTAATAGTAAATTAAGAATAATTCAACAGAAACACTTATAAACCAGATATAGTGCCTAACTTATACTATGTTTGTAAGAATTAAAGAAATTAAAGGAAAGCCATACCTTTATCTTGTCGAGAATAAATGGACAAAAGGAAAGGTCAAGCAAGTCGTAAAAAAGTATATAGGAAGAGTCTTTGATTTTAAGAAAGAAAAAAACAATAAAAATTTCTTTGAATTTTATTCTATATCTAATGTTAATAGTTATGTGAGGGGCAAGAATAAGGAAGATATTGTGAAAGATTTGGTTGCTCATGAACTGTTCAATCATGGTTTTATTGCTAAAGGTAAAAATAAATGGATATTTGAAAAGATAGTTGTAGATCTTAGTAATCTCTCAGTAAATATAAAAAAAAGAGAGACCGCTCTTAAACTTAATGAAGGGCATCTTTACTCGGATGGATTGAAAAAGATTGTAGCGTTTAAACCTGGAAGAGATAAAGAGAAAAGTGGTCTTGAATTAGCAGAGATGTTTGCAAATGCAGGAATAACAGTACCGCAAGAAGTCTTTATAGGTCTTATCATGGGCAAAGGTTTTACGCAGGTGATTGAATGAAAGAAATTAAACACATAGGAATCATCATGGACGGAAACAGAAGGTTTGCCAAAAGGTTAATGTTAGAACCTTGGAAAGGACATGAACTAGGAGCCAATAAGATTGAAAAAATGTGTGAGTGGTGTAAAGAAACAGGAGTAAATGAATTAACACTTTATGCGTTTTCAACTGAGAACTTTAATAGACCGAAAATAGAATTTGATTTTTTGATAAAGATATTTAAGAAAGAATGTCAAAGATTATTAGACGATAAGAAAGTTGAAGAGGAAAGATTAAAGGTTAGATTTATCGGAAGAATTGATATGTTTGATAAAGAATTGCAAGAAATGGTTAAAAAAGTAATGGATAAAACTGAAGATTACAATAATTTCACGTTAAACTTTGCAATAGCTTACGGAGGTCGTCAAGAGATTGTTGATGCAGTAAATAAAGTTATACATCTGGCAAAGAAAGGTATGCTTGATGAAGGAGATATCGATGTAAACAATTTTAAGAATTATTTGTATCTATCATCTGAACCAGAATTAATTATCAGAACTGGAGGCGAAAAAAGATTAAGTAATTTTTTAATGTGGCAAAGCGCTTACTCGGAATTAATTTTTTTGGATAAAATGTTTCCAGAGTTTGATAAAGAAGATTTTTATGCATGTATAAAAGATTTTAAGAAAAGGGATAGGAGGTTTGGGAAATGAATGAAGAAGATACGTATGAAGAAGATAAGAAACGACCTTTAAAAGTTATCGGCAGTATTGCACTCATATTCTTGATTGTTGTGATGATCTTTCCGCATTATGGAATAAAACATAACCCTGAACCAAAGATTATAATTGATTATAGTTTATCAGAAGATATTAGTCAAGGAGAGTTTGATGGATTGTATGATGTATATGCGTATCCTGTATCTCCAGACATTAAAAGAGCAGCTAACAAGATTGTTGCGGAAGGTTGTAATTCAGGTATAAAAATCTGCCAGATTAAAGCAATACATTATTTCATAAGAGATAAAATAGATTATGTTTCTGACCCTAAGTCAAGAGAGTTTATTCAAACACCAGAAAGTACATTGTTCTCTAAAGCAGGAGATTGTGAAGATAAAAGTGTTTTACTTGTTTCAATGTTAAAAGCCATAGGTGTTAATAGCGAAATAATGGTAAAACCAGGACATGCATATAACAGAATATTTTATCCAGAAGCTCCTAAGAAGTATCTTAATGACGGTTGGATATATGTCGACAGTACTTGTTCTAGTTGTAAATTTGGAAATCTAGAATAGTGATTGTATTACTGCGACGACAAGACCGAAAACGATAATAGTTGTCAAGAGCCAAAATAACCAATCAAGTTTTGGTTCAGTGGATTTAGTAACTTTTTTCTTAATTACTCTTTTAGGAGTTTTTCTAGTTACCTTCCTAACGACTTTCTTTTTTGTAGTTTTCTTTTTAGTTACTCTTTTTTTAGTTGCCATAATAGACGATTAAATGAATTGGGCTTTTTAAAGGTTTTTATTTATTACTTCATTTTTTCATTTTTAAACCATAGATAGCCAATAATAATGACTATTAGAATTAAGTAACCAGCCCAACGATAAGTTTTATTTTGTTCTTTAAACTGAAAAGGTTCAGAGATTGAATTTCGAGTTACATTCACTTCATTAAACTGTTCCACAATGTATGTTTCGAGGTTATTTTTGATTTTAACCGAACCTGTATGAACACGGATAATAGTTTCTGAACCGGTTGTATCTAGTTCGTATTCTGCTTGATCGGTAAAGATTGAAGCATGCATTGTTTCTACTTTAGAAATACCAATAGTTTTTACTAAAGCTTTACCCCTTATATTTATCTCATTAAGATTAATCATTGAATTTGCTTTTAATTCAATAGTTGTTACTTGGAAAATGTCAATGTCTATCCAACCGTCACCAGTTTTTATAGATAATACATCATCTAGAGAATCGTCTTCTAAAGTTTGATAATTATCAGAGCCTAAATATAAAACTTCAACATCTCCGTTTTTGTTTATAACTTTAATGTCGGATGCAATAATTAATGATGATGTGACAATAAAGAATATTAATGTAAATAAGAACGTTGACAAGAATAAGTTTTTTTTAGAATGTCCATCCATAATATAAGTATTAATAAAATTATAATTTATAAGTCTTGTGGGATTCTCTAATTCTATACCCTGATTCTAAGAATTTTCCTATCAATTTATCTGTATGAAATGACCAGAAAACAGTATATTTGTATTTAGGATTGTGAATCTTAATACCTTTTGAAAATATTCGAATCATCTTTTCAATTTCAATATCTTTTTTTAAGAATTCTAACCTTACAAAGAGAAACTTGATTATCAACTTGTCAAGATATATCTCAATAGTTGCGAATGGCCAAGATGCATGCGTAGTCATAAACATATTAAGACCGAATGCTGCCCCGCCACGTTCTTTGTAGATTAACATAGAGTAATAATAGTAGTACGAGTATTAAAATGTTTATTGATTTGTCTTTTAAATAAATAG
>JAYENX010000001.1:0-23017 GCA_034722435.1 Nanobdellota archaeon | reverse complement strand
TGATTACAAATCCTTTAAATTCTTGTTTAATTTTAATGTCTTCACCTCGAATCCATTTTTGTGCTTGTTCATTATTGATTTTTGCAATATTTTTTTGGGCTTTCGGTCCAACTAATTGAGAGCCTTCAATGCTGAGTCTAATACCTTTTTTTAGTTCACAAAAATATATGCCTAGAGAATTAATTCTTAATTTTTCAATTTCAATATCGAAAACGTCTCTTTTTACAATATAGACTTTTTCTTTTTCATTTGTTAAAACCGCATAACTATCTAAATTTATATCGGCATCCCATTGTTCTTTTATTTGGCCAAGTATGACTTTTGTTTGTTTCTTGTTAAGTACTTTTAGGTTTTTGATTTTCATTATTTTGTTTAAATTTCTTTCTTATTAAAAAGATTACGGAAACTTATTTATACATAGTGTATATTTGAATTATTATGTTGGATTTTTTGTATTTTTCAATTTTATCTTCTGTAATTGTTTTGATTATTGGACTCGCTGTTCTTATTAAGAGTGCAGATCATTTTACTGGGATTAGTGAGAAAATTGGTCATATCTTAGGTATACCTCAATTTATTGTTGGAATTACAATTGTTAGTATTGGTACTTCAATTCCAGAACTTGCCACTTCAATTGTGGCTGTGTTCAGTAGAGCAACAGAATTTGTTGTGGCGAATGCGGTAGGTTCGAATATAACTAATATTCTTTTAGTGGGTGGTGTGGCTGCTTTGTTAACTAAGGGACTTAAAGTTAAAGATGAAATCTTGCGAGTTGACATTCCACTCATAGTTGGTTCTGCATTGTTGATAACTTTTCTTCTTTGGGATGGAGTGTTTAGTTTTATGGAAGCTGTGTTCTGTTTAATACTTTATACTGCTTATATTATTAATATTGCAAAAAGTCATCTTGATAAGAAAAAGATAAAGGAACATTTCGAGTATAAGTGGATTTTAGTTTTATTTGTTTCTATAGTTGGAATTTATTTAGGGGCTAAATTTTCAGTTGATGCAGTGAATGCTTTAACCATTTTTCTAGGATTTTCGGATACTTCGATAATTGCAATTACTATAGTTGCCCTTGGAACTTCTTTGCCTGAACTTATGGTTAGTGTGATGGCTGCAATAAAGAAAAACTTTGATATGTCTATAGGAAATATAATTGGTTCGAATGTTTTTAATTCGTTCGTAGTTATAGGTGTTCCTGGATTATTTACTGCATTAAAAGTTTCTCGTAGTACTATATTAATGGGTTTACCCTTGATGATGATTGCGACATTATTGATTTCTTTTGCAGCTATAAAAAAGAAACTTTCGAGAATTGAGGGTGTTATGTATCTTATATTTTATTTAATTTTTATATTTTTAATATATTATATAGTTTAAACTCCCCAAACAGGATTGTTTTTTCTTTTAATTTCTGCAATTTCTTTAAGAATTTCTATTTGTTCGTTGTTAAGAAGTTTTTTAAGCTCTTTTAATGTTTTGAAGTCTTCTTCAGGTATGGCTGCGTAAAGAATGTCGTTTTCGTTAATTTGTCTGCCCACTGTGACGTTGTCCATGGAAAATGCGACTTGTTTACCTGCTTTAATTTCGCTTAGTGAATCTTTATCTTGTTGAATACTTTTTAAAGATGTTATTTCTTTACCGTCTCTGTTCATTATGGGTGTTCCTGTCTTTATTTTCCCACTTAAAATGTCAACACCCACAACAGCAGGGCTACTTTGTCTGAATATGTAACCTTCCATGATTTTGAATTTGCAAGGGAGTGTTAGTTTATCTAGTTCTTTAGTTTGTTGTTTTTTAGTTTCTTGTTCTTTCCATTTTTCATAGTCTTCAATAAGTCTATAGATTACATCGTTTGTTATAATTTTGACATTTTCGGGGATGGTTAGATTTGTATCGGGTAAAATGTTAAAACCTAATATTACTGAAAGAAGGGGTTCTTTTTCATAGTTTGCTTCAGCATCTCTTATATCTTTTTTACTAATAGAACCTATGGTTGCTTTTCTTATAGGAATATTTTTTTCTTTTAATAATGTTATGAGTGCTTCAAGTGATCCTAAAGTGTCAGCTTTAATTATTATTCCCATGTCGTCAGTTTCAATTGTGACTTCGTCAATTTCTTGTTGAATTTCTTCTTTAATTTTTTCAATGTCCTTAGATTCTGCAGATTTTATAGGCATACCTGCCATTGCTTCTTCAGTTCCTGGTGCAGATATTTTTACTCCTGTAGCTGCAATAGCTTCTTTAACTGATTTGAATTTAGCTTTCTTGTCTCTCATTTCAGCTAATGGCGATGGTTCGAAGAGTGCACGCACTTTACCAGTTATTGCACCATTTAATCCACCAATAACTATGGTGTCGTTTATTTTCAGGGTTCCATCAAATAGGATTACGTCCATTGTTTTTCCCAGACCTTTATCTTCTTTTACTTCGAGAATGATTCCTTCTGCAGGACCTTGGATATTACATTTTAAACATTTTTCAAGATATTTTTGTGCAAGGCCTGTAATGACCATTAAAAGTTCAGGAATTCCTGCACCAGTTTTAGCTGAGCATGGGACAATTGCAATCTGTTTAGTATAACTTTCAATTCTGTCAAATCTTTCAGATTCAAAACCTCGTTCGTGGATTTTTCCAACAAGTTCATAAAGTTTGGTTTCTATGCTTGTGATTACACTTGCAGATTGTGTATTGATGGTTTGTAATACGCGACCTTCTTTATTTTGCCATCCTGATGTACGATCTATTTTATTGGCGGCGACAACAAATGGAGTTTTATATGATTTTAGGATTTCTATGGCTTCAATTGTTTGCGGTTTGAAACCTTCGTTTATGTCTACAACTAATACTGCTATATCTGCAAGGTTACCTCCACGTTTTCTTAGATTAGTAAAAGCTGCGTGTCCCGGAGTGTCAATAAAAAGAATTCCTGGTATTGAAAAGTCCATGTTCATGGATTTTAGTAAATCCCCGCATATTTTCTTAACAATGTTCATAGGTACAATTGAAGCACCTATGGCTTGCGTTATAGCTCCTGCTTCTGCTGAGATTATAGCGCTACCTCTTATATTGTCAAGAATGCTGCTTTTACCATGATCTACATGACCTACAACTGTACATATGGGACTCCTTAATTTTGACATGGTTAAACAGAAAAAGGTGTAATATAAAAAGGTTTTGGGAGATTAAGCTTTATAAATATCTTTGTCTTTTTAGTATATTATGACAAAAATAATTGAGGAAGGGAAAGCGAGAATAAAAATATATTCTGGGAAGATTTCAAAGAAGTTGTCTGTTTTTTATAATCCTAACATGAAATTAAATAGGGATATTTCTGTTCTTGTTTTAAATACTTTACATGATAAGAAATTAAGAATGGCACTTCCTCTTGCGGGGTCTGGTGTTAGAGGTGTGCGTTTTTTATTGGAATTAGATGATGATAAAATAACTGAGCTCATTTTTAATGATTCGAGTTTAGATGCGATTGAGAATATTAAATCTAATTTGGAATTAAATAAACTAAAAGATTTTGATAAGATTATAATTGCGAATAAAGATGCTAATAGATTTCTTTTGGAAAGTTCAGGTTTTAATTATATTGATATTGATCCGTTTGGTAGCCCTAATCCATTTCTTGACATTGCAGTAAAAAGGATGTCTAGAGGAGGTGTATTGGCAGTAACAGCGACGGATACTGCGCCTCTTTGTGGGACTTATCCTAAGACTTGTCTTAGAAAGTATTGGGCTAAACCTTTACGAAATGAGCTTAAGCATGAGATTGGGTTGCGTATTTTAATTAGAAAAGTGCAATTAATAGGCGCACAATACGAAAAAGCTTTGGTGCCTGTACTTTCTTATTGGAATCTTCATTATTTTAGAATCTTTTTTAGGTGTGTTAAAGGGAAGAAAAAGGTTGATGATTTGATAAAAATGCATGGGAATTTTCAAGAGGCAGGTCCCATGTGGTTGGGAGGTTTGTTTGATGCGAAGTTGATGGCGGAGATTGAATCAGGTAATAATTTTGTGCAATTGTTAAAACAAGAATCTTTGATTGAAGTACCTTTCTTTTTTGATATTCATCAGATTTGTAAGCGGGAAAAATTGCAGATACCTAGAAAGGATAAGATTGCTGAAAATATTCTAAAACAAGGTTTTAAGGTTTCTAATACTCATTTTAGTCCTGAGGCTTTGAAAACTGATATGGCCTATGATTTATTTGTTAATCTTCTAAGATCTTTACAATAATTGTTCTGGTCCTGGGTCCGTCGAATTCGCAAAATAGTATTCCTTGCCAAGTTCCTAAAATAAGTTGATTATCTTGAATTATTATGTTTAAGGATGCCCCTATTAAAGAGCTTTTGATGTGTGCCGGAGAATTACCTTCTAAATGTTTGAATTTGAGATTTTTTAAATTAAAAGAGTTAAGTCCGTGAATGATGTCTAGTTTTACATCTGGATCAGCATTTTCATTTATAGTAATTCCTGCGGTGGTGTGTGGAATGAAAATTGTACAGGTTCCATTTTTAATTCTTTTAGTAATTTCTTTTATTTTTTTTGTTATGTCGATTAATGATTCTTTTTCTTCGGTTCGAATTTGGAATGTTTTTATCATATTGAATATGAAAATATTTGTTGTATTTATATTTATTTCGTGTTCTTTTTTCTTTTCATACTATCTTACAGAAAGGTTTATAAACCATTTTTGTTTTAATTATGCACATGGTTAGTCCTATTATTATTCGAGTAAAGGATGTAAAAAAGGTTTTTAAAAAGAGTATAGTTCTTGATGATGTTAATTTAGATATCAAACGTGGAGAAATATTTGGACTCATTGGGATGTCTGGTTCTGGAAAAACTACTCTTCTTAACACAATTGTGGGATTTTTGCAACCTGAAGAAGGAGATGTGATGTTTCAATCTAATCTTGTGATTGAGAGAGAATCTCCTAAAAATATGATGTCTGTTTCAAGTCATATAATACAGTTAAGAAAAATATTTGGTTTTGCTCCGCAACTTCCTTCATTTTATAATCAATTAACTGCGAAAGAAAATTTAGATTATTTTGCAAGTATGTATGGTTTAACTAAAGAAATCAAAAAATCAAATATAAAACATCTTTTAGATCTTACTGGTTTGACAAGTGCAAAAGAGACTCTTGCAATGGATCTTTCAGGAGGTATGAAAAAACGGTTAGGTATTGCTTGTGCTTTAGTACATAAACCTGATATTTTAATACTTGACGAGCCAACAGCTGATTTAGATCCTATATTGAGGGATCAAACTTGGCAATTGATAAGGAAAATCAATAAACAAGGTACAACTGTTATTATTGCTTCACATTTTGTAGAGGAGATTGAAAATTTATGTAATCGTATAGGTGTTTTGCATAATGGTAAAGTTTTGAGTGTGGGTTCTCCTCTTAAATTAAAAGATATTTATACTACTGATAATGAAATTAGGTTAGAAACTACTTCAGCTAATTATGCATTTTTAATTCAAAAGTTGAAGTCTGTGAAGTCGCTCAAAGTAAGTAAAATTAAACAAGAGGGTAGAAGTTTAGTTATTTATGCGCAAAAGGGTACTGACACTCTTCAATGGATACTTAATACTATTAAGCGTTCAAAGGATCATTTAGTTTCGGCTGAAGTAAATAAACCTTCCTTACGAGAGGTATTTGAAAGCCTTGCGATGGGAAGACATTTTAAAAAGAGGTGAAGATGGCATTAGGAACTTTAATAAAAAAGAACTTTAAATTATTGTTAAGAGCGAAAAGTTCTTCTTTAATTGTAATCCTTGGACCTTTATTAGTAATATTTTTAGTAGGCGTAGCATTTGATAATGCAAATACTTATTCTTTGAATTTAGGAGTTTATTCTGAATCGTATAATGATTTAACAAATTCTTTTGTTGATGCTTTGACGAATAAAGATTTTAATGTACAAAAATTTGAAACTGAACAAAATTGTCTTACGAAAATTAAACAAGGCACGATTCATACCTGTATAACTTTCCCGCCAGATATGAAGATTAGTGATGATATTCAGAATGAAATTCTTTTAAATGTTGATTATTCTAAAATAAATCTTGTATGGATGATAATTGATACTTTGAAATCACAGGTTGCATCCAAATCTGAACAAATTAGTCAGGGTTTAACAGAGGTTTTATTACAAAAGCTTGATGAGACAAGAATTGAGATACATAATAATAATCCTATAGTTGATAGTTTACAGGGGAATAATAATGAGTTGGTGACAAAAACTGCATCAGTACTTTCAAAAGTGCAAGGTATGGATCTTTCACTTGATTTGGATTCTTTAGGTGTAACGTCATTAAAATCTTCAGTTCAAGAACAATCTTCAAGTAATTCGCAAATAAGTAATACTGCAAAATTAATAAAAAATAAAGCTGAAGATATTAGAGAAGAACTTGATGATTTAAATATTTCAAATAGTAGTAGTATCTACACTTATCTTGAGATTGTTGAGTTATCAGCAAATACTATTGGAAATACTACTGATAATAATGTTAGTTGGTCTTCAATAAATAATTTAGTTTCTACTCTTGATTTAGGATTGAAAAGTGTTCAATCTAGGTTGCATGATGCTGAGAGTGCAAAAACTGATGTAGGGTCGGATGTATCAACTATAAATTCGCTTTTGGGTAAATCTAAAACTGAAATTGATAATGTTAAAAATGCGTTACAGAAAATTGATGCGAGTATAAGTGGTATCGAGGTAACTAAAGCTTCAACTATTGTTAGTCCGATAAATACTAAAATTAATCCTATAACACCTGAGAAAACGCATCTTAATTATATTTTTCCTGGTTTAATAATTTTGGTTATAATGTTCATTGGAATTTTGTTATCATCAACTTTGGTGATGATGGAGAAGCATAGTCCTGCTTATTTCAGGAATTTGATAACTCCTGTTAGGTATATAACATTTTTCTTAGGAACTTATATAACAGCTTTGATTACTGTGTTAGTGCAAGTTATAGTAATATTAGCAATATCTGCTATATTTTTTCAAAGTCAAATATTAACAAATATATGGGTTACACTTACATTATTGTTTGTTATTGCAACAATGTTCGTATTTTTAGGTATGTTAATAGGTCATTTATTTAAGTCTGAAGAAACTTCAACACTTGCATCTGTTTCAATTTCAAGTATAATGTTATTGTTATCTGACATTATAATACCTGTTGAGAGTATGCCTGCATATGTGCTTAATATAGCGAGGTTTAATCCGTTTGTCATAGCTGAAACGGCTCTTAAAAGATCTTTGATGTTTGGAGCTTCGTTCAAAGTTTTAGCTAATGATTTTTATTTTATGCTTGTGTTTATTGGTGCTTTTTTTGCTTTAGTGTATATAACGCAGAAGTTAGCTGAGAAACGGTATTTTCATAAATTTGCGTATAGAATTAAAGCAAATAAAGGAAAATTAAAGAAAAATGTAGTGAGTGCTAAAATTAAGAAAAAACCTGTTAAAAAATCTATTAAAAAGGTTGTTAAAAAATCAAACAGGTTATTGAATATTTCTGTGAAAAAGAAAAAGTAAATAAAGCTAATTCTTTTTTTAAATAATTATGGTGACAATAATTGTTACGGGTTCAGTTGGAAGTGGTAAAACTACGCTTAGCGAGAAGTTGGCAAAGAGTTTAGATTTTTCTTATATTGACGTAAACAAAGTTATTTCTAATAATCAGCTTTGTGAAGAGTTTGATAAAAAGAGAGATTGTGTAGTTGTAGATGAAAAAAAATTGGGTAAGATTTTAGTTGATTTAATTAAATCTTCAAACAAATCTCTTGTTATTGATTCTCATATGTCGTATTTTGTTCCTAAAAAATATGTTGATCTTTGTATTGTTACTGTATGTGAAAATTTGAAAGA
Source organism: Nanobdellota archaeon (assembly GCA_034722435.1). Classification (GTDB taxonomy): domain Archaea; phylum Nanobdellota; class Nanobdellia; order Woesearchaeales; family JAHWHD01; genus JAHWHD01. The sequence continues at coordinate 15,116 of JAYENX010000001.1, read as the reverse complement.
ACTTGAAAAAAGACTTAAGAGGCGTAAATATTCTAAGGATAAAATCAAGGAAAATCTTGAAGCGGAGATATTTCAAGTATGTTTAAATGAGGCTAAAGAAGCGGGACATGATCTGTTGGTAGTTGAAACTTCTCAAGGATATAATTTAAAGGAAATAGTTGAATATGTTGTTAAGAAAATGGTGCGCCATTAACTGCACTTAATGTAAGATTTCTGCTTCCTTTTTTACTTAAATATTTAATCTCGTATACAGGATAGTATATTATTTCATGTGATATGATTTCTGCTGTACCGAACCAGGTTCTTACTAATTTATTTAATTTGTTTATGTCTATTTTAGGGTTGAGTATTTCTGCATTAATGCTTTTTTCAGAAATTCCTGGGCTGGACTCTAGTTTTTTTGGGTTTGGTACATTAACTTTTATTAGTAATGACCATATATTAATGTTTTCTTTTTTATCATAGGTAATTATTTTTTTTTCAAATAATGATTTTATTTGATTATTAGTTGATGATGCCGATTTCTTAAGTTTAAATGCAATTTCGTTTGTTGAGATATTATCTTTTTTATTTAATAGTTTTACAATGTGCAATTCATTTTCTGATAAATTAATTAAATGATTAAATCCTTCGAATTTTTTGAATTTATCTTTTATAAAATTATAAGGGTTTCCTGTAATACTATTGAAGAAAATTTTGTGCTCTTTTATATCTTTTTTTATTCTTAGAAGTTTTGAAGTTTTTATTTTTATAATTGTATTGTAGAAAGGAATGAATTTGAGTTTAACAAAGTCTATGCGTTCTTTATCAGGTCCAAAGAATTTGAATAATTTTTTTTTATTTTTATTAATAAGTTTATTGATTTGTTCTTGTGAAAGTTGAATAGCTATATGTTTTTTACCTTTTTTAGTGGTTAGTTTTGTTTTTTTAATTTGATTGTGTATGTTTTTGCTGTGAGTTTGCATAATTTTGCTTATGTCATTTGTTGTCAATGTTTTATGTTCTGTTTCGAGCCATCTAACTTTTATTTTATTAATATCTTCAAAAATGTCGGGTGAGAAAAGTAAAAATTCTCCCGGTTTTAATTTTGGCATATTTTCTTCTAGAATGTTAATTTTATTGCCAGCAATTGATTTTAGAGATGTTTTGAGCTTTTCACGGTCTTGTTTTGTGGTGAGTCTTCCTATTGCCCATGTACTGAACTGGCTGAATGCTTTATAATCTATATCGCCTGGATTTTGTGTGCTGACAATACAACCTAGCCCGTATTTCCTTGCTTGTTTATAGAGTAAGTTTAAGATTGGTTTTGATAATGTTTTTCTGTTACCTGCTGGAAGATATGTTGAGATTTCGTCAATATAAAATAAGCTTTGAAGTTTGTTTGATGGGTTTTCAAGTATATGTTCGTAAAGTTTCGTGGTTAATATTGATAGAAAAAAGTCTTTATCTTGTGTTGAGTTTAATGTGTTAAGATAAATGATGGATATATCATTTTTTAAAAGGGATTTAATGTTTAAGGGTTCGCCGAAATTGAATAGAAGTTCTTTCTCTCCTATAGTAAGAAATTTAAGTTTTTGTACTAATTTTGAAATTTCTTTTTTTGAGATGAACTCTGATTCTTTTGTTTTGATTATTTCGATGAGATCATTAAAATTTTGAAGTTCTTGATTATCTTGGTGTGCTTGTTCAAGTATCTTATACATAAATGTTTGAGCAGATCTTCCTTTGTCGTTATCTAAATTGTATCCTAAGAGTTTACATAAAGATGAAGAAATTGTGTTTATGATTGAGATAAGTTCTTCTTTTTCTAAATTATGTTGAGGTAGTTTTAATGGGTTGAGTGATAGAGGAATTCCTTTTGAAGATGTGGGTGTATAAATCATGACTTTGGCATTGATTTTTTCAGAATTTATAGCTAAAGAAGCTAGATCTCCTTGTGGATCGATTATTATTGAAGGGATATGGTTTTTTGCTGCTTCTTCTATAATTACTTTACACATTACAGTTTTGCCAGAGCCTGAGCTACCAAGTGCTATAAAATGTTTCTTGAATGTTTCGAAAGGTATACTTATGTTCGTATCTTTTGATTTTCCAATTAGGGCTTTCATATTTTTTAATATGGTATAAGGGTATAAATAAGTTTTTGGAAAGGTTTATATAACTTATAAAGTGCTTTCATAATATGAAAACTCAGCTAGCTTCAATAGAATTGTATGCTCTTGTGTCCGAGTTACAAGTACTTCTTAACGGGAAGATTGATAAGATATATCAACCTAATAAAAATGAGTTAGTATTACAGTTTCATATTCCAAGTACGGGAAAAAAGATTTTAAGAATTGTAGTTGGTAAGTTCATGTATCTTGCGGATTTTAAGGCTGCAGCAGATAAACCTTCTGGTTTCTGTGTTCAGTTAAGGAAAAATCTTAAAGGGGCACGGCTTCGAATTTTGGAGCAAAAAGATTTTGAAAGAGTTGTGGAGTTTGTATTTGAGCAAAGTAAGGGTGAGTTTATTTCTCTTATTATTGAATTATTTGGTAAAGGTAATATTCTTTTAGTTAAAAATCATAAAATATTGATGACTTTGGTTCCTAAAATTTGGAAGGATAGGACTTTAAAGGTGGGTGAAGAGTATGTATATCCTAAAAGGGATTATAATCTTTTAAAATTTAAGTTAGATGATCTTAAGCGGATGCTTAAGGAAAGTGATAAGGAATCATTAGTTAAATCTTTGGCTATGGATCTTGGATTGGGGGGTGTATATGCTGAGGATATATGTGCTGACGCTGGTGTAAATAAAAATAAAATTCCGGGAGATTTTGATGACTTTGAGAAGTTGTTTAAGGCAATTGAGAGGTTGAAAAAACAGAAACCTAAAGGTTTTGTTTATAAAAATGATATTGTACCTTATGAATTATTACAGTATAAATCTTTAGAACATAAAGAATTCTTAACTTATAATGAAGCTTTAAATGAAGTTTTAAGTACTGAACTTAGGAAGAATATTGCTGATAAACAGATTGCAGGTTATACTAAAGAGGCTGAACGTATAAATCGTATTATAAAAAATCAAAAAAGTACTATTCTTTCTTTAGCGAAAAAAGCTGTTGAGGCCGCAGATAAAGCTGAGTTATTATATGCAAATTATCAAACTGTTAAGGAGATTATTGATGAGATAAATAAAGCTCTGAAAAAATTAGAATGGGATGATGTTAAAAAAAGATTGAAAGATCATAATATGGTTAAAGAGCTTAATCCTAAAGATAAAACTGTGGTGATTGAATTATGAATATTTTTTTTAGTAGGTATAAAGATTGGTTAGGCGATAAGTTTGAAGGTTTAGAGAGTTTTGAAAATCTTCCTGTATCCATTAGAGTTAATACTTTGAAAATTAAGGAACGTGATTTGATTAGGCGGTTAGAGAAAAAGGGAGTTGAATTTGCAAAATTAGATTTTGTAAAATGTGGGTATAAAGTTATTAAAAGTGATTTTTCGATGGGTGCAATTAATGAATATCTTCAAGGTTATTATTATATTCAAGAGGGTGCATCGCAGTATCCTGTGCAATTGTTGAATCCTTTACCTGGTGAAATTGTTTTGGATATGGCTGCTGCTCCTGGCGGAAAAACAACTCAATTATCACAATGGATGAGGAATAAGGGTGTAGTGGTTGCTCTTGATATGAAGACTAAAAGGTTAGAAGCTTTACGCAATAATTGTGCACGTCTTGGCGCTTCGAATGTGGTTATTTATAATAAAGATGCCCGATTTGTGTCTGATTTAGGTATAAAGTTTGATAAAATCATTTTAGATGCACCCTGTTCAGGTAATTTTGTGACTGATAAAAATTGGTTACAGAAACGGACTTTAGAAGATTTTAAGCATAAATCAAAGATTCAGAAGCAGCTTTTACAGGAGAGTTTGAATGTTTTGAAGAAAGGTGGTGAGATGGTTTATTCTACATGCAGTTTTGAGATTGAAGAAGATGAAGAAAATATTTCCTGGTTAAAAGATAATTTTGAGGTTGAAATTATAGAACAAAAAAAGTTTTGGCCGCATATTGATGGTACTCAAGGGTTTTTTGTTGCAAAGGTGAAGAAATTATGATTAAGGTTTATCAAGTAACAATTCCTGAATATTCTGTTAAATCAAAACCTGATTGGGTTACTATAGGTGCTAAAGTTGATTTATTGATTAAGAAGTATTTTTTTGGAAAGAAAGTTGTTATTAGATGTTTGGGTTCTCAAGAACATTCCAAGAAAAAGGTTGGTGATTTGATTAAGGTTATAAAAAAAATCGGTCACGATAGATATGACTTAAAAAGGTGTGATGACAGATATGAAAATGTTGAAGGTAAGAAGATTGATATTTTTGCTCTTGATTTTGTGGTGAAATCTAAGACTAAGATAATTGAGAATTTTATTGAACCATTTTATACTTGGCCGCCTAAATTTGGTAATAAACCTGTGCGGCTTGATATAGTTATAATTTATGATAGATCTAAGTTGAAAAGAGTTTTACATAGTTATGAAGGTAGAACTGATGTAAAAAAAGATGGTTTTGTTTTCAAGAATTCTAATAATAAGAAAGATGCTATTCTTGGTATAATTAAGATCTTGTAGGAAAATTAAAATTTAAAAGAAAAGGTGGACAGCTTTCCGATTTTCCCACGCAAAAACGTAGTACCGACCAGAACGGAGACTTTCTTAACTTCCGTGTTCGAATGGGAACGGGTGAGCCAAGTCCCTATGGCCGTCCGTGATAGAGGATTAAATGGTCATTTATAAAGATTGTGGTTGATTCTTAAATACTTTTCATAGAATCTGCTTTAGTATGTATATGTGTCTCTTTTTCTGAGCTAAGGTGACCTTGTAGAAGTCCTTTTTTTGCTAGAATTGGGAATATGTCTTCTTCAAGACTTTTACCTGAATATTCAAATATTTCTGGTCCCGCGATAAACATTGAACTGAATCCTAAATAGGCGTCGCTTTTATTGGGTTTTTGTATGAATTCTAGAATTTTTGAACCTTCTATTTTAACAATTCCTTTTTTTGAAGGTGTTCCTGATGTGGTTAAAATCAATGTTGCTACAGGGCTTTGTTTTATGTGTTGTTTCCATAGTTCGTTAATATTTATTTTGTCAAATATTATGTCTGCGAATACAACTAAAAAATTGCTTTTTATTTTTCCTTTTAATAGTTTTAAAGAATCTGCACTACCCTTTGCATCTTTTTCTTCAACATAATGTACTTTCATGCCGTACATAGAACCTTCTTTTATTATTTCAAATATTTTTGTAAGGATGTGATGTCTTGCTATTACATATATTTCTTTGTAACCATTTTTTTTTAGTTTTTTAAGGGCCCTTTCAATGACTGGTGTTCCTGATACTTTTATAGTTGGTCTGTATTCTGATCCTATTTTTTGTATTTTTTCTTTACCCCCTGCAAGAATTACTGCAGTTTTAGATTCTCCTATTTGGTTTTTTACCATATATTCTATGGCTTGACTTCTGTTTCTTATGTATATACCATCAATCATGGAATCTACGTCGTGGAGTGTGTTATCATCAATTGTTATGCTTATTTTTTTCTTCAAGGGAAATTTAATAAATTGATTATATTATTTAAACCTTTTGGTGGGATGAAGTAGGATGAAGGTAAGATATTTAAATAACTTTAAATTTACTTTAATTACAATGAAAATTTCAATATTAGGTGCGGGATATGCTGGATTAACAGTGGGGACTTGTTTAGCAAGTCTTGGAAATGAAGTGACATGCATTGATGTAGATCAAAGTAAGATAGAGAAACTTAACAATCTTGAACTTCCAATATATGAGTTAGGATTGTTAGACATGTTAAAGCAGAATGTCGAAGGGGAAAGGCAGTTTTTTACAACTGATTTTTCCATAGTTAAAACTTCTGATGTAATATATATTGCGGTTGGAACTCCTCAATCTGAAGACGGGAGTGCGGATCTCACATATATTGATTCTGCTGCTAAAGCTATAGGTGAAAATATAGATAGTTACAAAGTTGTTGTGATTAAGAGTACTGTGCCAGTTGGTACAGCTTACAGGGTTAAGAGGATAATTAATCAGGTATCTAATATTGCTGTTGATGTTGTTTCTAATCCTGAATTTTTAAGAGAGGGTGCAGCAATTAAAGACTTTTTGAATCCTGAACGAATAGTTATTGGTACTGATAGTGAGAATGCTAAAAAATTGATGACTCGGGTTTATAAATCTCTAGAAAGAACCGGTAAACCTATTATTTTTACTGATAATAAAAGTGCTGAGTTGATTAAATATGCATCAAACGCATTTCTTGCTATGAAAATTTCTTTCATTAATGAAATTGCTACTTTTTGTGAAGTTGCCGGGGCAGATGTGAAAGCAGTTGCAAAAGGTATTGGTTATGATTCCAGAATAGGTCCAAGATTTTTGCAAGCAGGATTGGGTTATGGAGGTAGTTGTTTTCCTAAAGATATTAGATCTTTGATTAAACAGGGTAAGAATTTTAATGCTAATTTTAGATTATTAGAATCTGCTGATGATGTAAATACTAAACAGAGGATGAAAGCCATTCCTAAACTTCGACAGATATTGCCTGATTTGAAAGGTAAGACAGTGGCAGTATGGGGACTTGCTTTTAAACCAAAAACTGATGATATTAGGGAGGCGCCTTCATTGAATATAGTGGATGAACTTTTAAAATTTGGTGCGAATGTTAAAGCTTTTGATCCTGTTGCAAAAGATTCTTTTAGAAAAATATTTCCTGAGATTGAGTTTTGTAAGACTCCTTATGAAGCTGCTAAAGATGTTCATGCTCTGATTATTTGTACAGAATGGGATACATTTCGAGAACTTGACATGGGTAAAGTGAAGAGTTTTATGACTGAAGCAAATCTTGTTGATGGTCGGAATGTTTTTGATCCTAAAGAGATGGTTAGTTTAGGATTTAATTATTCTGGATTTGGGAGAGGTTTACAATGAAAGCTCTTCTTATTTGTGCTGGTTATGCTACGCGGCTTTTTCCTTTGACTGAAAATTATCCTAAGCATCTTTTGGTTGTGGGGGGTAAGCCTATAATTGAGCACATTATTGAGAAAATTCAAGAGACTGGTGTTGTTGATGAAATTATTATTACGACAAATAATAAGTATACTCCAAGATTTTTGGATTGGAAGAAACAGTTTTCTTGTTCAATTCCTGTAACTATAATTAATAATGGGACATTAGCTGTGAAAGATGCTTTAGGGGCTGTTGGTGATATACATTTTGCTCTTAGAAAAGCTGAAGTTGATGATGATTGTTTAATTATTGCCGGAGATAATTTATTTGAATTTAATTTGAAAGAGTTTATAGATTTTAAGCCTGATTATTCAAAGGTTGCATTATATGATTTGAAAGATCCTATGAAGCTTGCAAATAAATTTGGGACCGTGTTAATAGATGATAGTGCTAAGATTATTGATTTTGAAGAAAAACCTGAGAAACCTAAATCGAGTTTAGCTGCTACAATGTGTTATTTAATTAAAAAATCTGATATTCAGCATTATGAAAACTATATACAAGAAGGTTATAGTCTTAAAGAATCTGGAAGCTTTTTTACTTATCTAATAACTAAAGCTTCAGTATATGGTTTTAGTTTTACAGAAAGGTGGTTTGATATTGGTAATTTCGATGGTTTGGAAGAGGCTGATAGAATTTATAGTTCTAAAGATTGAGATTTGACAAAACCTTTATAAACTCGCTTTCTTTAATTTGTTCTTATGTTATCTATGGCATTATGGGCAATTATTGTTGTTTTGATTGTTGGATTTGTTGTTACATTTCTACTTTTGAAGAAAGGTATAAAGTACTTAAGTAGAATTGGTTTAGATGTTAAAGATATGGCAAAGAAACATCAGCCATCAGTTCCTATTTCTGGTGGAGTGCTTGTCATGATAGGTTTATTTGTTTCACTTTTAATTTATATTTTTATTAGAACTTTTATTTATGATGATATTTCTTCAAATGCAATCATACTGGCGTCAATTTGTTCTATGTTAATCGTTGCTGTAATTGGGTTTTTAGACGATTTGATGGTCAGAGAAACTAAAAAAGGTCTATATGTTGGATTGAAAAGGTGGCAGAAACCTTTGTTGACTTTGCCTGCTGCAATTCCTTTAATGGTAATTAAAGCTGGATTTTCTACGTTGACTATTCCTTTTATTGGTTCTGTTGATTTTGGACTTTTATATCCTTTACTGCTCGTTCCGGTTGGAGTTATAGGTGCTGCTAATATGGTAAATCTTTTAGAGGGGTTTAATGGTTTAGGTACTGGTATGGGAATTGTTTATACTTTAAGTCTTGGTCTTTACGCCTATGTAAATGGTAGAACAGATGCTGCAGTGATTGCGTTTGCTGTTCTTGGTGCGCTTATTGCTTTTTATTATTATAATAAAGTTCCTGCGAAGGTTTTACCTGGGGATTCTTTAACTTATCTTTTGGGGGCTGCTATTGTGAGTATAGCTGTAGTTGGGAATATTGAGAAAGCTGCATTGATAATTTCAATACCTTTTATACTTGAATTTTTGTTAAAGGCACGTTCTAAGTTTAAAGCGCAAACTTATGGTAAATATGAGCATGGAAAAATAAAAAGTTTTTATAGGAAAATTTATTCAATACCTCATATTTTGACTAGAACTGGAAAGTATACTGAGAAGCAGATTGTTTGGTTTATGATTTTGATAGAAGTAGTATTTGCTAGTTTAATTTGGTTTATATAGTTCTTAAATGTGTTTAGTTTGTGTTTAATAAGATTTATAAATGAAAGTATTTTTGAAATAAGTATGGCTAAATGTGTAGTAACTGGTGGGGCGGGTTTTATAGGTAGTCATTTAGTTGATGAACTTTTGGCTCGGGATAATGAAGTAATTATTATTGATAATTTTTCAACTGGTACAAAAGATAATATAAAACATATTTTTGATAAGATTGAATTGATTGAAGGAAATATTTTGGATATTGATTTATTGCAAGCGACTTTAAAAGGGGTTGATTTTGTGTTTCATTTGGCTGCGCTTCCTTCTGTTCAAAGATCTGTTGAAAATCCTTTAGAATCTTTGAATAATAATATTGTTGGTACTCATAATTTGTTGATAGCTGCAAGGGATAATAAAGTTAAAAAAGTAATTTATTCAGCTTCTTCTTCAGCATATGGTGATTCTGAAAAAATGCCTAAAGAAGAATCTATGGTTACTAATCCTCTATCTCCTTATGCAATAACTAAATTAGTTGGTGAATATTATTGTAAAGTTTTTAGTGATGTTTATGGGTTAGATACAGTTTCTTTAAGATATTTTAATGTTTTTGGGCCACGACAAAATCCTGATTCTCAGTATTCTGCTGTAATACCTAAATTTATTAAGTTAATGAATCAAGGTAAAAGGCCTATTATTTTTGGAGATGGTTTACAGTCAAGAGATTTTACTTTTGTTAAGAATGTTGTTAATGCAAATATCCTTGCTATGCAATCTGGACAATTAAATGGGCAAGTATTGAATATAGCATGTAATAAAAGGATTGATCTTAATAGTTTAGTTAACATGTTAAATTCAATTCTTGGAACAAAACTTGAACCTGAATACCTTGGAGAGAGAATTGGAGATGTAAAACATTCTTTGGCGGATATATCTAAAGCTAAAGAATTAATAGGTTATGAACCTCATGTTGATTTTAATTCTGGTTTAAGTGTTACAGTTGATTGGTATGGATGAAATTATATGTGTGGTTGGACTTGGATATGTTGGTTTACCTTTAGCTGTGGCTTTTAGCAATGCTGGTTTCAAGGTTATTGGTTTTGATGTGAATGAAACACGTATATCTGAATTGAAACAATTTAAAGATAATTCTTGTGAGATATCTGAAGAAGAATTAAAAAATGCGATTATTGATTTTACTTATGATTCTGAATTTATTAAAAAAGCTAATTTTATAGTTGTTTGTGTGCCTACGCCTATTACTGAAGATAAGAAGCCCGATTTAAAATATATTGAATCTGCTTCAAGGATGATTGGTAAAAATTTTAAGAAAGATTCAATTGTAGTTTTTGAGAGTACTGTTTATCCAGGTGTGACTGAGGACATTTGTTTGCCTATTCTTGAAAAAGAGTCCGGGTTAAAATGTCCTAATGATTTTAAAATTGGTTATAGTCCGGAAAGAATTAATCCTGGTGATAAACAACATACAATAGATAAAATTGTTAAAGTTGTAAGTGGTATTGATGAGGATTCTTTGAAGATAATATCTGATGTTTATTCTAAAATAACCACTGCAGGTGTTTTTCCTGCAAAAACTATAAGAACTGCTGAAGCGGCGAAAGTCATAGAAAATATACAAAGAGATTTGAATATTGCTCTTATGAATGAATTATCTTTAATTTTTGATAAGTTAGGATTGAGAACAAAAGATGTTCTTGAAGCTGCAGGTACAAAATGGAATTTTCATAATTATTTTCCTGGGTTGGTAGGGGGACATTGTATTGGTGTTGATCCTTATTATTTAACTTATAAAGCTGAGGAATTTGGGTTTAATCCCAAGGTCATACTTGCAGGAAGAGTTACAAATGATTTTATGTCTAAGCATGTTGCTGAATTAGTTATTAAAGGGTTGAATGAGGCAGGTAAAATTTTAAAAAATTCTAAAGTTCTATTATTAGGTTTGACTTTTAAAGAAAATGTTAGGGATTCTAGGAATTCAAAATCAAAAGATATTATATTGGAACTTCAGAAATCAGAAGTTAATGTTATAGGTTATGAGCCTAATCTTAATATTGAATCTATTAAAACTGATTTTGGTATTGATGCTGTGAATCTTGAATCTGTTTCAAATATTGATTGTGTGATTTTTGTAAATAAACATAAACAATTTGAAACAATAACTCTTGATTATCTAAAAACTAAAATGAGTTCGAATCCTATTATTATTGATTTAAAATCTCTTTTTGATGAAAGAGAAGCAGTTGAGAAAGGTTTTATCTATAAGTCTCTATGAGTATTTATGAAAATGAAAGTTACAGCTATAATTCCCGCATTTAATGAAGAGAAGAATATAATGGATGTTGTCCAAAGGACAAAGCATTATGTTGATGAAATAATAGTTGTAGATGACGGTTCTAAAGATGCAACTTCGTTGCATGCTAAGCGAGGGGGTGCTGATTTTGTTTTGAAGCACATGGTTAATATGGGTAAAGGTTTGGCTATGAATACTGGAATGGAGGCTGCAATAAAAAGAAAAGCTGATGTGGCAATATTTATTGATGCAGATGGTCAACATGATCCTAAAGATATAATTCAGTTGGTTGAGAAACTTAATGTGCAAGATTTTGATTTGGTGACCGGTGTACGGCAATTTAATAAAAATATGCCTTTTGTATTTAGATTTGGTAATAAATTTTTAGTGAATGCTTTTAATGTTTTGTTTAGGACTAATATTAGTGATCTTTCAAATGGTTATAGAGCAATTAATTGTAGAAAGTATGAACATTTAAAATGGAATTCTTCAGGGTATGCTGTAGAGACTGAGATGTTGGCAAATGCTGCAAGGAAGGGTTTAAAAATTGGTGAGTTGCCTATAGAAACTAAATATCTTGAGAGTTATAAAGGTACAACCGTGTTTGATGGAATCAAAATCTTTTTAAATATGCTTAAGTGGAAGGTTAAAAGATGGTAATGTTATTACAGGTTGTAGGTGTGATATTTGCATTAGGTATGCTTTTTTTGACTTATTTACATTTTAAGAGAAAGGAGTTTGCTATCTCTGATTTTTTAGTTTGGTTATTAGTGTGGGTTGGTTTTGTGTTAGTGCTTGTTTTTCCTGAATCTGTTAAATTTGTTTTTCAATCTTTAGCTATACAAGGTCCTTTATGGTTTTTAACAATTGCAGCAATTCTTTTTTTGACAGTGCTAGTTTTTTATTTACATTTTACAGTTCGTAAAGGACAGATGAAGCTTGCTGATATTGTAAAAAGTTCTGCATTAAAGCATGTTGAACCATTAGTTGAAGAGTCACAAAATGAATAGAGTTATGAGTGTTGATTTAGAGTATGATTTTGATTCTAAAAAAAGTGAAAGTGTTTCTGAAGTAATTCCTAAATTGTTGAATCTTTTCGATGATTTTGATGTTAAGGCAACTTTTTTTGTTGTTGGGGAATTAGTTGATAAATATGAGACTCTTATACGTGAAATTGGGGAGAAACATGAGATAGGTTCACATTCGCAGACTCATCCAAGGTTGGATGGAGTTGATATTAAAAGATTGAATTTTGAGGTGGCGGAGTCTAAAAAACAAATTGAGAAATTGGGTTTTAAATGTAATGGTTTTAGATCGCCTTTTATGAAACCGCATAAAATGCTTATGCAAACTTTAAAGAATAATGGTTATACGTATGATTCTTCGTTTTCTTCATCGCATCCACCTTTTTTCGTTAATCCTTTGATAAAAACTAAGCCTTATAAAAAACATGTAATTGAATTACCTGCTGATCAGTTTTTTTGGAAAATGGTGCCTACAAGCTTTTTTTATTATAGATTTCTTTATCCTTGGTCAAAATCGTTTAAGGAACCTTATATGTTTTATCTTCATCCTTGTGAACTTCAGATGAATCTGGATTTAGGAAGTATGCCTATGTGGAGAAAGATGTTTTATAAACGGAACTTGGGTAAGAATTCTTGGAAGATCTTGCGAGAATTTTTTGAGAATTCAAACAGTAAATGGGTGAGCTGTATGGATTTTGTTAAATTCCGAGGCCTTTTCTGAATATTTTTCCTGCGATAATTGTTAAGTTTACCGGTAATTTTCTATATATTTTTAGGATTGTTTGTAGTTTTGGATCTTCAGGATTGGGATCTTTTATTTTGTCTTTTTTTAAATATATTATGTGTCTGTTAAGATCTTTAAGTTCAGCACCCCATTTTCTTTTATATTCAAAATGTCCTGAGTTTTCTCTGACTATTCCGAAATCAAAAATTTGAAAATTATTATGACATCCCCATTCGATGAATGCCCAATGTACTGCGTCATTAGAGCGATATTTAAGATATTTTGAATAAGCATTTGCTATTATTACATGGATTCGATCTTTGTAAGTGTATCCTAATAGAAAGGCTGTTAATTTTCCATCTAAAAATGATCCGAAGCATTTTCCTAAATTGAGTTTGAAAAAATTTATAAAGAATTTTTTAGGACTTGGAGGGGTTCCAAATTTTCTCATGTTATTAAGATATAATTTATAGATTTTATTAATATCTTTAATTGTTAATTCTCGTGTAAAAAGATTTTTTTTAGACTTTTTGATAGCTTTTCTTTTTTCTTTTTGGATATTTTTCCAGAGTTCTTCTGAAGTATTTAAATGGAGGATAAATCTTTTTTGTCTTTTATTTTCTAGATTTAAATTGTTAAATTTATCAAGACCTTGTCTTATTTCTGCGTAATCGTATTTTTGTTTATATCTTTCTTTAATGTAATCAATTATTTTGTTAGTGTGAGATTCATCTCCAGCGAATCCGCCATATTCAAGCATTGCTACTGAAATAAGGCGATTTCCAAATATTTTACTGTGTACAGGAGTAAGTGGTAGAATGGTTCTGATGATATTATCTTCTTTATATGCAATATATTTTGGTCTTAGTCTAAATGTGTCTTCTATGAATGTTTTAAATTTAGGGGTGTGATATATTCTGTGGTTATTATTTTTCAGAAATGTATTCCATTCTTCACTTTCTTGGTTAAGTTCAATTATCATTTATTTTCACTTTGTGCACATGTTATTATTGTGACGTTTATTATGTCTTCGATCGAACATCCTCTACTTAAATCATTAACTGGTTTGTTTAGACCTTGGATGATGGGACCTATTGCTTTAAATCCTGCAAGTCTTTGTGTTATTTTGTAAGCTATATTTCCTGAATTGAGGTCTGGAAAGATGAGAATATTTGCATTGCCTTTAATTTGACTTTCAGGAAACTTTTTCTTTGAAATTTCTGGAACAAGGGCAGTATCTAATTGTATTTCTCCTTCAATCATTAAATCAGGTTTTTCTTTTTTTACAATGTTTGTTGCTTTGGAAACTTTCTCAACATTTTCATGTTTGGCAGAACCTTTTGTTGAGAATGAAAGCATGGCAATTTTTGGTTCTATGTTTAGGGATTTGGCGGATTCTGCGGTTTGGATTGCTATTTTTGCGAGTTCTTCTGATGATGGTTGTACAACAAAAGCGCAGTCTGCGTACATTAATTGTTTATCTTCTTTTATCATTAAGAAATAACTTGATGCAATTCCTTGTTTGGTTTTTATTATTTGTAAAGCAGGTTTTATGGTTTCTGTAGTAGGATGTGATGCTCCGTAAATTAATCCGTCGGCTTTTCCTTGTTTTAACATCATGGTTCCATAGTAAACAGGATTTTTGAGAAGTTCTTTAGCTTGTTCTAATGTTAAACCTTTATTTCTTCTTATTTCAAATAATTGTTCTGAGAAGTCTTCAGGAGGATTGTTGATGTTTATGATGTCAATATTGTTAAGGTTTAGATTGAGTTCGTTAATTTTTTTAATAATATTTTGTGAGTTTCCTATTAAAATTGGTTTTGCAATATTTTTTTTGATTAGAATTTCTGTGGCTTTCAGTATTCTTTCATCTTCAGATTCGGGGAATATAATTATTTTTTCTTTTCCTTGGATTTTTTTTTTTAAGTCTTCAATAATTTCCATTTTTACATACCTCTTTTATTTTTTTGATTAAGTATTCTATTTGATTTATAGGTCGATTAAGGGCGAAAGTTGTATGTTTGTTTACAGAGTCTTGAGCTTTTTTGCTTTTGTTGCTTAAGTCTTTATAATCTAGTAAAGGGCTTATGTCAATCTTTTTTTTGTATAGTGATTTCATGAATTCTGATCTGTTTTTTACCATGAAAACGAAAAAACGCAAATATACTTATGAAAGAACTTGAAGGCGTTATAGATTTTATCAAACCTTTAAAAGATTCTAACCCCTCTTGGCTTTTTTTCGTTTTCATGGTAAAAAACAGATCAGAATTCATGAAATCACTATACAAAAAAAAGATTGACATAAGCCCTT